>NZ_MTHE01000002.1:0-351253 GCF_001956865.1 Brevundimonas sp. ZS04
CCCGAGCCCCTGCCCCCGCGCGACCCCACGCCCGAAGACTATGACGCCGAAGAGCCCGGGCGCGGCCGCCTGGCCCAGCGGCCGTTGCAGATCCCGCACAAGGGCTGGGTCGACATCCTGTGGCGCACGGTCATGGGCTATTTCGGCGATCGCGTCGGCTTCGTCGCCGGGGGCGTGACCTTCTTCCTGCTGCTGGCCCTGTTCCCGACGCTGGGCGCCTTCGTCACCATCTACGGCCTGTTCGCCGATCCGGCCGACGCCTGGGGCCAACTCAGCTTCCTTTATGAGGTGCTGCCGTCGAACGTGGCTCAGTTTCTCGGGGCGGAGATGACGCGGCTGGCGGGCAGCTCCACCGGCCAACTGACCTTCACCCTGATCTGGACCCTGCTGCTGACGCTGTGGGCGGCCAACGGGGGGATCAAGACCCTCTTCTACGGCCTGAACCTCGCCTATCACGAGGTCGAGCGGCGCAATATCGTCATCTACAACCTGGTGTGCATGGGCTTCACCGTCTCGGCCATGGCGGCGGTGATGCTGAGCTCGGCCCTGGTGGTCGGCGTGCCCGTGGTGCTGGCCGTGTTCGGCCTGGAGGACGAGTGGGCCTATCTGGCGCCGCTGCGCTGGCCCCTGTTGTTCCTGGGCTATGCCGGGGCGCTGGCCCTGATCTACCGCTACGGGCCGAGCCGGGCGCGGGCGCGCTGGCGCTGGCTGACGCCGGGGGCCCTGTTCGCGGCCAGCCTGAGCCTGCTGGTGTCCTTCCTGTTCAGCTGGTTCCTGACCACCTTCGTGCGCACCGATTCCTACGGCCCGCTGGCGGCGGCCATGGGCTTTCTGCTGTGGACCTGGTTCTCGGTGCAGGTGATCCTGATGGGCGCGCGGCTGAACGCCGAGATCGAACACCAGACCGCGCTGGACACCACCACGGGCGCGCCCCGGCCGCTCGGCGAGCGCGGCGCTGTGATGGCCGATTCGGTCGGTCCCCGGCGCGGCAATCCCGCCGCCCTGGCCTTCACCCTGAAATACGCCGAGGCGCTGGGCGATCGGGTGATGCGGCGGCGGATGAAGAGACGGAGGCCCTAAGCGGGCCGTCGCGCCCGCAGGGCCTGGATGATGGTGCCGTCGTCCAGCCAGTCCAGTTCGCCGCCGACGGGGACGCCGCGCGCCAGGGAGGTCACCTGCACCCCCGCCGCCGACAGGCGTTCGGCCAGATAGTGCGCCGTGGTCTGGCCATCGACGGTGGCGGGCAGGGCCAGCACGACCTCCTTCGCCTCCCCGCCCTTCGCCCGGCCGATCAGTTCGGCGATGCGCAGTTGTTCGGGGCCGACGCCGTCCAGCGCCGACAGCAGGCCGCCCAGGACGTGATACTTACCGCGAAAGGCGCCCGACCGCTCCATGGCCCACAGGGCGCCGGCCTCTTCGACCACGCAGATCAGGGCGTTGTCGCGGCTCTGGTCCGCACAGACCGAGCAGGGATCGCGCGTATCGGGCGAGCCGCAGACCGAGCAGTTGACCACCTTGTCCGCCGTCTCGGCCAGGGAGGCGGCCAGCGGGACCAGCAGCTGCTCGCGCCGCTTCAGCAGGGCCAGGGCCGCGCGCCGGGCCGAGCGCGGCCCCATGCCCGGCAGCTTGGCCAACAGGCTGATGAGCCGTTCGATTTCCGGCCCGGCGGAGGCGGCCATCAGAAGAGTTTCGGCATTCCGGGGATGTTCATCCCGGCCATCGGCCCGGCGGCGTCGCGCATCAGGGCGTTGTTGATCTCGTCCAGCTTGCGCTTGGCGTCGGCGTGGGCGGCGACGATCAGGTCGGCCAGGATCTCGCCCTCGCCGGGCGCCATCAGGCTGTCGTCGATCTTCACCGAGGTGATCTCGCCGGGGCCTTTCAGGGCGATGGTCACAAGGCCGCCGCCCGAGGTGCCCTCGGCGGTGGATTCGGCCATTTTCGCCTGGGCGTCCTGCAGCTTCTGCTGCATCGCCTGGGCCTGTTGCATCAGGGCGTTGAGGTCTTTCATGCGCCCTAGATAGGGCCAAGCGCCGCGCGGCTCCAGACCCTGACGAAGAAAGCCTGTCGCGCCCGCCCCCTCCATATTCGTCACAAAATCGGTTGCCGATCTCTTGACGACGGAGTCGCGCAAGCCTAATTGGCCACAACTGAAGTTACCAATCAGTTTTCTGGAGAAGCCCTGATGGCCTTTGACGCCCTTTCCGCCCGCGACCTTCCGGTTTCCGACGCCGTTCTGGCCCAGCTGTTCACCGAGGCGCGCACGCGCAACGGCTGGAGCGACCGGCCCGTGTCCGAAGACCTGATCCGCAAGCTGTATGACCTGACCAAGTTCGGCCCGACGGCGGTCAACATGACCCCGGCCCGCTTCGTCTTCATCACCTCGCCCGAGGCCAAGGCCCGGCTGTCGACGCACATGGCCGAAGGCAACCGCGCCAAGACCCTGGCCGCGCCGGTCAATCTGATCATCGCCCAGGACATCGACTTTCACGACACCCTGCCCAAGCTGTTCCCGCACGCGCCGGGCGCCCGCGACTGGTTCCTGGACGAGGCCGGTCGTCGTGAAGCCGCCTTCCGCAACGCCTCGCTGCAGGGCGGCTATCTGACCATCGCCGCGCGCGCCCTGGGTCTGGACGTGGGGCCGATGTCGGGCTTCGACGCTGCGGGGGTGAAGGTCGAGTTCTTCCCCGACAGCAATGTCGAGCCGAACTTCATCATGAACCTGGGCTACGGCACGGACGAGAACCTGTTCCCGCGCTCGCCCCGCCTCGACTTCGAGGAAGCGGCCCAGATCCTGTAAGCGTTTTCCTCTCCATGAAATGGGGAGGGGGACCACGAAGTGGTGGAGGGGCTTAGCGACAGCGGAACCAAGCAGCCCCTCCGTCACGTCGCCTGCGGCTCCGCGCCACCTCCCCACGAAATGGGGAGGAGAAATTCAGCCCTCGCCCCGCGCCCAGGTCTCGAGCAACCGCCGCGCGATGGCGTAGGGCGGCGGGGCGTGGATGGTCGGATGGGTCTCGTCCAGAACGGCGCGCGCCTCGCCGCGGGTCAGCCAGGCGACGGCCTCCAACTCGGTCTGGTCGGGCGCGGCCTCGTCGGTCGTGACCTCGGCGATCAGGCCGATCATCAGTTGGGCCGGGAAGGGCCAGGGCTGGCTGGAGTGGTACCGTACTTCCGACACCGTCAGCCCCGCCTCCTCCATCACCTCGCGGGCGCAGGCCTCCTCGATCGATTCGCCCGGCTCCATGAAGCCCGCCAGCGCCGACATGCGACCGGCGGGCCAAGCGGCCTGACGGCCCAGCAGGCAGCGCGGCTCAGCCCCGCCCTTATAGACAGGAAGCATGATGACGACCGGATCGACGCGCGGGAAATGCTCGGTCCCGCAGGCGGGGCAGACGCGCTTCCAGCCGCCAGACGCCTGATCCGACGCCTTGCCGCAGGCGGCGCAGAAGCCGTGACGACGGCGCCAGTCGAACAGGCTCTTGGCCGTGGCGGCGATGCCGGCGTCGGCCTCGGGCAGGACGACCGCCGCCTCGCGCATCTCGACGAAACGGCCAAGGCCCCCGGCCGGGCCGCTGGTCGGGTCGATGGAGCCCTCGAACTCGGCGGCGAAGACCGGCGCCCCCTTCCACAGACCGAGGAAGACGTCGCGGTCGCGCGCCAGGTCGCGTGCATGGCCCAGCGACAGCCAGACCAGCCGCTCGGCCCCCTCATGGGTTTCGATCAGCGGGCGACCCTCCCACAGGATCATGGCCAGGGCTTCGGGATTGGCTTCCTGCTCGGCCAGCCAGGCGGCGTCGTTGCGAAGGTCGCCGGAGCGGTCGAGCGGATTGCCGGAAAAGACGTTGCGATAGGGCATGAGGCTTCATAGCCCCGACGACGCGTGCAGGGGAGGGCTTGATTCCCGCGCCGTCCGCCGTCATATCCCCTCTCGGAGATCGCGGGCGAAGGCTTCGCCAACCTGGTCAGGGCCGGAAGGCAGCAGCCACAACGAATTCCCCTTCGGGTCGCGGTCTCCACCTTATTCTTAGGGCGCTATGTTCGCGCCGCGGGCGCTCACGACTTGAGCGCTTTTTTATGCGGCATTGTTAGTGCGCTATCGCTCGGCTCGCGGAGCCTCGCTGCTTGAGCGCACGATCCCCGACATCTGCGCCGCACGTGTACCTGCATCTCCGCCGTCATCCTCGGGCTTGACCCGAGGATCGAGTTAAACGGCGTGCTCTGTCTTGCCGATGCCCCGCAGACAGATGGCCCGATCCTCGGGTCAAGCCCGAGGATGACGGCGAGGGAGGGGCGAACGGCGGCGTGGAAGGCCCGTCGTGCAAGCTTCACGGAACCGGGCTGCGCCTCATTCGCTGAAAGGGCTTCGATCCCCTCATCAGGAGCAGGCGAATGAGCATTCTCGGCAAGATTCTCGGCGGCGTCTTCAGGAAGAAGGAGGCGACCCCCGCCGCACCCGCGCCCGAAGCAGCGGCCCCAACCCTGGCGCCTTCGCCCACGGCAGCCGCCGTCGCGCCCCAGCCCGCGGCCGAGGTCGATGTCGCCGGCATCCTCGACTTCATGAACGAGCAGCGCGCGCAGAAGCTGAACTGGCGCACCTCCATCGTCGACCTGATGAAGCTGATCGGCCTGGAATCCTCGCTGGCCGAGCGCAAGGAGCTGGCCGACGAACTGGGCTACACCGGCGACAAGTCGGACAGCGCCAGCATGAACATCTGGCTGCACAAGCAGGTGATCCAGAAGATCCGCGACAACGGCGGCCAACTGCCCACCGATCTCTGAGCCTCTCTGCGGCGCGAGGGGGTGCGCGACGGCGCCCCTTCGCGCTAAGACAGGACCATGAGCGACGCCGATCACAGTCTCGATGGTCCTCCGTGGGAGGAAGACGCGCCCGAAGTCGAGGAGCGCGACCCCAACACCGACGACATGTTCGGCGCCCCGCCCCCCGTCGCGGCGGCCGAACCCGCGCCTGAACCGAAGGCGGAGCCCGCGCCTGCGCCCGCTCCCAAGCCGTTCGAAGCGCCGCCCGCCGAGGGCGAGGCCTACACCGTCCTGGCCCGCAAATACCGGCCGCGCGCGTTCGAGGATCTAATCGGGCAGGAGGCGATGGTCCGCACCCTGACCAACGCCTTCGCCACCGGGCGGATCGCCCACGCCTTCATGCTGACCGGGGTGCGGGGCGTCGGCAAGACGACGACGGCCCGCCTGCTGGCCCGCGCGCTCAACAACGAAACCGAGACGATCGACAAGCCGTCCCTGGCCCTGACGCCCACGGGGCGGCACGACGCCGCCATCATGGCGGGCCAGCACATGGACGTGATGGAGATGGACGCGGCGTCGCACACCGGCGTCAACGACATCCGCGACATTCTTGAGAGCGTCCGCTACGCGCCGGTCGAGGCCCGTTACAAGGTCTATGTGCTGGACGAGGTCCACATGCTGTCGACGCAGGCGTTCAACGCCCTGCTGAAGACGCTGGAGGAGCCGCCGCCCCACGCGAAGTTCATCTTCGCCACCACCGAGATCCGCAAGGTGCCGGTGACCATTCTGAGCCGCTGCCAGCGTTTCGACCTGCGCCGCGTGGAGCCTGAGGTTCTGGTCGGCCATCTGGGCCGCGTCGCCGAGCGCGAAGGCATGAAGATCGAGCAGGAGGCGCTGGCGCTGATCTCGCGCGCGGCCGAAGGGTCTGTGCGCGACGGCCTCAGCCTGCTGGATCAGGCGCTGGTTCAGGCCGAGCGCGGCGCGGTGGTCGAGACGGCCACGGTGCGCGACATGCTGGGCCTGGCCGACCGCACCCAGACCATCGCCCTGTTCGAACAGACCATGGCGGGCAAGACGGCCGAGGCCCTGACGACCTTCCGCACCCTTTACGGCTACGGCGCCGATCCGGTGCAGGTGGCCAACGACCTGCTGGAGCACTGCCACGCGGCCTCGGTCGCCAAGATGCTGGGGCCGAACGCCACCCGCCTGCCCGGCGATCAGGCGCAAAAGCTGGCGGCGCTGGGCGCGGCCATCTCGGCCGGGACGCTGTCGCGGACCTGGCAGATGCTGCTGAAGGCGCTGGACGAGGTGCGGCGCGCGCCCAATCCGGCCGATGCGGTGGAGATGGCCATCGTGCGGCTGGCCTACGCCGCCGACCTGCCCGGCCCCGAAGAGGCGCTGAAGGCGATCCAGTCGGGCGGCGTGCCCGGCGGCGGGGCCGGTCCTCGCGGCGGCGGCTCAGGGGGCGGAGGCGGCGGCGCTTCGGCCATGCTGGCGGCGCGGCCGATGGTGGCGCCCGCCCTGCCCGATCCGCAGAGCTTCGAGGCCGTGGTCGCCCTGATCGGCGAAAAGCGCGAGATCACCCTGCAGATGGACGTGGAGCGCTACGTCCGCGTGGTCAGCTTCCGCCCCGGCGCCATCACCTATGAACCGGCCGAGGGCTCGCCCCATGATCTGGCGCGGCGTCTGGCCGGGCGGCTCAAGGAATGGACCGGCCGCACCTGGCTGATCGCCGCCAACGGACAGGGCGGCGGCGAGACCCTGATCGAGGTCGAGAAGAAGGCCCGCGCCGCGCGCCGCGCGGCGGTCGAGGCGGACCCCTTCGTGGTGTCGATCATGCAGGCCTTCCCCGGCGCCGAGATCAAGGAGATCGTCACCCTGGCCCCGGCCGTCGAGATGCCCGCCATCCCCGACGACGGCGAGGCGGGCGACGACGACTGATCAGGCCAGCGCCCGCGCGGCCTCCAGATCGGCCGGGTTGTCCACCGACAGCGGCGCCGCTTCGATCACCGAAGCCCAGATCTGCAGCCCCATCTCCAGGGCGCGCAGCTGCTCCAGCTTTTCGCGCTTCTCCAGCGGCGACGGCGGGGCGGCGCAGAAACGGGCCAGGGCTTCACGCCGATAGCCGTAGATGCCGACATGGCGCCAGACGGGGCCGTCGCCGTACAGGGTCGAGCGGGTGAAGTAGAGGGCGCGGCCGCTCGTCTGGCCCTCCGCCAAGGCCAGCACCGCCTTGACCACATCGGGATTGGCCCGGTCCGAGACGTCCGCCTCGGTCGCGACCAGGGTGGCGATGTCGCAGGCTGATTCGCGCGCCAGCAGCGCGGCGCAGGCCTTGGTCAGGTCCGGCGAGGCGAACGGCATGTCGCCCTGGATATTGATGACCACCTCATGGGCGCCGTCGGGATCGACCGCCTGGGCGGCCGCCAGGATGCGGTCCGAGCCGCTGGGCAGGTCGGGATCGGTCAGCACCGCCTCGCCGCCCGCAGCCTGCACCGCCGCGACGATCTCCGGATCGCCCGCCGCCACGGCGACGCGGAAGCCCGAAGCCATGGCCTGCTCCCACGCCCGCACGATCATCGGCTTGCCGCCGATGTCCGCCAGGGGTTTGCCGGGCAGACGAGTGGCCGCCATGCGAGCGGGTATCATTATCAGCGGATTCATGGTCGCCAAGCGCCTTGAAAGCGCCCGGAAGCGTCCGGGCCGGTTGCGAAGGTCGCGCTAGCGTGTAAGAGACGCCCACGCAAGAATACGCCTGAACGCCGCTTCGCGGTTGGGGGGCTCACCTAGAGACGGGATGCGACGACGCGGAATGAGCGGCGATCTGAAGTGGAACAAGATTATGGGCGCGTGCCTGGGCACCGCCTTTGCGATCCTGGTGGTCCAGCAGGTTTCGGGCATGGTCTACCACACCAAGCAGCCCGAGAAGATGGGCTACTTCGTCGACGCGCCGGATGAAGCGGCTGCGGGCGCGGCCGAAGCCGCCCTGCCGATCGACTGGGGCACGGTCCTGCCGACCGCCGACCTGGCCGCCGGTGAAGCCGCCTTCGCGCGCTGCCAGGCCTGCCACACCGTCAACTCGGGCGGCGCCGACGGCATCGGCCCGAACCTGTTCGCCGTGGTCGGCGGCCCCGCCATGCACCGCGCGGGCTTCGCCTATTCGGACGCCATGGCCAAGCACAAGGCCGAAGCCCCGACCTGGAACTATGACGAGCTGGATCACTTCATCAACGCGCCGGGCCGCTATGTGCCGGGCACCAAGATGTCCTTCGCCGGCATCCGCGACGAGAAGACCCGCATCAACCTGATCGCCTGGCTGCGCACGCAAGGCTCGGCCGGTTTCGCCATCCCGGCGCCGGATCCCGCCCGTCAACCGGGCGCCGCCGCCCCGGCCGCCGCCGAAGGCGAGGCTCCGGCTGCTGAAGGCGCCGCTGCGACGGAAGCCGGCGCCGCTCCGGCCGAGGCGCCCGCCGCCGACGCCGCCGCGACCCAGGCGACGCCTCCGGCTCCGAAAGCCTAAGGGCGGACGGACACGACAGACGACGGAAAGGCGGCCTTCGGGTCGCCTTTCTTCGTTTCAGGATCAGGCTTTAGGGTGTCAGACCCGGCGGAAAATCGCTGAGGCGAAGCCGTCGGCGGTCAGGCGGGCCTCGACCTCGGCCAGGGTCTCGACCACCACGCCGCCGCGCGCGCCGGTCGCGTGGATGATGCGCTCGGCGTCCAACACCAGGGCCGAATGGCCGGTCCAGTCGCCCTCGGCCTGCGACAGCCAGATCGCCAGGTCGCCGCGCTGGGCGTCCTCGCGCGACACGGCGCGGCCGAGACCGGCCTGCTCATCCGCGCGGCGCGGACCAGGCAGGCCGCAGGCCAGCAGAGCCTGCTGCACCAGGCCCGAACAGTCGGTCTCCAGCGAGGAACGGGCGCCCAGGGCGTGCGGGCGGCCCAGCAGGCGCTCGGCCACCGCTACCAGGTCGCGCTCGAACGCGCCGATGGATTCCAGGTCGCTGTCGGCCAGGCCCTGAGCGTCGTCGCCGATCAAGGCGTTCAGCGGCAGGGCCGCGGAAACAGAAGCGACGCGGCGCGTCGCCAGGGGCGCGCCGGGCGCCAGGGCCTCCAGCGAGACCCAGCCGACCACGCCGTCGCGTCGGGCGCGGCCCCAGGCGCGGTCTTGCCGACGCTCCAACACGTCGAAGGCCTCGCCGAACAGCAACTGGTCGATGCGCTGACCGTCGTCCGCGACGATGTCGGCGACCGGCAGGCGGCAGTGAGCGGGATCGGTCCGGCGATAGGCCTCGGCCCGCATCAGGCCTTCCAGCGCCTGCTCGGCCAGCACCACGCGATCCCCGTCCCGCAGGATCAGGGGCGCGCCAGGCGGCAGCAGGGCCAGGACATCGGTCAAGCGGCGGTCTCTAGACGGCTCGGACAATTCGAGCCGCCCACCCTAGGCGCCGATCCCGAAGGGGGCGTTAACAGCCTTGGCTATTTGACGAATTTGTCGCTGAGGTAGCGGAAGCAGGCGCGGATGGCCTGGGCCTCGCCGCCTTCGGGCCAGCCGGGCCGGGCGCGCGGATTCCAGGCGAAGACGTCCATGTGCGCCCAGCTGCCCGTCGTCGGGGCGAACTTCTGCAGGAACAGGGCCGCCGTCACCGATCCGGCCTGGGCCCAGGCGGCGGAATCGTTGCGCACATCGGCGATCTCGCTGTCCAGCGAAGCGCGATAGCCCGCCCACAGAGGCATCCGCCACAGGGGATCGCCCACAGCCCGACCGGCGTTCAGCACGCCCTCGGCCAGGGCGTCGTCGTCGGTGTAGAGCGGCGGCAGTTCGGGGCCGAGCGCGATGCGCGCCGCGCCGGTCAGGGTGGCGAAGTCCAGCGTCAGATCCGGCTGGTGCTCGCCCGCCCGCGTCAGGACGTCGGCCAGGATCAGCCGCCCTTCGGCGTCGGTGTTGCCGATCTCGATGGTCAGGCCCTTGCGGCTGTTCAGAATGTCGCCCGGCCGGAAGGCGTCGGCCGACACGGCGTTCTCGACCGCCGCCACCAGCACCACCAGCCGCACCGGCAGACCGGCCTGCATGATCAGGCGGCCCAGCGCCAGGGCGTGGGCGGCGCCGCCCATGTCCTTCTTCATGTTGCGCATCCCGGCGGCGCCCTTGAGGTCCAGACCGCCGGTGTCGAACACCACCCCCTTGCCGACCAGGGCCACCAGCGGCCGGTCCGCCTTGTCCAGATTCCAGCCGATCTCCAGAACGCGCGGCGCGCGGTGCGGGGCTGCGGCGCGGCCGACCGCGTGAACGGCCGGATAGTTGTCCTCCAGCAGGGCGTCGCCGGTGGTGACGGTCAGGCTCGCGCCCGCGCCCTCGGCGATCTCGCGGGCGATGGTTTCGAGCTGCAGCGGCCCCATGTCGGCGGCGGGAGTATCGACCATTTCGCGGGTCAGGGCGCAGGCGGCGGCGATGTTCAGCGTCGCCGTCAGGTCGAGGCCGTCCGGCGCGACCAGACGCGCGCGGCCGCGCTCGGGCCGGGCCTTGTAGCGGTCGAACAGATAGCCGCCGAGCGCAAAGGCCAGCGCCGCCGAATGCGCCGCCTCGCCCTCGACGCCCTCCAACCGCCAGTCGCCCGCGGGCAAGCGCGTCGGCAGGCCGCGCGCCGTCATGGGCTCGAAGGCCTCGCCCGCGCCGAAAAGGGCCTGCTCCGGCGCGCCGTCGGCGGCGGGGACCACCAGCAGCTGGCCCGCCTTGCCGGTGAAGCCGTTGGCCTCGGCCCAGGCGGCGATGCGTCCCTCCAGCGCCGCGCCCGCCTTGACGATGCGAACCGGACGCGCGGTCGCGGAAGCGGGGATCAGCAGTTCGGACTGATGGGACATGGGGCGACCTTTCCGACACTTAACGCCGATTAACCAAACCTTGACCCGTCGGCGCGACCATAAGGGCAGAACCGCCACGGACCCCTTCCATGTCGCGCAACGCCGCCCTCGCCGCAACCGTCAGCCTGACGCTTCTGGCCCTCGCCGCCCCGGCCCTGAGCCAGACCGCGCCCGCAGCGCGCGCCCCTGCCGACGCCGCGACGCGGGCGGGCTACGACCGGGCCGACGCCCTCAGCCGCTCGGTGTTCTGGACCCAGGAGCAGCAGCTCAATCCGATGGACCCGGTCGCCGGGGTCAAGCTGGCCCAGGCCCTGCGCGAACTGGGCCAGTTCGATCAGGCCGCCGAGACCGCGCAGGGCGTGCTGGTCGTCCAGCCCGCCAATGTCGAGGCCATGCTGGAGGTGGGCCGCGCCCACATCGCGCGCGGCCAGGCCTTCTACGGCATCGCCGCGCTGGAACAGGCCAAGGCCGCCGCGCCGCGCGACTGGCGCCCTCTGTCGCTGCTGGGCGTGGCCTATCAGCAGGTGCGCCGCCCCGACGACGCCAAGGCCGCGTGGAACGAGGCCCTGCGCCTGTCGCCCGACAACGCCGACGTCCTGACCAACGCCGCCATCGCCCGCATCGGCGAGGGCGACGCGCCCTCGGCCGAGATCCTGCTGCGCCGCGCCGCCGCCCAGCCGGGCGCCGGGCTGCAGGTGCGCCAGAACCTTGCGCTGGCGCTGGGGCTGCAGGGCAAGACCGCCGAGGCCGAAGCCATCCTGCGCCGCGACCTGCCGCCGGAAGCGGCGGACCAGAACCTGCGTTGGCTGGCCGCGCGGATGCAGCCGGGGCAGACGCCCTCTCCCGCCGTGGCTGAAACGTCGCCGACCGCGCGGACGTGGTCGTCGCTGCAGGGCGGATAGAACGCGACTTTCTCCCTCCCCTTTTCATGGGGAGGGTGGCCGAGCCCTTCAGGGCGAGGTCGGGTGGGGGCGGCTTGGCTATCCAGGTGCCGCGTTCATGACCCAGCCCTCCCCACCCGGTCGCTGCGCGACCACCCTCCCCATGAAGGGGAGGGAGAAGCCTTGCGTCTCTTCACCTTCCGCCCTTGAGGGCCTATCTTCATCCCGTGATCGACGACCTTTACAGCGCGCGCATCCTGTCGCTGGCGGCCAACCTGCCGCACAGCGGGCGCCTGCCTGCGCCCGAAGGCTCGGCCGAGCGGGTCGCCAAGCTGTGCGGGTCGAAGGCGATCGTCGACGTGGTGCTGGACGCGGACGGCCGCGTCAGCGGCTTCGCCCAGACAGTCAAGGCCTGCGCCCTGGGTCAGGCGGCGGCGGGCGTGGTCGGGGAAAACGTCCTTGGCGCCTCGGTTGAGGAGATCGAGGCCGCGCGCGACGCCATGTCCGCCATGCTGAAATCCGGCGGCGACGGTCCCGAGGGCCGCTTCGAAGCCTTACGCGTCCTGAAGCAGGTCGCCGACTATCCCGCCCGCCACGCCTCGACCATGGTGGCGCTGGAAGCGACGCTGGAGGCGGCTCAGCAGGCGTTGGCCAAACACCAGAGCGATACGCGAACTCGTCTCGCCGGCGCGGCCTGAACGGCGCGTCGGTTGATCCCCCTGCCGTGAAGAGGGATAAGCGCGACGAACCCGAAACAGAGCCCCCGGCGAAGGGACCGATGTCTCTCTACGAACGCAGCGTCCGCGCGGCCCATCGGGGCTATAAGCTGACGCTGTCCCCCCTGATCGGCCAGCAGTGCCGGTTCATGCCGACCTGTTCGGATTACGGGCGCGACGCCCTGATCCAGCACGGTCCGGTGCGGGGGGGATGGCTCACCGTGCGGCGCCTCTGTAAATGCCATCCCTTCGGCGGTTCGGGCTATGATCCCGTTCCGCCCGCCAAGACCGAAAAAGAACGACCGTCATGATCGAACTGAAATTCCCCGACGGCGCCGTGCGTCAGTATCCGGCCGGCTCGACGGGCCGCGACGTGGCCGCCGCCATCTCGCCCTCGCTGGCCAAGAAGGCGGCCCTGGTCGTCTGGAACGGCGAGCAGCGCGACCTGGACCGCGTCATCGACGGCGACGGCGACTTCCGCCTGCTGATGCGCGACGACCCCGAGGCGCTGGAGACCATCCGCCACGACGCCGCCCACGTGCTGGCGCAGGCCGTGCAGGAGTTGTTCCCGGGCACCCAGGTGACGATCGGCCCGGCCATCGAAGACGGCTTCTATTACGACTTCGCCCGCGACGAGCCCTTCTCGACCGACGACTTCCCGAAGATCGAGAAGAAGATGGCCGAGATCATCGACCGGGGCGCGCCGCTGGAGCGTCAGGTCTGGAACCGCGACGAGGCCATCGCCCACTTCGAAAAGATCGGCGAGGAATATAAGGCCGAACTGATCCGCGACCTGCCCGAGAGCGAGACGATCACCGTCTACAAGCAGGGCGAATGGGCCGACCTGTGCCGGGGACCGCACTTCCCGACGACCAAATTCGTGGGCAAGGCCTTCAAGCTGACCAAGCTGGCGGGGGCCTATTGGCGCGGCGATTCCAACCGCGCCCAGCTTCAGCGCATCTACGGCACGGCCTGGGCGACCAAGGAAGATCTGGACGCCTATCTGCTGCGCATCGAGGAGGCCGAGAAGCGCGACCACCGCAAGCTGGGCCGCGCCATGGAGCTCTTCCACATGCAGGAAGAGGGCCGGGGCATGGTCTTCTGGCACCCCAAGGGCTGGGTGCTGTGGCGCGTGCTGGAAGCCTATATGCGCCGCCGTCTGGACGCCGCCGGGTATGTCGAGGTCAAGACGCCGCAGGTGCTGGACCGGAAATTCTGGGAGGCCTCGGGCCACTGGGACAAGTACCGCGCCAATATGTTCGTCTGCGAGACGGTCGAGGGCGAGACGCTCAGCCTCAAGCCGATGAACTGCCCCGGCCACGTGCAGATCTTCGATCAGGGCCAGCGGTCCTATCGCGAACTGCCGCTGCGCATGGCCGAGTTCGGCGCCTGTCACCGCTATGAGCCTTCGGGCTCGCTGCACGGCCTGATGCGGGTGCGCGGCTTTACGCAGGACGACGCCCACATCTTCTGCCGCGAGGACCAGATCGTCGAGGAGACGGCCGAGTTCATCAAGCTGGCCTATTCGGTCCACGCCGACCTCGGCATGGAGACCAAATACATCAGCCTGGGCACCCGCCCCGAGCTGCGCGCCGGCACCGAGGAGTTCTGGGACAAGGCCGAGGCCCAGATGCTGGAAGCCGCCCGCGCCGCCGGAACCGAGCCGGTCGTCACCGAGGGCGACGGCGCCTTCTACGCGCCCAAGCTGGACTTCATCGTCAAGGACGCCATCGGCCGCGAATGGACCTGCGGCACGATCCAACTGGACTATGTGCTGCCCGAGCGTCTGGATGCGACCTACATCGCCGAGGACGGTCAGAAGCACCGCCCGGTCATGCTGCACCGCGCGATCCTGGGCTCGTTCGAGCGCTTCATCGGCATCATGATCGAGAACTACGCCGGGGCCTTCCCGCTGTGGCTGGCGCCGACGCAGGCCGTGGTGGCGACCATCACGTCCGACGCCGACGGTTACGCCGAGGAAGTTCTGGCCAAGTTCCGGGCGGCGGGTCTGCGCACCGAGATCGACCTGCGCAACGAGAAGATCAACTACAAGATCCGCGAGCACTCGGTCGCCAAGGTGCCCGCCATCGCCGTGGTCGGCCGCAAGGAGGCCGAGGAAGGCAAGGTCGCCATCCGTCGCTTCGGCTCTCAGGCCCAGACCATCGTCACGGTGGAGGAAGCCATCGCCATGCTGACGGACGAGGCCCTGGCGCCGGATCTGAAGCGCATCCGCGACGGCGTGGCGTAAGACTGAGCGCGCTTCTCCTCTCCACTTTGTGGGGAGGTGGCGCGGCGCCGCAAGGCGACGTGACGGAGGGGCGGCCGGTCGCGCTGGCCCCTCCACCACTTCGTGGTCCCCCTCCCCATGAAATGGGGAGGAAAAGGCGCCATAAGCCTGTCATGGCCACCACCCTCTACATCGACGCCGACGCCTGCCCCGTGAAGGAGGAGGTCTATCGCGTGGCGCGCCGCTGCGGGCTGAAGGTCTTCGTGGTGTCCAACGCCTGGATCAACACGCCGCGCGAGCCGCTGATCGAACAGGTGGTCGTCGACGCCGGGCCGGATGTCGCCGACGACTGGATCGCCGAGCGCGCCCAGCGCGGCGACATCGTCATCACCGCCGACATTCCGCTGGCCGACCGGGTGCTGAAATCCGGCGCGCAGGCGCTGAAGTCGAACGGCCAGCCCTTCACGGCGGACTCCATCGGCTCGGCCCTGGCCGGGCGGATGATCGGCGAACACCTGCGCTCCATGGGCGTGCCGACCAGCGGGCCGCCGCCCTTCTCGGCCGCCGACCGCTCGCGCTTCCTGCAGGCGCTGGACGCCGCCGTGGTGCGGGCGCGCAGAGACGCGTCATGAGCCGTATTCCTGAAGACGAGCTGGAGTTCCGCTTCTTCCGCGCCGGCGGACCGGGCGGGCAGAACGTCAACAAGGTCTCGACCGCCGTGCAGATGCGGTTCAACGTGAAGAACTCGCCCAGCCTGACCGAGCCGGTGAAGGCGCGGCTGATGAAGCTGGCGGGCAGCCGCCTGACGCTGGACGGGGTGATCGTCATCAGCGCCGTGCGCTTCCGCACCCAGGAGCGCAACAAGGCGGACGCCGTCGAACGGCTGGAGGCCATGGTGGCCGAGGCCTCGATCAAGCCGGTCTACCGCGTGCCGACCCGTCCGACGCGCGCGTCCAAGGAGCGTCGGCTGCAGGCCAAGTCCAGCCGATCCTCGATCAAGAGCGGACGCGGCAAGCCGTCGCTGGATTAGGTTTCCACCCCCCTCCGTCATCCTCGGGCTTGACCCGAGGATCAGAGGCGGCGTCGCGCTCCTGTTTCCGAGGTCGGGCGCGCGAATAGCTGGATCCTCGGGTCAAGCCCGAGGATGACGGCGAAGGGATGGGGGAGGAGGGCTGTGCGGAGAGCGCCCTCAGTCCTGCGCCGGGCGGAACAGCAGGGCCGCGATCTGGTCCTGGTCGTCGAAGGCGATGACCCAGTCGGTGGCCTGCTTCTCGAACACCACGCGGAACATGTCGGCGCCGCTCTGCTGGCCGCGATGCTCGATCGTCTTCAGCGCGCCGAACTGCTGGATGAGGGGCGCCACCGCGCCGGACTGGGCGCGAATCTGCTCGGCCATGTCGGTGCTGAACACCGAATAGTCGATCTGATTGGCCTGGAAGGCGGCGATGACCCGGCGCAGGGCCTCTTCCGAACGGGCGATGTCCGGCGCCTGGGCGACGGGACCGGCGACCGGCGGCGAGGCGGGCGGGGTCGAAGCGGCGGGCGCATCCCCCTCGAAGGCGTCGGGCAGGGTCGCCGCAGCCGCGCCCTGAGCCGGCGCCCGGCTCGGAGCGGCGGTCTGGGCCAGCGCCGGGGCGGCCAGCAGGAGGGCGCCCGACAGGACGAGGGCGAAGGAAGAGGTCTTCATGAAACGCAGGCTCCGAAGAAACGTCAGGCGACGATCATCGGCCAAAGCGTCAGCACCAAGGCGACCGCCGACGCGCAGACTGCGACGGTGACGGCGGCGACCACCCAGGGCCGCGTTCCGGCCTTCTCGATCACCAACGTCTGAGACGACGGCGGGTTCTGCACCAGACGCGACAGGGCCCTGAGAGCGGCCATCGCCTCCTCGACCGTCTCCTTGATCTGGGCCTGCGGGCCCAGTTCGCGCTTGATCCAGCGCTCGACCACCGGCTTGGCGGCCTCCCACAGATCGTGATCGGGGTTCAGGCGGCGCGCCACCCCCTCGACCGAGACCATGGTCTTCTGCAGCAGCACCAGTTCGGGGCGCATATGCATGTCGAACAGGGCGGTGATCTCGAACAGCTGGCCCAGCAGGCGGCCCATCGACACCTGGCTGGCCTGGCGGCCGATCACCGGCTCGCCGACCGCGCGCAGGGCCTGGGCGAAGGTGTCGACCGAATGGTGCGGCGGCACGTATCCGGCCTCGAAATGGACGCGGCTGATGCGGTCGTAGTCGCGGCTGATGAAGCCCCACAGGATCTCGGCCAGATAGCGTCGCTCGGCCGGTCCCAGCCGCCCGACGATGCCGAAGTCGATGGCCGTCAGCTGCGCGGGCGCGTCGGCGAACAGATTGCCCTCGTGCAGATCGGCGTGGAAGACGCCGTGATCCAGCGCCTGGACCAGGAAGGCGCGCACCACCTTGTCGGCCAGGGCGTCCTTGTCGAGACCGGGCAGATCGACCAGGGCCGGGTCCGTCATCGGCAGGCCGGGCGCCCACTCCAACGTCAGCACCCGCTTGCCCACCCCGTCCCAGACGACGGCGGGCGCGGACATATAGCCGTCCTTGGCCATGACCTCGGCCAGTTCGGAGGCGGCGGCGGCCTCCAGCCGCATGTCCAGCTCAAGCTGCAGCGACTGGGCGATGATCTCGACGAAGGCGCGCGGCTCCAGCCGACGGGCCGGCTCGACGAAGCGGTCCACCAGCTTGGCGCCCAGACGCATGGCATCCAACCCCTGGGCCACGCGGCGCTCGACGCCGGGGCGCAGCACCTTGACCGCCACCTTGCGCCCGTCGGCCAGCCGGGCCGGATGCGCCTGAGCCAGCGAAGCGGCGCCCATCGGTTCGGTCAGATTGATGAACAGGCTCTCGGCCGGACGGCCCAGCGAGCGCTCGATCTCGCGCTTGGCCTCTTCCAGCGGGAAGGGCGGCAGCTTGTCCTTCAGACGCCCCAGATCCTGAGCGAACTGCAGGCCGAAGATGTCGGCGCGGGTGGCCAGCACCTGGCCCAGCTTGATGGCGACGGGGCCGAGATGCTCGAAGGCCTGACCGACGCGCTGGCCGGGTCGTCCCGCGCGGTGCTTGCGGCTGGCGAACAGCTGGACCAGGCGGGCGAAGGGGCGGCCCCAGGCGGGCAGCAGGGGGTTGGCCTCGCGCGGGATCAAGGCGTCGTGGCGCGCCAGCACCCAGCCCCAACGGATCATGCGCAGGGCCGCGCCGACCGGATGGCGGACCGGCTGGGCCTGCGGCGTCGGCGGCGGGGCGTTGAAGGTCAGCCGGCTCAGATCGCCCACCCGTGGTGGATGGCGGCGATCCCGCCCGACAGATTGGTGACGCTGACGCGGCTGAAGCCCGCCTCCTCGATCATCCGCTTAAAGGTCTGCTGATCGGGGAAGCGGCGGATGCTCTCGACCAGATACTGGTAGCTGTCGCGGTCCTTGGCGACCAACTGGCCGATGCGCGGGATGGCGTGGAAGGACCAGGCGTCATAGGCCTTCCTCAGCGCGCCGGTCGTGGGCCGCGAGAACTCCAGGCAGATGAAGCGGCCGCCCGGCTTCAGCGCGCGGCGCGCCTCGCGCAGGGCCTGCGGGATGTCGGCCACGTTGCGGATGCCGAAGCTGATCGAATAGGCGTCCAGGCAGGCGTCCGGCAGCGGCAGGTGCATGGCGTCGCCGACGCCCCAGGCCATCTCGGGCTCGCCGCCCTTGGCCACGCCGTTCAGGATCATCTCGGCGTTATAGTCCATGACGATGACAGTGGCGTCCTCGCCCCCGCGCCGTTCCTGGGCCGCGCGGGCCATCCTGGAATAGCGGCGCGCCATGTCGCCAGTGCCGCCGGCCATGTCCAGCACCACCTCGCCCGGCCGGACGTTCAGCTTGGCCGCCGTCGCGTCCTTCCAGATGCGGTGGACGCCCGCGCTCATCAGGTCGTTCATCAGGTCGTAGTTGGAGGCGACGGAGTTGAACACGCCGCGCACCATCTGCACCTTTTCCTTGGCGTCTACGTCACGGAAGCCGAAGGAGGAGGTCTTGCCGGAAGCGTCGGAGGAGGGATCGGCCTGGGTCATGGATGGCGGTGTAACGCCTCCCGTCGCCGCCGTCATCCGGGGAAGCGTCGCATGATGGCGCCATCTGACGCAGGCTTGCCGCTTGTCGCGTCACGGGGCGCGCGATACGCCTGAACAAAATCCAAGGAGACGCCCATGACCGCCGCCCTCGACGTGACCGAAGTTCTGGCGGGCCTGCCCGACTGGCGCCGCGCCGACGACCCGCGCCCGGCCATCGCGCGCACCCTGCGCTTCGCCGATTTCAACGCCGCCTTCGGCTTCATGACCCGCGTCGCCCTCTTGGCCGACAAGGTCGACCATCATCCGGAGTGGTCCAACGTCTACAACCGCGTCGAGGTGCTGCTGACCACCCATGACGCGGACGGGGTGACGGAGCGCGACGTGGCGATGGCCCGCTTCATCGACGAGGCGGTCAAGGGCCTGGTCGAGTGACCGGCGGCCGCGTCGCAGGCAAGGCGGCCCTGATCACCGGCGCCGCAGGGGGGCTGGGCCAGGCCATGGCGCGGATGCTGGTCCGCGAGGGCGCCAAAGTGGCGCTCAGCGATCTGGACCTGAACGGCGCGCGCGCCCTGGCCGAGGCGATCAACGCCGACCACCCCGGCATGGCCTTCGCCTATGAGCACGACGTCACGCGCGAGGACGACTGGGTCCGCGTGGTCGGCGCGGCGGTCGAGGACATGGGCGGGCTCAGCATCCTGGTGAACAACGCCGGGATCGGCGGCCAGCTGTTGTGGGCCGAGCAGGACACGCTGGAGAACTGGCGCAAGGTCCAGGCGGTCAACCTGGAATCCGTCATGCTGGGCTGCAAGCACGCCATGGCGCCGCTCAGGGCCTCGGGCGCGGGGTCGATCGTCAACATCTCCTCGATCGCGGGGCTGGCGGCGGCGCCGGGCATGGGCGCCTACAACGCCACCAAGGCGGCGGTCTGGCTCTACACCAAGACGGTGGCGCTGGAGGCGGCCAAGGCGGGCTGGAACGTGCGCGCCAACTCGGTGCACCCGGTCTTCATCAAGACGCCGATCCTCGACCCCTTCATCGCCATGGCGGGCGGAGACGAGGCGAACGCGCACGAAAAGCTGGCGCGCGGCATTCCGCTGAAGCGCATCGGCGAACCGGACGACGTGGCCTATTGCGTGCTTTACTTGGCCTCGGACGAGTCCAAGTTCGTGACCGGCGCCGAGTTCAAGATCGACGGCGGACTGACGGCGCAGTAGGGGCTCCGCCCCCTTCCCCAGGCGCAGGAAAAAGGGCGCCGCGGTCTCCCGCAGCGCCCTTCCATCTTCAGACTGTGAAGCCTCAGTCGCCGTAGGCGGGCGGCATGGCGCCTTCGCCGCCGGTGCGGTAGCGGTCGCGCAGCAGCAGGTTGCGCGCCTGCAGCGGCTGCTCCACCCCGTCGATCAGCACGGCCGAGGGCTGGCTCAGCGGCTCCAGCGGATCGCCCGACCAGACCACGACGTCGCCTGCGGCCCCGGCCTTCAGCTCGCCGAACTGGCCGTCGAAGCCGAAGATGCGGGCCGGATTGACCGTGATCGCCTGGATGGCCGCCGCGAACGGCAGGCCGTGCGACACGGCGTTGCCCGCGTTGTAGCGGATGTCGCGAGCACGGTGGGCCGAGCCCTCGTTGCCCTTGATGGCGATGACCACGCCCGCCGCGTTCAAGGCCGCCGCATTCTGCATCCGCGCCGCCCGCATCTCGAAGTTCGAGGGCAGGTTGGTGGTCGGGTGCAGGATGACCGGAACCTTGGCCGCCGCGATCTCATCGGCCACCAGCCAGCCTTCGGCGGCGCCGTCCAGGATGACCTTGACGCCTTCCTCGCGCGCCAGACGCAGCACCTGCTGGATGTCCGAGGCGCGGTTGACGGTGACGATCAGCGGCATGGCGCCGTTCGCCACCGGGATCAGGGCCTCCATATCGGCGCGAGACAGCGACAGAGCGCGCATGTCGGCCCGCTCATAGGCCGCCTTGTTCCGGGCGTAGGCCCGCACCTCGGCCAGGGTCTCCTTGAACAGGACGAACTCGGCGCCGCGAGCGCCGCCCGCCACCGTCGCCCCGGCCTCGCCGAAGGGCGCGACCATGGCCACGCGCGGCTTCACCAGGATGTCGGCGCCGCCCAGCTTGATGACCGCCGCCTGGCCGGCGAACAGGCCCGGCGACTGGAAGCCGCCGTGACCCGCGCCGGCGAAGTCGGAATCGTCATGGCTGTGCCCGCCGCCCGAGCCGCCGTGCTGCGGCGTGACGACGGCGCGGGTGACGCCGCCCAGACGGGCCACCGGCAGGGTGAAGGACCAGGGGTCCAGGCCGTAGGACAGGTCGAAGGCTGCGGTCAGGGTGTTGGCGCGATTGGCCAGGTCGTTGGTCCCGCGCACCGAGCCGACCTCGGTCCCGGCCAGGCCGGAATCCACGGCGACGAAGCCCGGCGTGACGATCTTGCCGCGCGCGTCGATGACCCGCAGACCGGCCGGCGCGCCGCCGGTTCCGACCGAAACGACCTTGCCGTTGCGGATGACCACCGTGCCGTTCTCGATCACCGAAGTTCCGGTCAGCACCCGGCCGCCGGTGATGGCGACGTCCTGCGCCAGGGCGGGGCCGGTCAGGGCCAGGGCTGCGACAGCGCCCGCGAGGAGAGTTTTGATACGCATTGTTCAGCGAGCTCCCTGGGCGACGCCGGCGGCGGCCTGGCCGAAGCCGGGCTGGCCCAGTTCGAAATCGGACACGGGCTGGAAGGCGGGGTTCTGGCGATCGAAGGCCAGGCCGCCGTCGATGAAGACCTGGTCGGCGCGGGCGTAGATCGAGAAGGGATCGGCGCTCCAGATCACCACGTCGGCGCGCTTGCCGCTCTCCAGAGAGCCGGTTTCCTTGTCGATGCCGATGGACCTGGCCGCATTCAGCGTGATCCAGCTTATGGCGTGCTCTTCGGAGATGTTCATCCCGGCGCGGCGGCCGGCCGACAGGGCGGCGGCGGCTTCCTGATTCAGGCGCTGGATCAGTTCGGCGTCGTCCGAGTGGATGACGGCGCACGAGCCCTCGGGCGCGTCGGTCAGGGCGGCGTTCTCCTCGATGCCGTCCAGGGCCTCCATCTTGAAGCCCCACCAGCCGGTCCACATGGCGGCGCAGACGCCTTCACGCGCCAGCAGGGGCGCGATCTTGTAGGCCTCGACCGCGTGGTGGAAGGTGGTGATCTTGTAGCCGAACTCCTTGGCCACATCGAGCATGACCGCCATTTCATCGGCGCGGTAGCAGTGGTTCTGGATCAGGATCGAGCCGTCCAGAACGCCCGCCAAGGTCTCGAGCTGCAGGTTGCGGGTCGGGGGCGTACCCTGACCGTCCTCGCGCCACTTGTCCCACTTGGCCTTGTAGTCGCGCGCGGCGATGAAGCCGGCGCGATAGCCCGCGACATTGCCCATGCCGGTGGCCGGCGACTGGTTGCGCGAACCGTAGACCCGCGACGGATTCTCGCCGCAGGCCATCTTCAGGCCGTAGGGAGCGTTCGGGAACTTCATCCCCTGCATCGTCACCGACGGCACATTGCGCAGGGTCACGCCGCGGCCGCCGAACAGATTGGCCGAGCCGGGCAGGATCTGCATCGTCGTCACCCCGCCCGCGCGGGCGGTGTTGAAGCCGGGATCCTGCGGCCAGATCGAGTGTTCGGACCAGACCTGGGCGGTGTTCGGGTTGGTCGCTTCGTTGCCGTCGCTCATGCCCATGACGCCCGGCGAGGGATAGACGCCCAGATGGCTATGGATGTCGATGATGCCCGGCGTGACGAAGCGGCCGCGCGCATCGATCACCTGATGGCCCGCCGGGACCGGGGTGTTCGCCCCGCCGACGGCGGCGATGCGGCCGTCGGTGACGACGACGACGCCGCCCTCGATCTTCTGACCGGCGCCGGTCAGCACCGTCGCGCCGACGATGGCCATGTTCTGGCGCGGCAGGCCGCGATAGGTCGAGGGATAGGGGTCCGTGTTGGCCCAGCCGTCCAGACCCGGCGCCATCGTGCGGTCCTTGGAGGACGACGCGGCGGAAGCCGTCTCGGTCTTGGGCGCGGCGTCGCCGGTCGTGGCGCAGGCCGACAGGCTGAGCGCGCCGAGCGCGCAGGTGAGAACAGCGAGGCTTGGACCCCGCAGGCGACTGAACAACATGGGCGAGCCCCCTCGCGCCCGCGAACTGCGGGCAGACAATGGCGTGTATACAATCGCCAGTTTCCGTCAGGGTAAAGCTCTAAAAGCCGCCGCTCTCGGCAAAGTCAGGCGCGCGCTCAATCCGCAGGCAGGCGGGCGCGGACCTCCGCGTCGGTCAGGCCGTCGACCTGGATCATCTTCAGCCGCGACTGTCCGCCGCGCGCCAGCGCCACATCGCGCTTGGGCACGCCCAGGGCCTTGGCGAGGAAGGCGGTCAGGGCGGCGTTGGCCTCGCCCTCCACCGGCTGGGCGCGGACGCGGACCTTCAGCACCGGGCGGCCGTCCGGGTCGACATCCCAGCCGTCGATGCGGTCGGCCGAGGCGCGCGGGGTCAGTTTGACGGGAATGCGGGCGGTCATGGGAGGTGTTTGGCCCAAGGAGAGGAAAGGTCCAAATTTTCGTCATTCTCCGGCAAGCCGCGCAGCGGCGCAGACCGGGGAACCCAGCGGCGCCCGGAGGGCGAAACTCCACGCGCCACGCCTGCAGGAAAGATCGCCTTTGGCGCCGCTGGGTCCCCCGGTCTCCCCCCGCCTTCGCGAGGGTCGCCGGAGGATGACGAAAGATAAGGCGCGCCAAAAAGAAAACGCGCCGGACGATCCCTCGCCCGGCGCGCTTCTAACTCAGCGTGTGAAACCGATCAGCCCAGGGCGGCCATCAATTCCGGCACGGCGGTCTTGTAGTCGGCGACCCAGCCGTAGTCGGCGACCTGGAAGATCGGGGCGTCGGCGTCCTTGTTGATCGCAACGATCACCTTGGAGTCCTTCATCCCGGCCAGGTGCTGGATGGCGCCCGAGATGCCGATGGCGATGTAGAGGGCCGGCGCCACGACCTTGCCGGTCTGGCCGACCTGATAGTCGTTGGGGGCGTAACCCGCATCGACCGCCGCGCGCGAGGCGCCGACGGCGGCGCCCAGCTTGTCGGCCAGGGGGTCCATGACGGCGTGGAATTCTTCAGCCGAGCCCAGGGCGCGGCCGCCCGAGACGACGATCTTGGCGGCGCCCAGTTCGGGGCGGTCCGACTTGACCATTTCTTCCGACACGAAGGCGGTCTTGGGCGCTTCGCCGGCGGCGACGCTCTCGACCGAGGCCGATCCGCCTTCAGCGGCGGCGGCGAAGGCCGTCGGGCGCACGGTGATGACCTTCTTGGCGTCGGCCGACTGGACCGTCTCCAGCGCATTGCCCGCATAGATCGGACGCACGAAGGTGTCGGCCGAGACGACTTCCACGATGTCCGAGATCGGCGCCGTGTCCAGCTTGGCGGCGATGCGCGGCGCGAAATTCTTACCGTCGGTGTTAGCCGGGGTCAGGATGGCGTCGTAGTTCCCGGCCAGCGGCAGGACGGTGGCCTCGACGGCCTCGGCCAGACCGTGGGCGACGGCGTCGCCTTCGGCCAGCAGCACCTTGCGCACGCCCGCGATCTTGGCGGCGGCGTCAGCCACGGCCTGAGCGCCCTTGCCCAGCACCAGAACGTCCACGTCCGACGACAGGGCCAGGGCGGCCGTCACGGTCTTGTGGGTGGTGTCGCGAACAACCGAGCCGTCGTGGTCGGCGATGACGAGAACGGCCATTACAGAACCCCTGCGTCTTTGAGCTTGGAAACCAGTTCGGCCGCATCGGCGACCTTGACGCCCGCCGAACGCTTCGGCGGCTCCGTCACCTTCAGCACCTTGAGGCGGTCCGCCGTGTCGACGCCGTAGTCGGCGACCGCCTTCATGGCGATCTCCTTCTTCTTGGCCTTCATGATGTTGGGCAGCGACGCATAGCGCGGCGTGTTCAGGCGCAGGTCGACCGACACCACGGCCGGCAGTTCGGCCGCGACCGTCTGCAGGCCGCCGTCGACTTCACGGGTGACGACAGCCTTGCCGCCTTCGATCGCCAGCTTGCCGGCGAAGGTGGCCTGAGGCCAGTCCAGCAGGGCGGCCAGCATCTGACCCACGGCGTTGTTGTCGCCGTCGATCGACTGCTTGCCCAGCAGCACCAGGTCAGGCTTCTCTTCGTCCACCACGGCCTTCAGCACCTTGGCGACGGCCAGCGGTTCCAGATCCGTGTCCGACTGCACCAGGACGCCGCGATCCGCGCCCATGGCCAGGGCCGTGCGGATGGTTTCCTGCGCCTGGGTCACGCCGATGGAGACGACGACGATCTCGGTCGCCGTGCCCGCGGCATGGTGTTCCTTGCCTTCCTTCAGACGCACGGCCTCTTCGACGGCGATTTCGTCGAAGGGGTTCATGCTCATCTTGACGTTGGCCAGGTCGACGCCGGTCTGGTCCGCCTTCACGCGAGCCTTGACGTTGCTGTCGATCACCCGTTTCACCGGGACGAGTACCTTCATGAGCCTATCCACTTGGTCATCGAAATGTCGGTCGAGGGATTGGACCGATGAAACCGGCCTGTCAACGTAACGCTACGTGAACTGCGGTCGTGTCGCGGACGCATTTTTGATCTATTGAGACTGGCATGAAACGCTTCCTAACGATCCGGCGCCTCAGCTTCATCTTCTTCAGCCTGTTCGCGGTGACGCTGGCGGGGGTGTTCATCCTGCAGCGTTTCTGGGTCGATCCGGGCGAGCGCTGCGCGGCCAAGGGCTATTGGTACGATCTGGAGACGCGCATCTGCGCCCAGCCCATCTACATCCCCGACATCACCGGCCGCCCGGCGGGCACGACGCGCGCCGAGGCCTCGAACAAGGCCAATCAGGAGCTTCTGGTCCTGGAAGACCAGGTCAACGCCCAGAAGCGCGCCCGCGCCGCCGCCACCGAGGCCGAGCGCGAGCGGGTGAACGCCCTGCGGTCGCAGTAGGCCCGCGCCTCAGCGCGTCGCGCCGGGCCGCCACAGGACATCGCCGGCGCCATTGGCGTTGGCGCGGCGGGCGGCGACGAACAGCAGGTCCGACAGGCGGTTGAGGTAGCGCACCGCCTCAGGGTTCACGACCTCGCCCGCTTCCATCAGACGCACGGCCTCGCGCTCGGCCCGGCGGCACACGGTGCGCGCCAGGTGCAGATGCGCCGACAACGGCGAACCGCCCGACAGGATGAAGCTGTCCAGCGGCTTGAGGCTCTCATTCATCCAGTCGATCTCTGATTCCAGCCGCTCGACCTGGGAGGCGATGATGCGCAGGGCCTCCCACTTGGGCGCCGGCTCCATCGGCGTGGCCAGGTCGGCGCCCAGGTCGAACAGCTCGTTCTGGATGCGGCCCAGCATGGCGTCGATGCGGTCGTTCTGGCCGCTGTTCAGGCGCGCCACGCCGATGACGGCGTTCAGTTCGTCCACCGCGCCATAGGCCTCGACCCGCGCATCAGTCTTGGACACCGGAGCGCCCGAAGCCAGCCGCGTCTGCCCGGCGTCGCCGGTGCGGGTGTAGATCTTGTTCAGCGTCACCATGACGCGCCCTCCCCTGTTCCTATTGGTGCGCGCCTCAGCCCGCGTGCGTCCGCTTCAGCCACATGCCGACCATCAGCAGCAGCACCGCCACCGCCTGAAGGATGATGCGCAGCCGCATCAGCTTGTTCGAGCGGACGCTCGCGCCCTCCCCGCCCTTGTTCAGGTTGTAGAGGCCGAAGCCCAGGGTGACGACGACGCCGGCCACGGCGATCAGGATCAGAATGTCGATGAGGTCCATGACCGCTTCTTAGGCCCGCCCGCCATCCCGCGCCAGACATGTCGAAGCGAGATCGCAATTGCGACCTATTCGCACACCCCCATTGCGTTGAGAATGCGAACGCTGTTGAGAGGCGTTCTCATTTTAAAGGCCCCTCCCCGAATGTCCCCTTCACGCATGTCCCGCCGTTCGTCCCTGCTGGCCGCCACCGCTCTGATGACTGTGGGCGCCGGCGCGCCCGCCCTGGCTGACGAGACCGCGGACCTGATGGAGCCGACGCACAAGGTCGCCGACGTGGTCGTCACCGCCTCGGGCTTCGAGCAGAAGATCACCCAGGCGCCCGCCTCGATCAGCGTCCTGCCGCGCGAGGAGATCCAAGAGATCCGCGCCGCCTCGATCGCCGAAATCCTGAACAACATCGAGGGCGTCGACACGGGTTCCGGCGTCGGCAAGACCGGCGGCCAGACCATCAACATCCGCGGCATGGGCTCGGACTACACCCTGATCCTGATCGACGGCCGCCGCCAGAACACGGCCGGCAGCGTGACCCCGAACGGCTTCGGCGAAACGGCCAACAGCTTCCTGCCGCCGGTCTCGGCCATCGACCGCATTGAGGTGGTGCGCGGCCCGGTCGCCACCCTCTACGGCTCGGACGCAATGGGCGGGGTCGTCAACATCATCACCCGCAAGGTCGGCGACGCCTGGACGGGCTCGGCCTCGGCCAACTACACCCTGCAGGGCGACGACGAGTTCGGCGACTTCTGGGGGATCAACGGCTACGCCTCGGGTCCGCTGATCGCCGACCGCCTGGGCCTGGCCTTGCGCGGCTCCTGGTCCGAGCGCGAACAGTCGGACCTGAAATACCGCGACGTGAACGGAAACGAGGTCGACGTCGCCGGCTTCGGGCGCAGCGCCACCGCCTATGAGATCTGGACCCTGGGCGCCCGCCTCAGCCTGACGCCGAACGCCGACCACGACCTGTGGCTGGACGTCGACGCGGCCGGCCAGTGGTACGACAACGCCAAGGGCCAGATGGGCACCAACACCGTCGCCGGCGGCTACAAGGACTTCCTGGAGTTCAACCGCGAGCAGTACCTGCTGGCGCACAATTGGCGTCTGGATTTCGGCACGCTGGAATCCACCCTGTCGCACAACAAGACCGAGACGGTCGGCCGCATCATCCCCCGCGGCGTGCCCGGCGCCGGGGGCGACCGCACCCTGGAGACCACGACCACCCTGTTCGACACCAAGCTGAACAGCCAGTGGCGCAACCACACCTTCACCGTCGGCGGCCAGTACATGGACGCCGAAATGACCGACGGCGTGGCGGCCGGCAACTTCACCTTCGAGCAATGGGCCCTGTTCGCCGAGGACGAATGGCGGCTGCGCGACGACTTGGCCCTGACGGTCGGCCTCCGCTACGACGACCACTCCAGCTTCGGCGACCACGTCAGCCCGCGCGCCTATCTGGTGTGGAACGCCAATGAGCAATGGACCCTGAAGGGCGGCGTCAGCGGCGGCTACAAGACCCCGCGCCTGGAACAGCTGACCCCCGGCATCAATGGCTTCGGCCGCCAGGGCGCCCTGCCGCTGATCGGCAGCCCTGGCCTGCAGCCGGAAACCAGCGTGGCCTATGAGTTCGGCGTCTATTTCGACAACGGCTCGACCTTCCGCGCCAACGCCACCGTCTTCCGCAACGACTTCGAGGACAAGATCGCCTCGGGCCAGCCGATCGCCAACTGCACCTTCGGCCTGACCCAGGCCCAATATGACGCCGGCGACTACTCCAAGACGGGTTGCGCCGACGTCGGCTTCTGGTCGGCGATCAAGGAGTTCGGTCAGAGCGTGAACATCGACGAGGCCACGACTCAGGGCCTGGAAGTCGTCGCCCGCTGGCGCTTCGCCGAGGCCTGGAGCCTGCACGGCAACTACACCTACACCGACAGCGAGCAGAAGACCGGCGCGCAGGCCGGCCGCCCCCTGACCGATACGCCCGAGCACATGATCAACACCCAGCTGCGCTGGCAGGCCACCGACCGTCTGTCGACCTGGCTGCGCGGCGAATACCGCTCGGAGCGCTGGCGCGGCGAGGGCGCCGCCCGCGACGCCCTGGGCGACTTCAAGGCCTATGAGCTGTTCCACATCGGCGGCTCGTACGAAGTCAATGACCGCGTGACCCTCAATGCGGCCATCTACAACCTGTTCGACAAGGACTTCGTCCGTCTGGCTCCCTATGGCGCGCCGGTCGCCTATTCGCCGGAATACGCCAACAATCAGGAGCCGCGTCGTCTTTGGATGTCGGTGACGACGACCTTCTAACCCCTCTTCAGTTTCCTCCCCGACTGACCGGGCCGCCTCCTTGAAGGAAGCGGCCCGTTTTTTTGACCTGCGCCAAACTAAGCCGTTGGTCATTTTTGACTGGCAGGATGGCCGTCATGACTGATCGCGCCATCCGCAACCTCGAACACCTGCGCCGCACCGCCTCGACGGCGCGCGTGCTGAATCTGCTCAAGGTCTATGACGAGCACGGCGACAGCGACGACTGGGCCGAGCGCCCCATGTTCCGCAACCCGGCCCTGAATCGCGCCCTGATCATCAAGCACAGGCTGCGGCGCAATGAGACCGACGCCTTTCCGGGCCGCCGTCAGGTGGCGACCAAGATCGTGGTGCCGATCGACAGCACCGACCTGAAGACCGGCGGCCGCTTCATCTTCGTCAATCAGATCGGCTTCGAGCGCGCCATGCACGAGGCCTTCGGCGTCGACCCCGACCACCCGGACCTGAAGACCCTGCGGCTGATGGATCAGCTGCCGTCGCTGGACCCCTTCCTGCTGCGCGAACAGCTGCGGCGCGGAAATGTGGACGCCGCCCCCTGCTATTTCGCCCTCAGCGAGGCCGACCTGGAGCGTATGCTGGAGTTCGTCCAGAAGGAGATCGAGCCTCTGGTCACGCTCAGCGTCGGCGACGGGGTGGTGGCCGCCGGTTCAACCGCCCGCATGGCGTCGAAGATCCTGTCCAACGCCCCCGGCGACCGGCTGGAGGCGCTGCGCCTGACGCTGAAGCTGGAGCCCGAGCAGTATCAGGAGGGCGTCTTCTGCTGGAAGGGCTTCCTCTACTACAAATGGTCGCTCGCCAGTCTGATGGCCGACATCGTCCATGTGGCCGACGAAGTGGGCACGATCCAGCCCGCCGGCCCCAGCGACCAGGCGGCCAAGGACTATATCGCGCGCGGACGCGGCGTGCTGCGCGGCCGCATCATGAAGACCTGCGAAGAGGTCAGCCGCACCCTGCGCTATTACGACGACGCCTATGCGGGGCTGACGCGCGAGGGCAATCCGGTGGCGTTCCGCGACTTCCTGCTGGAGGCGCCCGCCCTGTTCACCCGCCTGGGCGACCAGCTGGGGGCGGTGCAGCACATCGTCAGCTTCTGGCGCTTCCGCTTCAACCCCAAGGCGCCGCCGGTCGGGGTGGATGAGCTGATCGACATCTTCATGGACTTCGAAACCGGCCTGATGGGCCGAGGGCCTGACGAGTTCGATCCACGCGACGTCGCAGCGTAAGTTCAAAAGAAAACCCCGCGCCGTCGCCGGCGCGGGGTTCTGTCTTTCAGACCCGAGACAGGTCTCAGTAGCGGTAGTGTTCCGGCTTGAACGGACCCTCGACCGGCACCGAGATATAGTCGGCCTGATCCTGGCTCAGCGTCGTCAGCTTGGCGCCCAGCTTGGCCAGGTGCAGGAAGGCGACCTTCTCGTCCAGGTGCTTGGGCAGGGTGTAGACCTTGTTGTCGTAGGCCTTGGCGTTGGTCCACAGCTCGATCTGGGCCAGCGTCTGGTTGGTGAAGGACGCCGACATCACGAAGGACGGGTGGCCCGTGGCGTTGCCCAGGTTCACCAGACGGCCTTCCGACAGCAGGATGATCTTCTTGCCGTCAGGGAACTCGACGTGGTGGACCTGATCCTTGATCTTGTCCCACTTGAAGTTCTTCAGGCCCGCGACCTGAATCTCAGAGTCGAAGTGGCCGATGTTGCAGACGATGGCGTTGTTGCGCATGGCGCGCATGTGCTCGACGCGGATGACGTCCTTGTTGCCCGTGGTGGTGACGAAGATGTCGGCCTTGTCGGCGACGTCTTCCAGGGTCTGGACCTCATAGCCTTCCATCGCCGCCTGCAGGGCGCAGATCGGATCGATTTCCGTCACGATCACGCGGGCGCCGCCGTTGCGGAGCGAAGCCGCCGAGCCCTTGCCCACGTCGCCGTAGCCGCAGACCACCGCCACCTTGCCCGACAGCATGACGTCGGTGCCGCGACGGATGGCGTCGACCAGGGATTCACGACAGCCGTACAGGTTGTCGAACTTCGACTTGGTGACGCTGTCGTTGACGTTGATGGCGGGGAAGGGCAGCTCGCCGCGCTCGGCCATCTGATACAGGCGATGGACGCCCGTGGTCGTTTCTTCCGACACGCCGCCGATGGCGTCGCGGATGGCCGAATAGAAGCCCGGCTTTTCCTTCAGATAGCGCTTCATGACCGAGAAGAGGGCTTCCTCTTCCTCGTTCTGCGGGTTGTCGAGGACGGAGGCGTCCTTCTCGGCCTTCGGGCCCAGCACGCACAGCAGGGTGGCGTCGCCGCCGTCGTCCAGGATCAGGTTCGGATAACCGCCGTCGGCCCATTCGAAAATCTTGTGGGCGTAGTCCCAGTACTCCACCAGGGTCTCGCCCTTGAAGGCGAAGACCGGCGTGCCCGACGCGGCGATGGCGGCGGCGGCGTGATCCTGGGTCGAGAAGATGTTGCACGAGGCCCAGCGCACTTCGGCGCCCAGGGCTTCCAGCGTCTGGATCAGCACGGCCGTCTGAATGGTCATGTGCAGGCTGCCGGCGATGCGGGCGCCCTTCAGCGGCTGGGACGCGCCGTATTCCGCGCGCAGCGCCATCAGGCCCGGCATCTCGGTTTCGGCGATGGCGATTTCCTTGTTGCCGAAGTCGGCCAGGGAGATGTCGCGGACGATGTAGTCGGTCATGCAGAAATGTCTTTCGGCCACTGTCGGGGGATCGCCGTCGCTATAGCGCGGCGCGGCGGCGGGAGCAATCAAGACATAAGGATGTCTTTATATGAACGGCCAACCGCCTGAATCGCGGGCCCTCCGAAGCGGTTAAGGAAATCTACGCAATCCGGGCTTAACCCGGCCAATACCCTCTTGATGACAAGGGGCATTAAGGGCTCTCCCCCGCCCTGCCGTTAAAACGAGTTGCGTCATGGCTTCCCACGAGATCGACCGTCGCATGAACTTCATGGGGCTGGGTCGGCCGTCCGCCGGTTACAGCGCCATCTCGGGCCTGCTGCGTCAGGCCGTGCCCCAGGCCCTGACCGCCTTCTACGACAAGGTGCGCGCCGAGCCCGAGACCCGCCGCTTCTTCCGCGACGAAAGCCATGTCGCCGCCGCCAGCAACGCCCAGCAGCGCCACTGGGCCGCCATCATCGACGGTCGCGCCGACGAGGACTACGCCGCCTCGGTGCGCACCATCGGCCGCGTCCACGCCCGCATCGGTCTGGAGCCGCGCTGGTACATCGGCGGCTACAGCGTCATCCTGGCCCACCTGACCCGCGCCGTGGTCGAGCGCCCCAGAAAGCTGTTCGCCAACCGCCGCGCGCACGACCGCATCACCGCCGAAGCCCTGGCCGAGCTCAACCAGCGGGTCATGCTGGACATGGACCTGGCCATCTCCATCTATCTGGACGCCCTGCAGGAAGAACGCGACCGGGTGCAGGCCGAGCACGACGCCGCCGAAGCCCGCCAGGCTGAGGTCGTGCGCGCCCTGGGCGCCGCCCTGCACAGCCTGGCCGACAACGATCTGTCCGTGACCATCCCGGACGTCTTCCCCGAGGAATACCGCTCGCTTCAGAACGACTTCCACGCCGCGACCCGCGCCCTGCGCACCGCCGTGCGCGCCGTGGCCGACAGCGTCGAGAGCCTGAGCGCCGGGTCCAGCCAGCTGGCCGTCGCCTCCGAAGACCTGGCCAGCCGCACCGAGCGTCAGGCCGCCAACCTGGAGCGCACCGTCAACGAGGCCGACGCCATCGCCCGCCAGGTCGCCTCGACCGCCGACGGCGCGCGCCAGACCGCCGAGGCCCTGGCCGCCGCCCGCGCCGATGTCGAACACACGACCCAGGTGGTCGGCGACGCCGTATCCGCCATCCACGCCATCGCCGAATCCTCGACCGAGATCGCCCGCTTCACCAGCCTGATCGACGAGATCGCCTTCCAGACCAACCTGCTGGCCCTCAACGCCGGGGTCGAGGCCGCCCGCGCCGGCGACGCCGGGCGCGGCTTCGCCGTGGTGGCCCAGGAAGTGCGCGCCCTGGCCCAGCGCTCGTCCGAGGCGTCCGGCGAGATCCGCACCCTGATCTCCACCTCCTCGGCCCAGGTGGCGCGCGGCGTCGATCTGGTCGAGCGCACCGGCGCGGCGCTGGAGCGCATCGGCGCCAAGGTCTCGGCCGTCGACGGCCTGGCGGGCGGCATCGCCGGCTCGGCTCAGGAACAGGCCGACGGCCTGGCCCGCGTCCGCCGCGCCATGGGCGAGATGGACGACATCACCCAGCAGAACGCCGCCATGACCGAAGAGGCCACCGCCGCCGCCCGTCAGCTGGCCAATGAGGCCGTCAGCCTGAACCAGCAGGTCGGCCGCTTCCGCCTGGACCGCTCGGTCGCCGCCGGCGCCGCCGCGACGGGCCCCCGCCTGGTCGCCTGATCCGCAGACGCAAATCCGACTGGCGTCAGGCGACGGACGCGGGCTAACACTCTCCCCGAGTTTCGAGGGGGGAGTATCCATGATGAAAACCTTGCTGACGACCGCCGCCTGCGCCCTGGCCCTGGCGGCCGCGGGCGCGCCCGCAGCCGCCCAGACCGCCACGCCCGTCGCCCCGACGGGCGCCGCGCCCGCGCCGGGCGTCGTGACCCTGATCCAGGCGGGACGCCTGCTGGATCGTCCCGGCCAGGCCCCGCGCGGGCCGTCCACCGTAGTGGTGCGCGACGGCAAGGTGGTCGAGATCCGCGACGGCTTCGTCGACGCCGCCGCCTTTCCCGGGGCCGTGGTGGTGGACCAGCGCGACCGCTTCGTCCTGCCCGGCCTGATCGACAGCCATGTGCACCTGGTGTCGGACGTGGCCGGTCAAGCGGGTTTCCTGGCCGAGATCACCGACAACCTGCCCTCGCGCGCCTACAGCGCCGCCATGAACGCCCGCAAGACGCTGATGGCGGGCTTCACCACCGTGCGGAACCTGGGCGACAGCGGCGGCGTCACCCTGGCCCTGCGCGAGGAAACGGCGGCGCACCGCCTGGCCGGACCGCGCATCATCGACGCCGGGAACAGCATCTCGACCACCTCCGGCCACATGGACGGGCGTCTGGGCTTCAACGACGACTTCCGCGAGCACGTGGCCCACGACAACGTCTGCAACGGCGCCGAAAGCTGCCGCGAGGCCGTGCGTCTTCAGGTCGGACGCGGCGTCGACGTCATCAAGATCGCCACCACCGGCGGGGTCAACAGCCGCATCGGCGCCGGACTGGGCGCCCAGATGTTCGACGACGAGGCCAAGGCCCTGATCGACACGGCCCACCTCTACGGCAAGAAGGTCGCCGTCCACGCCCACGGCGCCGACGGCGTCAACCTGGCCCTGCGCATGGGCGTCGATTCGGTCGAGCACGGCACCATCTTCGACGACGAGACCCTGCAGCTGCTGCGTCGCACCCGCGCCTATTACGTCCCGACCCTGTCGGTGGTGAACGGCTACACCGAGCGTCTGGCCGCCGACCCCGAGGCCTATCCGCCGGAAGTCCTGGCCAAGATCCGCTGGCGTATCGAGATCACCGGCCAATCGCTGCAACGCGCGGTCCCGGCTGGCGTCCGCATCGCCTTCGGCACCGACGCGGGCGTGTCCAAGCACGGCCGCAACGCCGATGAGTTCGAGCTGATGGTCAGGAACGGCATGACCCCGGCCACCGCCATCGAGGCGGCCACCGTCAACGCCGCCGATCTGTTGGGCGTCTCGGCCGAGGTCGGCACGCTGGAGCCGGGCAAACGCGCCGACGTCATCGCCGTGGCGGGCGATCCGCTGGCCGATGTGACGAGGCTAAAGTCCGTCGCCTTCGTCATGCGCGACGGCCGCGTCTACAAGGACGAACGCTGAGCCAAAGAACGGCGACGCGTCACTTCCGGCTTGGCCGCGCCCGCGCGCGCGGCTAAGCCGTCGTCCCATGGCTGACGACGCATCGATCCGACCCGCCCGCGATCTCTCGATCCCCCGTCACGACTGGACGCTGGAGGAGGTCGAAGCCCTGTTCGCCCGGCCCTTCATGGAGCTGGTGTTCGAGGCCGCGACGGTGCACCGGCGCACCTTCGACCCGAATGAAGTCCAGAAGTCGCAGCTGCTGTCGGTCAAGACCGGCGGCTGCGCCGAGAACTGCGGCTACTGCTCCCAGTCGGCCAGCTTCAAGACCGGACTGAAGGCCGAGAAGCTGATGGAGCCGACCGCCGTCATCGCCGAGGCCATGGCGGCCAAGGCCGGCGGGGCCAGCCGCTTCTGCATGGGCGCCGCCTGGCGCGAGCTGAAGGACCGCGACACGCCCAAGCTGGCGGCCATGATCTCCGGCGTGAAGGCGCTGGGTCTGGAGACCTGCGCCACGCTCGGCATGCTGAACGCCGACCAGGCGAAACAGCTGAAGGACGCGGGCCTCGACTACTACAACCACAACCTCGACACCGGGCCCGAGTACTACGCCGAGGTGGTGACGACCCGCACCTATCAGGACCGGCTGGAGACCCTGCAGCACGTTCGCGACGCCGGCATGAACACCTGCTGCGGCGGCATCGTCGGCATGGGCGAGAAGCGCCGCGACCGCGCGGGCCTGCTGCACGCCCTGGCCACCCTGCCCGTCCACCCCGACAGCCTGCCGGTCAACGCCCTGGTCCCCGTCGGCGGCACGCCGCTGGGCGAGCGGGTGCTGAAGGAAGGCGAGATCGACCCGATCGAATTCGTCCGCACCGTCGCCGTCGCCCGTCTGGTATGCCCGCAGTCGATGGTCCGCCTGTCGGCCGGTCGCGAAGGCATGACGCCCGAGATGCAGGCCCTGTGCTTCCTGGCCGGCGCCAACTCCATCTTCGTCGGCGGCAAGCTGCTGACCACGCCGAACCCGGAAGAGGACGACGACGCCAAGCTGTTCGCACTGCTGGACCTGAAGCCCATGCCCGCCAAGGGTTGCGACGCCCATTGATCCGGGTCCGCCCGACGCGCGGAACGGACATCGGCCGTCTGGAGGCGGTGGAGCGGTCGGCGGCGACGCTGTTTCGCACCCTGCCCGATCTGGCCTGGATCGCCGACGACCACGTCGCCGGACCAGACACGCACCGCACAGCCGTCGCGCAGGGCCTGTCCTGGGTCGCCGTCGATGCGGCGGATCAGCCGATCGGCTTCCTGATCGCCGCCGAGGCGGACGCGGACCTGCATATCCTTGAGCTGTCCGTCGCTGCTGAACATCAGGGGCGCGGCGGTGGGCGGGCGCTGATGGCGGCCGCGCGACAGGAAGCCGGGGTCCGCGCCAAACAGGCCCTGACGCTGACCACCTTCAGCACCGTTCCCTGGAATGCGCCCTTCTATGCGCGCCTGGGCTATGCGGCGCTGACGTTTGCAGAAACGCCCGCCTATCTGCGCGAGACCCTGGCCGCAGAAGCCGCCCACGGCCTGACCGACCGCGTCGCCATGCGGCTGACGCTTTAGCCCTGCCGGGCGAGCCAGCCTCGCACCAGCCTGAGATGCAGAGCGTGAGCTCCGACCCAGGCCAGCCCCATGACGATCAGGACGCCGAAGTAACGCCGCGCGTCCGCGCTCTCCAGCGGCCCCAACGCGCTGGCCATCGCCATGGGAAGCAGAGTCAAGGCCGCCAGAACAGGCGTGAAACTCAGGGCGACGTCACGTGGCGCACGCCATATGGGCCGCCCGTCAAAGCCCCACTGCATCGGCAGCCGCGTCTCGCGCGGCAGGCCTCTCGCGGCGCGCCAGGACATGGCCGCCGACACGGCCACGGAAGTCAGAGCCAGGAACAGGGCGAACACCGTCATATCGACAGACGATCACGTCTATCCGAGCTGATCAAGCCAAAGGCCCCGCCGGACTACTTGCTCATCCAGGGGCGCGACGCCCCGCTCTTGATGCGAGCCGCCTGTTCGCGCTGAAACGTCCGCCGCGCGGCGGCTTGGGCCGGGCGTCGATCGCCGCCTTCTTGAGCCGCAGCGCCCGCTGCACGGGCGTTTCACCCGGAAGGGAGTCCGCAGGTTCGGCGGCGGGGGCGTGATCGTCGTCAATGGTCATGCCGACGACAGTAGCACTGTTCGCGCCTCTGAGGGACGACAGACCCGTTCCCTAGGATCCGCCTCGCGGAGCACGCAGATCACGGGCCATGACATCCGCCACCGCTCCCGCCTGCGCCCGGACCGACGCCCAGTCCGGGCGTGGCCCGTAAAGGGCGACGAGATAGGCGCGATCCCACTCGGTAAGACCCTGCTGCGCATCTCCCGAAAAGAGATTCAGGATCGTGTCGAACCCTTGCGTTTCCGCTCGTGGATCAAGCTGAGCCAGACTGATCAGAGCAATGTAGTCGCCCAACTGAGTCGTGTTGACCTCGCCGGTCATGTCCGTGTCGACGATCACCATGGTCTTAAACAGCGCGTCAACGACTTGGGTGCTCAAACGGCCCGGCCCCTTTCGACGCACAATAGGAGAGGCGGCTGCGACGCAGTCGTTGGGATTGCACCCCAAGATCGCCGCCAGCTGGCTATCGACTATCCCGCCGACCGCATCCCCTGGCATCCTTACGACCGCCCGACCGGTCTCGCTATCGACGGGAAGGCTCAGCGACCACCAGCGGACGGGACGCTCTGCGTCCAGAAAATCCTGGAACGCCGTCGTGTCGCGATGCATGCCCGTCACGTTCTGACGAAAAAGCCGGGGGTTGTCGGCGTTCATCGTTCTCGCCAGCCCGCGGCCGTCATTCGTGAAGATCACGACCACATTGGGATGGCAGCCCGGCTCGCCAGTCCGCAGGTCCAAGCTTGCGGCGGTCTGGGTGATCCGATCTATGACGGCCTGGGCGGCCTCACGCTCAAGATTGACGACACCAGGGCAGATCTCGCGACGCCACAGCGCCAGGCCTCGCCCGCGCGCAGGCGCGCCGACCCGCCCGACGAAATCGCGGGCCGCTTCCTGCACCGGTCGGCCTCGCACCATCAGATCCGGCAAGACGGTGGCGTCCGTGCTCGGCGCGTCCTGTGCATGCGCAGGCCCGAACAGGCTCAGAACGACAGCCGCGACAATTCCCATGTTCCGCATAAGGGTCTCCATGTCGCGGCCATCTCACATAACCACGCTACCCGTCCACATAGGACGCCAACATGAAGAGGAAGGCAAGCAGCACGGGCTTCTTTGACGGCCGCAGGACGGCGCCGGATGAAGGGCTGGCGGGTTCGAAGCACCGATGGCGCTGACCGCCATCAAGCGGGCGTCTTCCCGACTTACCGTCCTGGCCGTCGGGTCATCGCCGAGGCGGGGGCCAACTGGAGGCCGCGCGCCTCCAGGCCCGCCGTCCAGCGGGCGGCGGCCTCGACGGTGACGGGGTAGGAGAAGCCGGTTCCCAGGGCCGCGCCGTTGGTCTTGGCGGCGGCCTCCAGCGCGTTGAACTGGCGCAGGATGGCGGCGGGGGTCTGTTCCTCGTCGACGACGCGGTCGGCGCTGGCGCGGGCGAAGGCGCCGGGGCGGCGGCGCATGGAGCCGTCGTCGAGGAAGGCCAAGCCCCGCTGGCGCAGGTTGGTCATCAGGGCGCTCACCCCCTCGTCCGAGGTCGCGAAGCGGTCGCCCAGATAGTTGGTCACGCCGAAATAGCCCGTGGCGCGCGCCAGCAGCCAGTCCAGCTTGACCGCCACGTCGTCAGCGCCGCCGGACGACAGCAGGGTGTAGGGGCCGGGGTCGTTTTCGGGATAGCCGGTCGGCTCCATCGGCAGTTCGATCATCACCTCATGGCCGTGGGCGCGGGCCATGTCGATCCAAGTCTGAAGCCCCTCGGCGTAGGGCACGAAGGACAGCGTCACCTCGGCCGGCAGGCGCTCGATCGCCGCGCGCGTCGTGGCGCTGTTCAGGCCCAGACCGCCGACCACCAGGGCCACCATCGGCTTGCCGTTCGAGCGGAAGGGCCGGGCGTAGGCCTGGGCCGGGACGCGGCCGTCGACGGCGATGCGCGGCAGGGGGCCGTTCGGGCCGGGCTGGAACAGGCCCGCGATCGGCGCCTTGGGCAAGGGATTGGAGGGCGCGCGCACCGGGGCGCTGAAACCCTGGCCCGAGGCCACGCTGGCGCCGTCCGGCAGAGTGATGAGCGCCTCGCCCCCGGCGGCTCCGCCCTCGCCCATCAGGGCCGGATCGATGGGGCCGAGATCCTGATAGATGTCCAGACCGCTGAAACCGAAGGCCTCCGCCCCGGTCGGCGCCGTGTCGGCGGCGACGGGCCGCTCCAGCACGGCGCTGGCCGTCGGCGCGCCCGCGCGCGGATCGCCCAGCACGGCGACGAACAGGGCGGCGGCGCCGATGACGAAGACCCCGGCCGCGCCCGCCGCGACGGGCGGCTTCTTCAGGGCGTTCAGGACCGGCTCCATGGCGACGCGCGACCGGGGCTCCGGCGGCGCGCCTGCGGCGGCGGCGAGGGCGGACTGGCGCTTGGCGAACATGGTCAGGGCGGCGGCTCGGGCTTGCAGGCGCCGCACAGACGCGGCGCCCCTCAGCCTCAGTTAAGCCCTGCGTCGGTTAAGAAAGCCTAACGGCGCGTTCACCACGTTTGCGGGACGCGCCGGATGCGGCGATCAGTCCTTCTTCGGCTCGTCCGGCTTGACCGTGACGGTCGGCGTTTCGGGCGTGTCCGTCTTGGCCTCAGCCGTCTTGACCTTGTCCTCGCCGGGCTCGGTGATGACGATCCCCTCCGGCGCGGCGGCCAGCTTGGCCAAGTCGCCGCCGGCGCGCAGCACGTCCAGCGCCCGCTCCAGCTGATAGTCCTTGTCCTTGGCGTAGTCGGCGCCCGGCGCTTCGCGCGGTGTGTGCGGCCCCTTGCGCTCGGCCCCGATGGAGGAGTCCAGCGCCGTCGAATAGGCCGCCTCGGAATAGATGAAGCTGGAGCGCGAGACGATGCGGGCCTCGGCCTCGGAGCGAGCGACCTCCAGGTCCGGCTCGATGCCGATCTTCTGGATCGAGCGGCCCGACGGCGTGTAGTAGCGCGCCGTGGTGATCGACAGGGCGCCGTCCTGGCCGCCGCGCAGCGGGATCACCGTCTGCACCGACCCCTTGCCGAAGCTGGTCAGGCCGACGACCGTCGCCCGCTCCTGATCCTTCAGGGCGCCCGCCACGATTTCCGACGCCGAGGCCGAGCCGTAGTTGATCAGCACCACCACCGGCAGGCCGCCGGTCAGGTCGCCCGGCTTGGCGGCGTAGCGTTCGATGTCCTCGGGCTTGCGGCCGCGCTGGCTGACGATCTCGCCGCGCTCGAGGAAGGCGTCCGACACGTCGATGGCCGCCGTCAGCAGGCCGCCGCCGTTGTTGCGCAGGTCCAGCACATAGCCCTTGAGGCCCGGCTTCTCGCGCTTCAGCCGCTCGATGGTCTCGGTCAGTTCGCGGCCGGTGTTCTCGTTGAAGGTCGAGATGCGCAGATAGCCGAAGTCGCCTTCCAGGCGGCCGGTGACGGATTCGACCTTGATGACCTCGCGCGTCAGCACGACCTCGCGCGGCTCCTCGCCGTCGCGCAGGAAGGTGACGGTGACGCTGGTGCCCGTGGCGCCGCGCAGCTTGTCCGAGACCTCGGACACCGTCAGACCGGCCGCGTTCTGGCCGTTGACGGCGCTGATGACGTCGCCCGCCTGAACCCCCGCACGGCCCGCCGGGCTGTCGTCCATCGGCGAGATGACCTTCACCAGCCCGCCCTCTGAGGTGATGGTCAGGCCGACGCCGGAATATTCCCCCGAAGTCCGCTCGCGCAGGTCGCCGAAGGCCTTGGCCGGCAGGTAGTTGGAGTGCGGGTCGAGCGCCGTCATCATGCCCTGGAGGGCGGCCTCGATCAGCTTCTTGTTGTCGACCGGAACGACGTAGGCCTGCTCGACGATGCCCAGCACGTCGCCGAACATCTCGAGCATGCGGAAGGTCTCGTTGCGCGGAGTCTGGCTGGCCACGGCCGCCGCCGATCCGCCCAGCGCCAGGGCGGCGGCGCCCACGAGAAGCAGTTTACGCATTCGGTCTCTTTCCATCGGATCCGCTTTCGGCTCCGGTCGTCCAGGGCGGCGCGGGCGCCACGAACGGCGCGCACGACAGTTCCGGCGATACAAACAGCGTCCGCGCCGATTTGAAAGGGATTTCGCGCGGTTGGCCCTCGGAGGGCGGCCTACTGCAGCCAGGGCGCGGGATCGATGGGCCGTTCCTGGCGACGCAGTTCGAAATAGGCCTCGCCGTCCTCGCCGGTGCGGCCCAGGGTCTGGCCGTCGGCCACGCGCTGTCCGGTCTCGACCTCCAGACGATCCAGGCCCGCAATCACGGCCCGCCAGCCGGGGCCGAGGTCGAGGATCACCACCTCGCCCCACTCCTTCAGCGGCCCGGCGTAGGCGACGCGGCCCGCCGCCGGGGCGCCGACCGCCTCATGGCTGGAGCGCCAGCTCCACCCGGCTGAACGGCCGCCGAAGCGTTGAGAGGGCGTCCCTGCGATGGGCGGGGTCAGGCGGCTGCGGCCCGCAGGCAGGCGGGCGGCCGGGGCTTCTTCCGGCGCCTCGGCGATCCGAGGCGTCTGGCCGCCCAGTTCGCGGATGCGCGCCTCCAGCGCCTTGGTCGCACGCTCGGCCCGCGCCGCCTCGGCTCGCAGGACGGACCGCAGGGCGGTCTTGCGAGCCGTCAGCCCCTCGATCTCGGCGCGGCGGTCGTTCTGGGCGCTTTCGACGGTGAACAGCCGCTCGCTGGACAGGGCGGCCAGGCGGCGGATGCGGCCGATCTCGGCTTGGCGCTCGACCAGGGTTTCGGCCCGGTCCTGAAGCTCAGGCGTGATGGCGCGGATCAGGATGGAGGCGCGCACCGTGTCCACCGCCTTGTCCGCCGGGATCAGCAGGGGCGGCGGCGGCTCGCGGCTCATCATCTGCAGGGCGGACAGCAGCCGTCCCTGCGCCGCGCGCTCGCGCGACAGGGCGGCCAGCAGGGCCGCTTCACGATCGCCCAGCTCCTTCAGACGGGCGCGCTGGGCCTCCATCTGCACGTCGTCCTCAGCCTCGGCGCGGCGCAGCTCGCGCAGCTGGCGGTCCAGGTCGACGATCTCCTCGGCGGCGGCGGCGGCCTCGGCGCGCAGGCGGCGGGCGCGGGCGGTCTCGTCGCGATACTCGGCCTGAAGCCGGGTCAGCTCGGAGTTCGGCTGGGCCGCGCGCTGGCTGGCCGCCGGCCCGGCCAGGGCCAGCAGCAGGCTGGAGGAGGTCAGAAGAAGAACGGCCCCGGATCGCATCAGTCGCGATGATAGGGCGAACCGGCCAGGATGGTCACGGCCCGATAGATCTGCTCGGCCAGCATGGCGCGGGCTAGAGCGTGGGGCCAGGTCTGCGGCCCGAAGGCCAGGGTCGAGCGGGCCGCGCGGCGCACGCTTTCGTCCAGACCGTCGGCGCCGCCGATGACGAAGACCAGCCGCCGCTCGCCCTGATCGCGCAGGGCCGCCACATGGTCGGCGAAGGCGCGCGAGGAATAGGTGCGCCCCCGCTCGTCGCAGGCGATCAGGTGCGCGCCCTCGGCGGCGGCCAGCAGCAGCTCGGCCTCCGGCGCCTTGCCGGGTTTCTTCGGCTCCAGGTCGATGAGTTCGAGGGGGCCCAGACCCAGGGGCCGCCCCGACAGGGTGGCCCGCCGGGCGTAGTCGTCGGCCAGGGCGGCCTCGGGACCGCGGCCCGGCTTGCCGATGGCCGCGATCGCCAGCTTCATGAGGTCAGTCCCGGGCGGGGCCGCCGCGGTGGGCGCTGTCGACCGCCCAGATCTTCTCGATGTTGTAGAAGGTGCGCACTTCCGGGCGGAACAGGTGGACGACGACGTCGCCCGCATCCAGCAGCACCCAGTCGCAGTGCGGCAGGCCCTCGACCTTCACCTTGCCCAGGCCCAGTTCCTTGAACAGGCGCAGCAGGTGGTCGGCGATGGCGCCGACGTGGCGGTGCGAGCGGCCCGAAGCCACGATCATGGCGTCGGTCATCGGGCTCTTGCCGCGCAGGTCGATCAGGACGATGTCCTGGGCCTTGTCGTCGTCGAGTTTGGCGAGGATGGCCTGCTCCAGCTCGGTCGCGCCCACCGGCAGAGGCTGGCGCCCGTCGCTGCCGGAGTCGTCGCTACTGGGGCCGTCCTCGGCCTGACCGTCTTCGGAATGGACGGAATCCATCAGGTCCATTTCGTGCGCCGCATTCGAAACGGCGTCTTGCGCATCGTGCGCGGTCGAGGGGGTCAGCGGAGGGCTCCGAGGCGATTACTAAAAGCCGATCATAGCACGCCCGGCGCAAAAGGTCACCCAGCCTGCGACGACTCTTCACCCCGCCGCGCGCGTCGCGCGGATGGCGGTGGAGGAGCGGTGGTTCAGCGGCGCCGTCAGATAGGTCCAGGCCGGCGCCTCCAGATTGGGCAGCAATCCGGCCTGGGCGGCGGGAATGCGATAGCGGGCGAACCGAGCCGCCGCCGGGGCCGTGCGGCTGTCCAGCAGGCTGCCCGGCCGGGCGATCACCGCCACCGGCATCAACCGCATGATGTCGGTCCAGCCGCGCCAGCGGTGGAAGCCCGCTAGATTGTCCGATCCCATCAGCCAGACGAAATGCACGCCGGGATGGCGGGCGACGACGGCGCGCAGGGTGTCGACGGTCCAGCGCGTGCCCGCCCGCGTCTCGAAATCCGAGACGATCATCGCCGGGCCGACGCTCGCCGCCACGGCGCGCGCCGAGGCCATGCGTTCGGCCAGGGGCGCGGTCTCGTACTCGGATTTCAGCGGGTTCTGCGGCGAGACCAGCCAGACCACCCGGTCCAGGTCCAGCCGCTGCATGGCGGTAGCCGCCACATGGGCGTGGCCGTCGTGAGCCGGATTGAACGAGCCGCCGAACAGGCCGACCTTCATCCCCGGCGCCAGATCCAACCCGTCGCGCAGGGCGCCTCGGCGAAGACCGGAGCCTTTCGGCGCGGGACCGGCGTGGAAGAAGGACAAGGGCGTCTCTTGCGGCGGCGGCGAACGAGTGAGCGCGGCCAACGCCTTATGCTCACCTGCGCCCTAACACGGTCCGAAGCGCCTGTCTCGCTCCGCGAACGGAGCGAGCGACCGCGCTAGAATTCCTTCCAGCTCGAGCCCGGATCGCGTTCGCCCGGCTGAGCCAGCTGCTGGCCCCAGGTGATCATCATCAGGGCCTTGTGGCTGCGGATCTTGTACTGGCCGATCATCGGCGTGACGGCGCCCAGCGGCATCCCGGTGCGGGCGTCGTAGAGGAAGCCTGAGAACTCGGCCACGCCCATGCGGTCGCGGTTGGAGTAGAGCGACAACTCCGGCAGGGAGACGACGTTCAGGCTCTCATTGATCGGCACCCGCATGTCGGGAATGCCCACCACCCGGCGCAGCTGGTCCAGCGACAGGGCGCCGGCGCGCACCTCGAAGATGGCGTCGGCCTCGCCGCGTTCGCGCACGATGGCGTAGCCGGCTTCCGACAGGGCGGCGCGGATGGCGCTCAGCGCATAGCGGGCGTTCTCGGCCTGGAAATAGGTCTCGTCGACGAAGACGCGCGCGCCCTGGGGGATCGGCAGGGTCAGGCCCTCGACCGCCCGGTCGGCGGCGCGGTTGACCAGCAGCATGTCCGTGGCCGTCCGCGACGGATTGGTCTCCGTCACCGAGGCGCAGGCGCCCAGGCTCAGGACCGCCAGACCCAGGATCAGCCGCGCCGAAACGCTCACCAGGCGCCCACGTTCGGCATGGAGGCCCAGGGCTCGGCCGGAGCCAGACGCTCGCCCGACTGCAGCAGCTCGATCGAAATCCCGTCCGGCGAACGGATGAAGGCCATGTGGCCGTCGCGCGGCGGACGGTTGACGACCACGCCGCCGTCCATCAGCCGCTGGCAGGCGGCGTAGATATCGTCGACCTGAAACGCCAGGTGGCCGAAGTTGCGGCCGCCGTCGTAGTCCTGATCGTCCCAGTTATAGGTCAGCTCGACCTCGGGGGATTGCTCGGCCTCGGCGCGAGCCTTGTCCGCCGGCGCGGCCAGATAGACCAGGGTGAAGCGCCCGGCCTCGTAATCCGCGCGGCGCGTCTCCACCAGACCCAGCAGATCGCGGTAGAAACGCATCGAAGCGTCCAGATCCTTCACCCGGACCATGGCGTGCAGATAGCGCATGATCGGGCTCAGTGCGCCTCGGGCGGACGGGCCGCCGGATCGAGGTATTCGCTCTCGGGATGCGGATGGGCCGACAGCACGAAGCGGCGGTCGCAATAGCCGCACTCGATGAAGTCGTCCTCGCCCATGTCCATGTAGACCAGCGGGTGGCCCAAGGCCCCGCCGCCGCCGTCGCAGGCGACGCGCTTGGTCGAGACCACGATCTCTTCGGGCGGAGGAATGACGGCTTCGAGATGGCGGGGAGGCATGATCCGGTCCGGTCTGGAAAGGCTTTGCGCCGTTCCTAGGCGGACCGGACCGTCAGGTCAAACCTCCGAAGGCGCGGCCTTGCGGCCCATCACCTTGTCGAACAGGGCCTTGCGCTTCTTGAACAGGGTCAGGCCCAGGCAGCCCGCCCCGACCCACAGGCCGATCTCGCCGATCACGGCGGCGACCGCGGCGATGATCGCCGCCTGGGTCATGGGCAGATAGTCCAGCTTGCCCGCCAGCAGGGCCAGGGCGAAACCGGCGTAGCCGATGGCGCAGACCCCCATGGCGATGAAGCCGATCAGGCGAATGCGGGTCAGCGGCTTACGGGTGGCGACGGCGGTGGTCATGGCGTGTCCTTATCCAAGGGAAGTTGTCTTTCTGACAAGCAAGCTAGACACATTGCCTACACACGTCAAGCACCATTTACATATCGTCTCGCAACCTTGTCCCCCCACGCGCGGCGACGGCTTGGCGAACGGCCCCGCGCCCCCTACCTATGCCGTCCGCCCCGCCTTGCCCGAGTTGAAGTCCGCGCCATGACCCAAGAGCCCCGCCTGCCCGTCAACGCCATCGAGGTCAGGGGGCTGAAGAAGACCTACAAGGGCTCGCGCAAGTCGCCGCCGAAGACGGCCCTGCGCGGGGTCGATCTGACGGTGCCGCGCGGCTCGATGTTCGGACTGCTGGGGCCCAATGGGGCGGGCAAGTCGACCCTGATCAACATCATCGCGGGCGTGGTGAACAAGTCCGAGGGCACGGTCCGCATCTGGGACCGCGACATCGACCATGAGGCGCGCGACGCCCGCTCGGCGCTGGGCGTGGTGCCGCAGGAGATCGTCGCCGACGTCTTCTTCACCCCGCGCGAGGCGCTGGAGGTCCAGGCCGGCTTCTACGGCGTGCCCGCCGACGAGCGCCGCTCGGACGAGCTGCTGGCGGCGCTGGGCCTGTCGGACAAGGCCAACGCCTATGTCCGCGCCCTGTCCGGCGGCATGAAGCGGCGCCTGATGGTGGCCAAGGCCCTGGTGCACAATCCGCCCGTGCTGATCCTGGACGAGCCGACGGCGGGCGTGGACGTCGAACTGCGCCGCCAGCTGTGGGACTATGTCCGCAAGATCAACGAGGAAGGGGTGACGGTGATCCTGACCACCCACTACCTCGAAGAGGCGCAGGAGCTGTGCGACACCATCGCCATCATCAACCGCGGCGAGGTCGTGGCCTGCGAGCCGACCGAACAGTTGTTGAAGCGGCTGGACACCCGCAACGTCGTGGTGACGCCCGAGACGGCGCCCGAGACCCTGCCCGCCCTGAACGGCTTTGCGGTCGCCCCGCGCGCCAACGGCGCCTTCATCGTCACCTATCGGACAGGCGAGTCGAGCGTCGAACAGGTGCTGGCCGCCGTGCGCGCGGCGGGCGTGACCATCAAGGACATCGCCACCGAAGACCCGGACCTGGAAGACGTCTTCCTGGCCATGACCTACGGCGACACGAGCCGCCCCGACCCGACGCAGGACTGAGGGAGGGGCCTAGCCCCTTCACGCCACCATCACCGTGCCGAGCAGCAGCTTGGCCCCCGGCTTGCCCAGAATGGCGTCCGTCGCGTGCTGCAGCGCCACCACCAGCCATTCGACATTCGGCGGCGCATCGGGCAGCAGCCGCTCGGCGGCGATGCGGACAATCTCGTTATAGGCGGCGCTAAGGCGCGGCAGGGACAGCTGCGCTCGCTCCATCAGGGCGCCGTCGGCGATGTCGAGGCCCGTCTCGACCGTCATCACCCCGCGTCGTCCGTCGCGGCGCAGCACGGTGGCCGTGGCGGTCGGCAGGGACAGATAGCCCCCCTTGGTGCCCCCGCTCTTCTCGGGTGAAGCGTGCGCCGCGCTCGCCAGCGCGAGCCCGCTCAGAGTCAGGCCGATCAGATGACGTCTGTCCATGACGCCACCCTAGCCGCGCACGCCTTTCCCGGACGTTGACGCCTAGCCCGCGACGAGGCGGCGGCGTATGCGAAGGGCATGAGCATCGACCTGTCCCTCTATCGCCCCAACGTCGGGGTCGTCCTGTTCAACCCGGCCGGCCAGGTCTGGTTCGGCCGCCGCGCCGACACGCCCGAGCCGTGGAACTGGCAGTTCCCGCAGGGCGGCGTCGACGACGGCGAAGACCTGGAAGCCGCCGCCCGCCGCGAACTGCACGAGGAGACGGGCGTGCGCTCCATCGCCCTGCTGGGCCGCACGACCGAGTGGATTCCCTATGACTTCCCCGAAGGCCTGCCGAGCCCCAAGAGCTGGAAGGGGCTGAAAGGCCAGCGCCAGCAGTGGTTCGCCTTCCGCCTGACCGGCCAGGAGGACGAGATCGACCTGAACGCCCACGGCGAACCGGAATTCGACGCCTGGCGCTGGGGGCGGCTCGAAGAGGCGCCCAGCCTGATCGTGCCGTTCAAACGCCCGGTCTATGAGCAGGTGGCGCGGGTGTTCGGGGAATGGGCCGCCTGAGGCTCTGACGCTTCTCTAGAGACCAAGCGTCACCCATCCGATCCCACTGCCGTCATCCTCGGGCTTGACCCGAGGATCCTGCCGTCCGCGTGCGGAACCTTGGCCAAGTGAAGCGCGCGCCGCACTGGATCCTCGGGTCAAGCCCGAGGATGACGGCGGAGATAATGGATGACGACGTGAGGAGCGATGACGGCGGAGTTGGCGTCGGACATCGCGCACGAAAAAGGCCCCTCGCCGCAAGCGAGGGGCCTTTGATCGTTTCAGCCGTGCGAACCTTTAGTTCGCGACGAGCTCCGAAGCCTCTTCGGCCAGGATGGTCAGGCCTTCGCCGTTGACGTCGGCGAAACCGCCCTTGACCTCGAAGCGGCGGCGCTGGGCGCCGTCATAGACCGTCACCACGCCTTCGCGCAGGGTGGTCATGAAGGGCGCGTGGCCCGGCAGGACGCCGAAGTCGCCCTCGACGCCCGGCGCATCGACCTGATCGACCGAACCGGCGAAGACTTCGCGTTCCGGGGCGACGAGGGAGAAGTTCAGCTTACCGGCCATGGCTTAGGCTTCCGCGGCCATCTTGGCGGCCTTCTCGACGGCCTCTTCGATAGCGCCGACCATGTAGAAGGCGGCTTCCGGCAGGTGGTCGTATTCGCCGTCGCAGATCGCCTTGAACGAGCGGATGGTGTCGGCCAGCTCGACGAACTTGCCCGGCGAGCCGGTGAACTGCTCAGCCACGAAGAAGGGCTGCGACAGGAAGCGCTGGATCTTGCGGGCGCGCGACACGACCAGCTTGTCGTCTTCCGACAGCTCGTCCATGCCCAGGATGGCGATGATGTCCTTCAGCGCCTTGTACTGCTGCAGGATTTCCTGGACGCGGCGAGCGACCTGATAGTGCTCCTCGCCGATGACCAGCGGGTCCATGATCCGCGAGGTGGAGTCCAGCGGGTCCACGGCCGGGAAGATGGCCTGGGCGGCGATGTCGCGCGACAGAACGGTCGTGGCGTCCAAGTGGGCGAACGAGGCGGCCGGGGCCGGGTCGGTCAGGTCGTCGGCGGGGACGTAGATGGCCTGGACCGAGGTGATCGAGCCCTTCTTGGTCGAGGTGATGCGCTCCTGCAGGTTGCCCATCTCGGTCGCCAGCGTCGGCTGATAGCCCACGGCCGAGGGGATGCGGCCCAGCAGAGCCGACACTTCCGAACCGGCTTGGGTGAAGCGGAAGATGTTGTCGACGAACAGCAGCACGTCCTTGCCTTCTTCGTCGCGGAAGTATTCCGCGATCGACAGGCCGGTCAGGGCGACGCGGGCGCGGGCGCCGGGCGGCTCGTTCATCTGGCCGTAAACCAGGGCGCACTTGGAGCCTTCGGTCGAGCCGTTGTTCTTGGCCGGGTCCACGTTCACGTTGGACTCGATCATCTCGTGATACAGGTCGTTGCCTTCGCGGGTGCGTTCGCCCACGCCAGCCAGAACCGAGTAACCGCCGTAAGCCTTGGCGATGTTGTTGATCAGTTCCTGCATGGTCACGGTCTTGCCCACGCCGGCGCCGCCGAACAGGCCGGTCTTGCCGCCCTTGGTATAGGGGCAGATCAGGTCGATGACCTTGATGCCGGTGACCAGGATTTCCGCCGAGGTCGACTGTTCGTCGAAGGTCGGGGCTTCCTTGTGGATCGGACGGTATTCAGTGGTCAGGATCGGACCGGCTTCGTCGATCGGCTGGCCGACGACGTTCATGATGCGGCCGAGCGTGCCGGGGCCGACCGGGGCCATGATCGACTTGCCGGTGTCGACGACGGGCTGACCGCGGGTCAGGCCTTCGGTCGTGTCCATGGCGATGGCGCGGACCATGTTCTCACCCAGGTGCTGGGCGACTTCCAGGACCAGGGTGAAGGGCTCGCCCGTCTTCTGGTCGACGTTCTGGGTCTCCAGGGCGCTCAGGATCGCCGGCAGGTGGCCTTCAAACTCGACGTCGACGACGGCGCCGATGACCTGGGCGATCTTGCCCTGGCCCGCGACGGTCGCGACGGCGGCCTTCGGAGCGGCGGCCTTCTTGGGAGCGGCCGGCTTCTTGGCGGCGGGTTTCTTGGGGGCGGTGGTGTCGGTCATCGGGTTTTTGTCCGTGTCGAATGTCAGCTGTGTCGGGATCAGAGCGCTTCAGCGCCGGCGATGATCTCGATCAGCTCGGTGGTGATCTGAGCCTGGCGGGAACGGTTGTACTGCAGCGTCAGGGCGCTGATGAGGTCGCCCGCGTTGCGCGTGGCGTTGTCCATCGCGGCCATCTGGGCGCCGAAGAAGCCGGCCTGGTTCTCCAGCAGGGCGGCCAGGATCTGCGTCGTCAGGTTGCGCGGCAGCAGGGTCTCGAGGATTTCCTCTTCCGACGGCTCATATTCATAGAGCGCGCCGGCGTCGGCAGAGGCGTCCGCGTCGACTTCGGCCGGGGCCAGCTGACGCGACGACGGAACCTGAGAGATCACCGACTTGAACTGGCTGTAGAAGAGGGTGACCTTGTCGGCCTCGCCCGCTTCAAACTTCTCGGCCAGCAGTTCGGCGATCGGCTGGGCCGAATGCAGGCCCACCGTCTTGTGCTCGCTCAGCTCGAAGGTCTTGACGACCTTATCGCCGAACAGGCGGGTCAGCTGGTCGCGCGACTTGCGGCCGACGGCCACGATCTCGACGGTCTTGCCGTTGGCGATCAGGCTGTTGATGTGATCCCGCGCGGCGCGGATGACGTTGGTCGAGAACCCGCCCGCCAGGCCCTTGTCGGCCGTGGCGACGACGACCAGATGCTTCTGGTCGGCGCCGGTCCCGGTCATCAGGCGCGGGCCGTCGTCGCCGACGCCGGCCGCCAGGTTGGCGATGACCGAGGCCATCCGCTGCGCATAGGGCCGGGCGCTTTCGGCCTGGTCCTGGGCGCGCTTCAGCTTGGCCGCGGCGACCATCTGCATGGCTTTCGTGATCTTCTGCGTCGCTTTGACGCTTCCGATCCGATCGCGCATTTCCTTGAGGCTAGCCATCCGGCTCTGCTCTTCCTTTGACTACAGGGCCGAACGATCAGGCGAAGGTCTTGGCGAAGGCCGCCAGGATGTCCTTCAGCTCGGCTTCCAGCTCGGGCGTCAGGGCCTTCTTGGTGCGGATGCCGTCCAGCAGCGAGGCGTGGTTGGCGTGGATGCGCGCCAGCAGTTCGCTCTCGAAACGGCCGACCTGAGCCACTTCGATCCCGTCCAGATAGCCGCGCGTGCCGGCGTAGATGGACACGACCTGCTCTTCGACGGCCAGCGGCGAGTACTGCGGCTGCTTCAGCAGCTCGGTCAGGCGGGCGCCGCGGGCCAGCAGGCGCTGGGTCGAGACGTCCAGATCCGAGCCGAACTTCGCGAAGGCGGCCATTTCACGATACTGGGCCAGCTCGCCCTTAATCGAACCGGCGACCTGCTTCATGGCCTTGATCTGGGCCGAGGAGCCCACGCGCGACACCGAGATGCCGACGTTCACGGCCGGACGGATGCCCTGATAGAACAGGTCCGATTCCAGGAAGATCTGGCCGTCGGTGATCGAGATCACGTTGGTCGGGATGTAGGCCGACACGTCGTTGGCCTGGGTTTCGATGATCGGCAGGGCGGTCAGCGAGCCCGAGCCGTAGTCCTCGTTCAGCTTGGCCGAACGCTCCAGCAGGCGGCTGTGCAGGTAGAAGACGTCGCCCGGATAGGCTTCACGGCCCGGCGGACGGCGCAGCAGCAGCGACATCTGGCGGTAGGCCACAGCCTGCTTGGACAGATCGTCATAGATGATCAGGCCGTGCATGCCGTTGTCGCGGAAATACTCGCCCATGGCGGTGCCGGCGAACGGAGCCAGGAACTGCAGCGGAGCCGGCTCCGACGCCGTGGCGGCCACGACGATGGTGTATTCCAGCGCGCCCGACTCTTCGAGGGTCTTGACGATCTGGGCCACGGTCGAGCGCTTCTGACCGATGGCGACGTAGATGCAGTACAGCTTGGCCGACTCGTCGTCCGACTTGTTGACGGCCTTCTGGTTCAGGATGGTGTCGATGGCGACGGCGGTCTTGCCGACCTGACGGTCGCCGATGATCAGCTCGCGCTGGCCGCGGCCGACGGGGATCAGGGTGTCGATCGCCTTCATGCCCGTCTGCATCGGCTCGTGAACCGACTTGCGCGGGATGATGCCGGGGGCCTTCACGTCGACGCGGCGACGCTCGGTGAACTGGATCGGGCCCTTGCCGTCGATCGGCTCGCCCAGCGGGTTGACGACGCGGCCCAGCAGGCCCTTGCCGACCGGCACGTCCACGATCTCGCCCAGGCGGCGCACGTCGTCGCCTTCGGCGATGGCGGCGTCCGCGCCGAAGATCACGGCGCCGACGTTGTCGCGTTCCAGGTTCAGGGCCATGCCCTTCACGCCGGCCTTGGTGAACTCGACCATTTCACCGGCCTGGACGTTGTCCAGACCGTGAATGCGCGCGATGCCGTCGCCGACCGACAGCACCTGGCCGACGTCCGAGACGTCGGCTTCCACGCCGAAGTTGGCGATCTGCGACTTGAGGATGGCCGAGATTTCGGCGGCGCGGATATCCATGATTGGCTCTTTCGGCTTTCGTCTTCGGTGCGGGCCCGCTGGCCCGGCTTGATCTGGAATTCGGGGCTTAGGCGCGCTTCAGCGCAAAAGTCATCTGGTCGAGCTTGGTCTTCAGCGAGGCGTCGAACAGCTTCGAGCCCACCTTGACCTTCAGGCCGCCCAGGATCGTCGGATCGACGCGGGCGGTCAGTTCGGGATCACGGCCCAGGGCGGCGCGCAGCTCGGCCTGGATCTTCTTGGTCTGGGCGGCGCTCAGCGCCACGGCCGAAACCACCTCGGCGGCCACGACGCCCGTCTTCTTGGCGTACAGCGCCTCGAAGCCGGCGATCACGCCCGGCAGGTCCGACGCGCGGCCGTTCTGGCCCAACAGACCCAGGAAGTTGCGCGTCGTCGCATTGAACTTGGCCTTGTCGGCGATGGCGGCCAGGCCCTTAGCCTGATCAGCCGACGCCACGATAGGCGAGGTGGCGAGACGGCGCAGGTCCGCGCTGTCCAGCCAGGCCGCCTTTAGCGCAGCCAGATCGGCGCGCACGGCGTCCAGCGCCCCCGTCTCGTCCGCGAGGTCGAACAGCGCCTGTGCATACCGTCCGCCGACTTCCGTCGTCCTGAAATCGTCCGCCACTTATATTTGGTCCGCGTCTGAAGCGTTTGGATCAAGACCGGCCGCAGTCGCCTGCGCCAGCCAAGGGCCTGAAATGCTTGTAGAAAGCACGCTGGGGACGCATCTTTCGATACGCCCTTCGCTAAAGCCGCGCGGCTGATACCATGCAAGGCCTCGCCTCGCAACCGAGGGGCGCGGAACGATAACGCCGCACCCGCGCTCTCTTTGGTCGAATAGGACCGGTCAAGCTGGGTTCGACAGGAGGGCCTGCGACGACGACGACGCCATCCGACGCTTGATGCGCGCTCACGCTCCCGTTACCGAAAACCTTCCAACACCCATCAGGACACCCGATGCTCGAAAGCATAACCCCGCTGTTGACCGATCCCGCCGCCTGGGCGGCCCTTGTGACCCTCGTGGTCATGGAGGTGGTGCTGGGGATCGACAACCTGATCTTCATCTCGATCCTCTCGAACAAGCTTCCGCCCGAACACCGCCAGCGCACGCGCCGCATCGGCATCGGCCTGGCGCTGATCATGCGCCTGGGCCTTCTGGCCACCATCGGCTGGATCGTCGGCCTGACCCAGCCGGTCTTCGACCTGGGCTTCCACGGCGAGACCTTCGACACCGCCTTCTCCTGGCGCGACCTGATCCTGATCGCCGGCGGCCTCTTCCTGGTCTGGAAGGCGACGAAGGAAATCCACCACGCCGTCGACACCACGCCGTCGAACGACCACCTGCTTGAGAAGGACAAGAAGGACGTCGTCATCAACAACGTCGGTTCGGCCATCTTCCAGATCATCCTGCTGGACCTGGTGTTCTCGGTCGACTCCATCCTGACGGCGGTCGGCATGACCGATCACGTGCCGATCATGATGATCGCCGTGGTCATCGCCGTTCTGACCATGCTTCTGGCGGCCGACCCGCTGGCGAACTTCATCGACAAGAACCCGACCGTGGTCATGCTGGCCCTGGGCTTCCTGCTGATGATCGGCGCCGTGCTGATCGCCGACGGCTTCGGCGTCCACGTGCCCAAGGGCTATATCTACGCCGCCATGGCCTTCTCGGCCCTGGTCGAGGGCCTGAACATGTGGTCGCGCAACGCCCAGATCAGAAAGAACCAGGCCGAGGAAGCCGCCCAGGCCGCCCTCAACAAGGCCGAAACCGCCGAGCCCGGCGTCTAAGCGTGCGTATCGGGCCGGTCCTGGCGACGCTTCTGCTGGCGCTTCCCGCGTCGGCGGCGGCGCAAGCGCCGGGGCCGGCCCCTTCTTCTTCCACTCAGCCCGCGCCGGCCCGCGTTCCGGTCTACGGCTATGAGGTGGTGCGGACCTTCCCCCACGACCCGACCGCCTTCACCCAAGGGCTGGTCATCCGCGACGGCGTGCTGATCGAGAGCACCGGCCGCAACCCTTCCAGCGTGCGGCGCGTGCGGCTGGAGGACGGCGTCGTGCTGCAGAAGCGCGATCTCGATCCTGAATATTTCGGCGAAGGCCTGACCGAGAAGGACGGCCGCGTCTTCTCCCTGTCCTGGGTCAACGGCGTCGGCTTCATCTGGAGCGCGGACGACCTGAAGCCCGTCTCCCGCTTCGCCTATGCAGGCGAAGGCTGGGGGCTGACGCATGACGGAACGCGCCTGATCCTGTCGGACGGATCGGCGGCCCTACGTTTCCTCGGCCCCGATACTCAAGCCGAGACCGGCCGCGTCAGCGTCACCCTGAACGGCCGTCCGGTGCGCCAGCTGAACGAACTGGAATGGATCGACGGCGAGGTCTGGGCCAACGTCTGGCGGACCGACTACATCGTCCGCATCGACCCTGCGTCCGGCCGAGTGGTGGGCGTCATCGACCTCAGCGGCCTGCTGCCCAAGGATCAGGTGAAGGATCCGGTCGACGACGTGCTGAACGGCATCGCCTGGGACGCGCAGAACCGCCGCCTGTTCGTCACCGGCAAGAACTGGCCCAGCCTGTTCGAGATCCGGCTGACCGGGCCGAGGTAGGCGCGGCTCTCGCCCTTACCCCTCACTCCACCGTCATCCTCGGGCTTGACCCGAGGATCGAGCGGCGGGCGCGCTCGCCCTCTCCAAAGTCGCGGAGGCGGATGGACCGATCCTCGGGTCAAGCCCGAGGATGACGGAGAGTGGGTAGGCGCCAGCACGCCTTACAGGAAACTATAAGGATCCACGTCCACCGTCAGCCGCACCGAGGCCGGAACCTTCACCCGCGCCAGCCAGGCGCGCAGGAAGGCCTGCAGGTTCACGTCGCGGTCGGCGCGCACCAGCAGCCGCTTCCTCCGCCGCCCGCGCACCAGCGCCAGCGGCGCATCGGCGGGGCCGTAGACCTCCAGCCGTTCGGCGTTGGGGATGGCCTCGGCCAGATCGCGGGCGACCTTCTCGACCGTCATCGCGTTCTCGCTGGACAGGATCAGCGCCGCCAGACGGCCGTGCGGCGGCAGGGACGCCGCCTCGCGCTCAGCCATCTCCGCCTCGACGAAGGCGTCGCGGTCGCCCGCCGCCAGCGCCTGCAGCACCGGATGCTCGGGCGTCCAGGTCTGCAGCAGGGCGCGGCCCGGCTTGTCCGCCCGCCCCGCCCGGCCCGTAGCCTGGGCCAGCAGTTGATAGGTCCGCTCGGCCGCGCGCAGATCGCCGCCGCGAAGCCCTAAGTCCGCATCGACCACCCCGACCAGGGTCAGGCGCGGGAAGTTGTGGCCTTTCGCCGCAGCCTGGGTGGCGACCAGGATGTCGATCTCGCCGTCGGCCATGCTTTGTATGAGGGCGCGGGCCGACTTGCCGTCCGGCACGGTGTCCGAGCTGAAGACAGCCGTGCGCGCCTGCGGGAACAACTGCCGCACCTCCTCCTCGACCCGCTCGACGCCCGGCCCGACCGGGACCAGAGTATCCTCGGCCCCGCATGACGGGCAGGCCTTGGGCTTGGGCATGGAGAAGCCGGTCAGGTGGCAGACCAGCCGCCCGGTGTAGCGATGCTCGACCAGCCAGGAATCCGTATCCGGCGCCGTCAGCCGGTGCCCGCACGACCGGCACAGCACCACCGGCGCATAGCCGCGCCGGTTGAGGAACAGCAGGCTCTGCTCGCCCCGCGCCAGCGTCTCGCCGATAGCTTCGCGCAAAGGCTGGGACAGCCAGGTCTGCGGGTCGGGCGGACATTCGCGCAGGTCGATCAGGCCGATCTCGGGCAGCACCGCCGCCCCATGCCGCGCCGCCAGCTTCAACCAGCGATACCGCCCCTGATGGGCGTTCCACAGGGTCTCCAGCGACGGGGTGGCCGAGGCCAGCACCACCGCCGCCCCCTCGATCCGCGCCCGCGCCACGGCCAGGTCGCGGCCGTGATAGACCAGCCCCTCCTCCTGCTTGAACGAGCCGTCGTGCTCCTCGTCCACCACGATCAGGCGCAGGTTGGCGTAGGGCAGGAACAGGGCCGAGCGCGCGCCGACCACGATGTTGCAGCGCCCGGCGACCACCGCCTCCCACGCCTGACGACGGCGCGGCGGGGCGACGCCGGAATGCCATTCGGCCGGTGCGACGCCGAAGCGGGCGGTGATACGCTCGATCACAGCCTGGGTCAGGGCGATCTCGGGCAGCAGGATCAGCACCTGCGCCGTCGGATCGGCCCGCAGCGCCCGCGCCGCCGCCTCCAGATAGGCCTCTGTCTTGCCCGAGCCCGTCACCCCGTCCAGCAGGAAGGGCGCGAAGCCGCCCGCCGCTGTCGCCTCGGCGATGGCCGCCGCCGAGGCCGCCTGATCCGGATTCAGGGTCGCGGGCGCATGGTCGGGGTCGGGCGGGTCGAAGGCGGCGACGGCTTCGACCTCGAACGCCTCCAGCACCCCTTCGTCGACCAGTCCCTTGACCACGCCGGACGAGACGCCCGCCGCCCGCGCCAGATCGGGCCCGGACATGGCCCGCGCGCCCAGCGTCTCCAGCACCGCCGTCCGCGCCGCGGTGGGGCGAGCGGGACTGCGCCCCTCGACGCGCCGCACCCGCCGCTCAGGCCGGGGCCGGGGCGCGCGCAGGCCCTTCAGCGCCGTCGCCGCCATCTCGCCGGGCGGGCTGAGGGTCCAGCGCGCCGCCCATTCGACGAAGTCCAGCGTCCGCTCCGGCAGGCGCGGATCGTCCAGCAGCTGCTCGACCGCTTTCAGCTTGCGATTGGAGCCGGTCGTCTCGAACACCTCGGCCACCACGCCCCGGATCAGGCGCGGGCCCAGCGGCACGGCGACCTGATCGCCGCGCGCGACCGACAGCGCCTCGGGAACCGCATAATCGAAGGCTTCCGGCACCGGCAGGGGAATGAGGACGGAGGCGATTTTCACGCGGCTTCTCCTCCCCATTTCGTGGGGAGGTGGCGCGGTCGCGCAGCGACCGTGACGGAGGGGCTGCCTGGTTCTGCTGACAGAAGCCCCTCCACCACTACGTGGTCCCCCTCCCCACAGAGTGGGGAGGAAAAGAATGAGAGTCGCCCTTCGCGTTGGTCAGGGTTAGAACTCTTCCCCATGAAACTCTTTCTCGACACCGCCGACGTCGCCGTCATCAAGGACTTGCTGCCCACCGGGATGGTGGACGGCGTCACCACCAATCCTAGCCTGATCGCCAAGTCGGGTCGCAACATCGCCGAGGTCATCGCCGAAATCTGCGCCCTGGTCGAGGGGCCGATCTCGGCCGAGGCCGTGGCCACCGACTTCGAGACCATGGTCAAGGAGGGCGACAAGCTGGCCTCCATCGCCCCCAACGTCGTGGTCAAGCTGCCGCTGACCTGGGACGGCCTGCGCGCCACCCGCGCCTTCGCCGACAAGGGCATCAAGACCAACGTCACCCTGTGCTTCTCGGCGGCCCAGGCCATGCTGGCGGCCAAGGCGGGCGCGACCTTCATCTCGCCCTTCGTCGGTCGCCTGGACGATGTCGGCGCCGATGGCGTGGGCCTGCTGGAGGACATCCGCACCCTGTATGACATCCACGATTTCAGCACGGAAATCCTGGCCGCCTCGGTGCGCAATCCGGACCATGTGACCGCCGCCGCGCTTGCCGGCGCCGACGCCTCGACCATTCCGGCCGACGTTTTCAGGGCCCTGGTAAAGCACCCGTTAACCGACAAGGGGTTGGATGCCTTCCTGGCGGACTGGGGCAAGACCGGTCAGTCGATTCTGTAGTTTCTGACCCGACGAGAGGTCCGCTTGAGCACTTCCCTGGACCTCTCCACCGACCCGGCAGCGGGCCTGCACTGGCCGCAGGTGCGGGCCTGGCTGGAAGATCACGCCGAACACCTGCTGGACGACCGCGCCCTGCTGGAAGAGCTGGGCCTGGCCGCCACCGGCCGTAACGTCGTCGACTTCGGCCGCGCCGCCCTGGCGCGGCTGGAGGCCGTCGCCCAGCGCGAGGCGGGCGCCCGCAAGCTGATCGAAGAGATCGCCCGCGCCAACTTCGCCGCCCAGACCCAGACTCACGTCGCCGCCCTGGACCTGATGGAGGCCCAGACCCACGCCGAACTGGCGCGCTGCCTGGACGCCGTGACGCAGGGGCGTTTCGGCCTGGCCGGCGCCGCCGTGGCGATCGAAAAACCGGGCGCCGTCCCCTTCGGCTGGAAGGCGCTGGAGCCGGGCCGCGTCGACGCCCTGCTGGGCGAGGACGGCCTGCACTGGCTCGGCCCCAACTTCACCGGCCTCAGCCTGTTCGGCCCGGCCGAGGGCGAGGTCGCCTCGGTCGCCCTGGTGCGGATGAACCTGCGCCTGCCGGGCGCCGCCGCGCCCCGCGCCGCCCTGTGCGCCTTCGGCTCGGGCGAGGAAGACGGCTTCACCCCCGCCATGGGCTGCGAACTGGTGGCCTTCGTCGCCCGCGTGGTCGAACGCATGGCCGAGCGATGGCCGCTGGACGCCTGAACGTCCCCTCCATGACTTCGCAGGACGCTCTGGCCGCCTGGCTGGAGCATCTGGCCCACGAGCGCCGCCTGTCGCCGCGCACGCTGGAGGCCTATGGCCACATCGGCCGGCTGTATCTGGCCTTTCTGGAGCGCCATCGCGGCGGCCCCCAAAGCGCGGCCGACCTGGGGTCCGTCACAGCGGCCGAGGCGCGCGCCCATCTGGCCGAGCGCCGCAACGGAGATCGCCCGCTGAACGCCCGCTCGCTCAGCCAGACCCTGGCCGCCATCCGGGGCTTTCACGCCTTTCTTGACCGGCGCCTCGGCGTAGCGACGCCCCAGCTGGCTCTTGTACGGGGGCCCAAGGTCAAGCCGTCCCTGCCCCGCCCGGTCAGCGAGGATCAGGCCAAGGGCCTGCTGCACGAACCCGAGGCTGATCCCGACATGGAGCCGTGGGAGGCCGCGCGCGACCGCGCCGTCCTGACCCTGCTCTACGGCTGCGGCCTGCGGATTTCGGAGGCTCTGTCGCTGAAGCGGTCGGACGCCCCACTGCCCGAATCCTTGCGCATCACCGGCAAGGGCGACAAGACGCGCATGGTCCCCGTACTGCCCCAGGTGCGCGAGGCGACGCAGGCCTATCTGGCGCTGCAGCCCTTCGTCATCGACGCGGATCAGGCCCTGTTCCGGGCGCGGCGCGGCGGCCCTTTGAGCGCCCGTCATGTGCAGGCGGCCGTGCAGCGGCTGCGCGGGCGCCTCGGCCTGCCCGCCTCGGCCACGCCCCACGCCCTGCGCCACAGCTTCGCCACCCACCTGCTGGGCGCCGGGGCCGACCTGCGCTCGATCCAGGAGCTGCTGGGCCACGCCAGCCTGTCGACGACGCAGAAATACACCCAGGTCGACGCCGCCCGCCTGCTGGCCGCCTACGCCCAGGCCCATCCGCGCGGCTGACCCTCCGCAAACGGACTTTTCAGCACCCCGAAAAGGCGCCAGAATTCCGGCCTGGGGATCGCGGAACGGGAGTTCACGCGCGTGCACAGGCCGTTTCTCGTTTCTGAGACCGATCGCTTCGCCCCCAGCCGTCGCATGGCCCTGAGCCTGCTGGCCCAGACCGGACTTGTTCTGACGGCTCCTGCCTGGGCGCAGGATTCGACGAGACAGACGCCTCCCGCTCCGCCCGACGCCGAGGCGCGCCTGCTGGCGAACCTGCTGACCCGCATCGGGGTCGAGGTCGATCTGGACGGGCGCAAGGCGCTGTTCGTCATCGACACGGGCGCAGAGCGCAGCGCGATCTCCGACCGGCTGGCGCAGGCGCTGGACCTTCCGCCCGGCCCGCCCGTCCTGGTGCACGGCATCACCACCGCCCAGATGACGCCGACCGTGCGCCTGCCCCATCTGGCCTTTTCCGAGCGACGGTTCGCCGACCTGGTCCTGCCGGTCTTTCCCTATGGGCTGCTGGGGGCCGACGGTCTTCTGGGGCTGGACGTGCTGTCGCGCTTCCGGTTGACCCTGGACCTGCGGCGACGCCGGGTCATGATCGCGGCCTCGGGCGCCGACGTCGTGCGGCGCGGCCTGTCCTTCGGCGGACGCGCCAGCCGCGTGGGTCTGGACATCACCGATGTCCGCTCGGGGCGTTTCAGCCAGTTGATCCTGACCCAGGTCGCCGCCGACGGCGTCCCGGCCGTCGCCTTCATCGACAGCGGCGCCCAATATTCGATCGGCAACCGCGCCCTGATGCGGGCGCTGGATTCGCGCCTGGGCAGGGTCGAGCGTCCCTTGGTGCGAGTCTATGGCGTAATCGGCCAGTCCTTGCTGGTGCGGTCCGGCGAACTGGCTGATCTGCGCCTGGCGCGGCGCGATCTGGGGCCGACGCCTCTGTTGTTCGGCGATCTGCACGCCTTTCGCATCCTGAACCTGATCGACCGCCCCGCCCTGTTGCTGGGCGCCGACGTCCTGACCCGGTTCAGCCAGGTGACGCTGGACTATGGCCGGGGCCGCATCGCCCTAGGCGGCCTGGCCCGTCGTCCGACGCCGCAGGCCGCGCCTCGGTCCTAGGCCGATCAGATCGCCTTGACCGCTCCGCCATCGATGCGGATCAGGGAGCCGGTGACATAGCCCGCCAGCGGACTGGCCAGGAAGGCGGCGACGGCGCCGAACTCCTCGGTCGCGCCGATGCGTCCGGCGGGGATGGACTTGACCGATTCCGCACGGGCCTCGGCGGGTTCGACGCCAGTCGCTGCGGCGCGGGCGGCGTCCAGCCGCTCAATGCGCGGGGTGTCGATCCGGCCGGGCAGAAGGGTGTTGACCGTCACCCCATTGGCCGCCACCTCGCCCGCCAGGGTCTTGGCCCAGGCCGCCACCGAGGCGCGCAGGGTGTTGGACACGCCCAGCGTCCCGATCGGCTCGATCACGCTGGTCGAGGCGACGTTCAGCACCCGCCCCCAGCCCATGGCCCGCATCCCCGGCATGACCCGGTCGGTCAGGCGGAAGACCGACAGCACCATGGCCTCGAACTGCTCGCGCCACAGCGCCGGGTCCAGCCCCGCCACGCCCGACGGCGGCGGCCCGCCCGTGTTGTTCAACAGGATCTGGATCGGCCCGCCCAGCCCCGCCTCAGCGACGTCCACCGCCTTCAGCAGGGCCTCGTGATCGGCCAGGTCGGCCGGGGCGATGACCGCCCGGCCCGGCCCCATGGCGTTCAGTTCGTCGGCCACGGCCTGAAGCCTGGCCGCATCGCGCGACAGCAGGGCCACGTGCGCGCCCTCGGCCACAAGCGCCGTCGCCACCGCCCGCCCCAGGCCGCTGGAGCCGCCGCAGACCAGGGCGCGCTTGCCGGTGAGTTGAAGATCCATGCGAGGCTCCTGTTGCGAAACACCCAAAGCTCCACATGTACGTGGCCCTCTCGTCCAGACAAGGCCGCCATGTCGCTTCCCGCCCTGCCCATCGAAACCGAACGCCTGTCGCTGCGCGCCTTCAGCCCGGACGATTTTGACGCCTATTACGCCTATCACGCCCTGCCCGAGGTCTATCGCTACCTCTACGCCGCGCCGCCGAGCGCCGAAGAGGCGCGCAAAACCCTGCAAACGGCGAACGCCTTCACCGAGGACGGCGACGTCGCGCGGCTGGCGGTGACGCGACGCGCGGATGGAGCCCTGCTGGGCGAGCTTTTCCTTAGGCTGGCCAGCAAGGCGGCCTTGCAGGCCGAGATCGGCTACATCTTCAACCCGACCTTCGCCGGCCAGGGCTACGCCGCCGAGGCGGTGCGCGCCCTGGTCGGCGTCTGCTTCTCCAGCCTCGGCCTGCATCGCCTCTACGCCCGCCTCGACACGGACAACCAGGGCTCCATCGGCCTGGTCGAGCGGCTGCGCTTCCGGCGTGAGGCGCACCTGATCCAGAACGACCGTTTCAACGGCGTCTGGGGCGATGAATTCATTTACGCCGTGCTGGCCGCAGAATGGGCCGCTAACGCAGAACCGCGTCGGAACTGACCAGCCGCACGTCGTGCATCTGGTTCAGATAGGCCTCGTAGTAGCCTTTGTGCGAGGCGCCGACGATGGTCAGCATCCGCGTGCCCGGATAGCGCCCCAGCACGTCGCGGATGTTGGCGACCATACGCAGGTTGCGGGTCTCCCAATAACCCAGGTAGCGTCGCCCGAACGCCTCGGGCGACGGCTCCACATGGGTCGCGCCGAAGTCGGAGCGATAGGCCGCTACGGCTTCAGCCGGATCATTGTAGGCCCGATACATCGCCAACAAGCCGCCTGGACGCTCCAGACCAGCGCCCAACGCCGCTGAGGCTTCCTTTCGCGCCTTTGAATTCGGGTTGTCCCAAGATCCCATGATGGCCTGGCGATAGCCCTCCTGCTCGTCCGGTCGAATGTCGGAAGAAGCCGTGTGGTCATCAACGGCCCACAACCTCTCCAGGCCCAGACGCGCCGCCAGAGCCGCGGCGATCAGCTCGGTCTCATTGCGACGCGTCATCCGACGGTTCAGTTCGGCAACCAACTCCTCCGTCAGCCCGTCCTGGGCCAACCGCTCGCTTTCAGGCAGGCGCAGCCACTGGACCACGGCGGACTGTGCTTCTCCGGCGGCCAGAAAAAGTAGGGCGAGCTGTCGCCTCTGTGTTGACGAAGGCGTCTCCGGCCAGTCCGCCAGAACGCGCTCGACTTCGACATTGGCGCCCGGAACATCCAATGCAGCGGCTTCACCGGCCTTGGCCGGATCATAGCAATAGCTTCTAATCGTCGAGGCATAGCGTGTCGGCTGGCGTTTCATAGCATCGCACTGCAGACCCGAAAGGTTCTCGACCGCAATCGCCGTCGGTCGCCAAGTCGCCAACCGATCAAGCAAGGGCTCCAACAGCTCGGGCCGGAAGCTGTCCGGCAGGGCGGACAGGTGCGGCGAGCCCAGCACCAGAACCTCATTGAACGCGCCTGCCGGAGGGCCTTTCAACTGGTCAGGATGAAACGTGGGTCGATAGTCCTGCGCCGAGGCGACAGAACCGATCACCGCCCAGGCCGCCGCCGCCATTCCAATCGCCAAACGCATCGTTTCACCCTCTTTCCCGCCGTTTCGCGGTGAAACTGAAGACGCCCGCCGAGGCCAGCAAGTTAAGTTTCGGCAACGAAAAACGGCGCGCCCCGTGCGGAGCGCGCCGTTCAGATCGCGGTCTGAAGCCGGTGAGGCTTACGCCTGCATCGTCCAGCCTTCGACGCCCATGGCGGCCTGACGGAAGGCTTCCGAGCGGGTCGGGTGCGGGTGACAGGTGCGGGCCACGTCTTCCGAGGCGCCGCCGAAGGCCATGGTCATGCAGGCCTCGCCGATCAGCTCGCCCGCCTGCGGGCCATAGATGTGGACGCCCAGAACCTTGTCGGTCGCGGCGTCGGCCAGAACCTTCACGAAGCCCTCGGTCTCATGGTTGATCTTGGCGCGGCTGTTGGCGGCGAAGGGGAATTTGCCCTTCTTGTAGTTGACGCCCGCGGCCTTCAGCGCCTCTTCGGTCTTGCCGACCCAGGCCACTTCCGGGCCGGTGTAGATGACCGACGGCACCAGGTCGTAGTCGACGTGGCCCGGCTTGCCCGCGATCAGTTCGATCACGGCCACGGCGTCTTCCTCGGCCTTGTGGGCCAGCATCGGGCCGTGCGTCACGTCGCCGATGACCCAGACGCCCGGCGCCGAGGTCTTGAAGTGGTCGTTGGCGATGAAGCCGCGCTGATCCGGCGTGACGCCGACCGTCTCGAGCCCCAGGCCTTCGGTGTAGGGACGGCGGCCGATGGCGACCAGCACCACGTCGCCCTTCAGGGTTTCCGCCTCGCCGCCCTTGGCGGGTTCGAGGGTCAGCTCCACGCCGTCCTTGGACGTCTTGGCGCCGGTGACCTTGGTGCCCATGCGGAAGGTCATGCCCTGCTTGGTCAGGCCGCGCTGGAAGGCGGTGGCGACTTCGCCGTCCATGCCCGCCCCGACCTTGTCGAGGAACTCCACGACCGTGACCTGGGCGCCCAGACGACGCCAGACCGAGCCGAGCTCGAGGCCGATGACGCCCGCGCCGATGACGATCAGATGCTTGGGAACCTTGGGCAGGAACAGGGCGCCGGTCGAGTCGATGACCTTGCCGTCCTCGAAGGCGACGCCCGGCAGCGGGGTCGGCTCCGAGCCGGTGGCGATGACGATGTTCTTGGTCTCGAGCGTGGTCTTGGCGCCGCCCTCGGCTTCGACCTCGACCTTGCCCTGGCCGACGATGCGGCCGAAGCCCTTCACCACGTCGACCTTGTTCTTCTTCATCAGGAATTCGATGCCCTTGGTCAGGGCCTCGACGCTGTCGTCCTTGGCCTTGTGCATCTGGGCCAGGTCCAGCTTGGGCTTCACCTCGATGCCGATGCCGGCGAATTCGATGTTGGCGGCCTCATACAGTTCCGAGGCGTGCAGCAGGGCCTTCGACGGCATGCAGCCGACGTTCAGACAGGTGCCGCCCAGGGTCGCGCGCTTTTCGATCAGGGCGGTCTTCAGCCCCAGTTGTCCGGCGCGGATGGCGGCGTTGTAGCCGCCCGGCCCGCCCCCGATGATCACCACGTCGTAGGTCTGGGAAGCAGCGTCGGCCATATGGTCCTCTGATCGTTCAGGCGCTGGGGAAGAGAGCGGCGCGGACACTAGCGCCGACCCCGGCGGGGTCAACCGCCACGGTCCATATAGGCCCGGATCGCGTCGGGGACCATGCCGAGAAAGACTAAAGGAGGGGCCGACGAAAGCAAAAGGCCGGGCGTCGCCGCCCGGCCTTCCGTTTTCAGCCGCTATGGACCGATCAGTATTTGAAGCGCACGCCCATGAAGACGTTGTAGCCGAACTTCTCGTACTCATAGGTCCGCTCGCGCGAGCCGTAGTAGCGAACGCCCGCCGAGTCGGTCAGGTTCTTGGCCTCGCCGAACACCTCGACCCCGTTGCCGAAGTCGTAGGAGGCGGTGAAGTCCAGTTGCTCGCGGCCTTCGACGAACAGGTCGAAGTCGGGGTCGTCGGCGTTGATCTCTTCCAGATAGTCGCTGCGCTTGGTGTAGCTGAGGCGGGCGCTGAAGCCGGCCATCTCGTAGAAGAGGGCCAGGTTGTAGTTGTTCTCCGACTGGCCCGGCAGCGAGAACTTGTTGCGGCCGCCATAGGCCTGGGCCGTTTCGATCTCGGCGTCGGTCCAGGTGTAGTTGGCGAAGACGCCGAAGCCCGAGGCCCAGCCGGGCAGGAAGCTGAACTTCTGCTGCCAGTTCAGCTCCAGGCCCATCAGGTGGCCGTTCGGGGCGTTGATGGGGGTCTCGAACTCGGCGTCGAACTCGGTCCCGTCGATCGTCACCTTGTCCTCGTACTTGAGGATGTAGCGGTAGTCGCTCAGATCCTTGTAGAAGGCGTTGGCCGACACCACGCCCAGCGAGGCGAAGTAGTATTCCAGCCCGAAGTCGACGTTGTTCGACAGCGTCGGCTGCAGGTCCGGGTTGCCGATCTCATACGAGATGTCCGTGCCGTCGGTCTCTTCGATACGACGCGGGACGATCTGATTGAACTCGGGGCGCGAGATCGAGCGCGTCAGGGCGAAGCGGCCGATCAGATTGTCCGAGAAGCTGTGGCGGACCGTCAGGTTGGGGAAGAACTCGGTGTCGTCGCGATCGACCCGCGCCATGTCATAGGGCTTGGTGCCGTCGTTATCGATCAGGCTGGCGGCCTCGCCCTCGAACTTGGTGTTCTCTACGCGCAGGCCGAAGATGATGTTGGTCGCGCCGATGTCCAGGCGGCCCTGGGCGTAGGCCGACAGAATGTCTTCCTTGGCCGTATAGTCCGCCGCGATGGAATCCGCCGGACGGATCGGCGACAGCGGGCGCATCTGGCCGAAGTAGTCGTCCACCAGGCCGTTGTTGAACTTCTTGCCCAACAGATAGTCGTAGTTGCGCGAGTCCGAGCCCGTCAGCAGGTCGGCGTAGGACTGCGACGGCGCATGGGCGGCGTCACGGCTGCGGAAGCGGTCCTCGTCGGCCGAGATGTCGCGGGTGCGGTATTTGCCGCCGAATTTCCAGGTGATCTCGCGGCCGCCGATGACCGAAGGCAACTCGAAATTGGTCTGGAAGGTCAGTTCGTCCTGCTCGGTCGTGCTGGAACGGAAGGCGTTCTCGCGGAAGCGGTATTGCGCCGCATCCATGTGTTCGCCGGTCGTGAAGATCGAATAGGTCGGCTGGTAGTGATCGCCGGTGAAGTCATAGGTGACCGACGGCTTGGCCCGCGACCGGAACAGCAGCTCGTTGCGGTTCGGATAGGTCTGCTCGCTGCTGGCCCACGAGATGTTCGCGTCCCACACGGCGCCGTTGCCGAAGATGCGCTCGGCCCCGGTCGTCAGGGTCAGGATTTCGTTCTTCTGGGTGCGGTGACGCAGTTGGCGCTCGACCGTCACGTCATTGAAGGTCGCCTTGCGGTCGGTGGCGCCGGCCTGAAGCTTTCCTTCGTCATAGGTCAGCAGCAGCTGGTTGCGGTACTCGTCGTCCTCGAACTGGGCGAACGAGCTGCGGACCCAGGCGCGATAGGCGTCCGACGGGCGGAACTCCAGCGCGCCGTTGATCGACTGGCGCGTACGCTCGGTGTCGTAATCCTTGAACAGGCTTTCCTCGAGGGCGAAGACTTCGCCGCCTTCGGGGGTCTCCATCTTGGTCCAGCCGGACTCGACGTTGTCGGGGCGGCGGTTGGTCCTGGAGTAGGAGTAGGACAGCAGGCCGCCGAAGGTCTGGTCCGCGCCGAAGACGTTCGACGCCGTGGCGCCCGCGCGGATGTCCTCGCCGCCGTAGTCGTTGTAGCTGCCGCCGGCATAGCCGCTGACGGCCAGGCGGCGCTGGTCGAAGGGCGAGCGGGTCTTGATGTTGACCGCGCCGGCGATGGAGTCGGCGTCCTGGCTCGGCAGCAGGGTCTTGGAGATCTCGATGTTGGAGACGATGTCGCTGGGCAGGGTGTCCAGGTCGACCGCGCGCGTGCCCGGATCGACGGCCGGAACCGTCACCCCGTCCACCGACACGGAGGTGAAGGCCGACGGCGCGCCGCGCACGTTGATGTAGCGGCCCTCGCCCTGGTCGCGCTGGATGGCGATGCCGGGCACGCGCTGCAGGGATTCCGCCACGTTCGGATCGGGGTAGCGGCCGATGGCGTCGGCCGACAGGACGTTGATGGTGCCGTCGGCGTTCTTCTGCTGGTTCAGCGAGCGGGCCACGCCCTCGGTGATGACGCCGTTGACGATGACGTCGGCCACGGCGACCGCATCGCCCGAGCCCATCATGACGGTGACCGAGGTCAGGCGGCCCGGCGCGGCGGCGACCGTCTGGGTCGCGGTCGGCAGGCCGATGTAGCGGGCCTCCAGCGTGACCTGGCCCGAGACGCCGCCCAGGTTGAACTCGCCCTGGCTGTTGCTGACCGCGCGGCGGCCGCTGGCGCGGTCGATGATCTCGGCGCCCGGCAGGGGCGAGCCGTCGGCGTTGACGACGCGACCGATCAGGCCGTCGCCCGCCGGGGCGGCCGCGACGGCCGGAGCGGCGTCAACCGCCACGTCGGCAGCCCTGGCGTCAGCAGCTTGGGCGGCGACAGCGAAAACCAGCGGCAGGCTCGCCGCGCTGAGAAGAAGTCCGAGCTTCATGTCCATATCCCCGAAGGCCGGCGCCGCTTCTGGCGGCCCGGTTCCGGCGGGATGGCTAATGCGCCGCGACGACGCGGCCGCGACGGTTTCACGAAAAGGAATCTGCGAGCGGAACACGGGATGACGACAGTTCGTCCCGATCCGGATCATCCGTTGTCGAACCATCGCCGAACCGTCGCGGCGGCGCCGTTGACCGTCCTTTCGCGCGCGTGTTTCGGGCGGGCATTCCTCATTCGGACGGAAAGCTCCGCTCATGCCCGCCTCCCTGCCCCTGCGTTCGCTCGCCGGCCTTCTGGCCCCCGCCCTGCTTCTGGCCGCCTGCGCCGGACACGAGGCGGACTATCAGGGCGAGGGCGGCGGCTTCGTCGGCCAGGGCGCGCCCGTGCGCGCCGTGCTGGAGACGCCCTCGGTCGGCACGGTGGGCGACGACGCGGCCGACGATCCCGCCGTCTGGGCCTCGACGACGCCCGTGACCATCGGCGGCGTCCAGACCCCCGGCTTCGTCGTCGGCACCGACAAGAAGGCGGGCCTCTACGTCTACGGTTTCGACGGCAAGATTCTGCAGTTCATGCCCGAGGGGCTGCTGAACAACGTCGATGTAGTCGAGGGCCTGAGCCTCGACGGCCGCCCGCAGTTGCTGATCGGGGCCAGCGACCGCACGCCGGGCCGCACCGGCGTCGCCCTCTATCTGTTCGACCCGGCCGGGACCGGCGACAACAAGGTGCGCTACTGGGGCTCCATCGCCACCGACGTGGTCGAGCCCTACGGCTTCTGCTTCGCCCGGCGCGGCGAGGAGGTGCACGCCGTCCTGGTCGGCCATGAGGGCGAGCTGCGTCAGTTCATCGTCGCCGCCGGACCCGACGGCCGCCCGTCTGCACAGTTGGTCCGCCGCGCCGAGATCGGCTCCATCTCCGAAGGCTGCGCCGCCGATCCGGCGACCGACGCCCTCTATATCGCCGAGGAGAACGTCGGCCTGTGGCGCTACGGCCTCGACCCGGCTTCGGGCGGGACGCGCACCCTGGTCCAGCCGGTCGCGCCGGGGCTGCTGGTGGCCGACGCCGAAGGGCTGACCACGCTGACGGACGGCGCCGCGCGCTATCTGATCGCCTCCAGTCAGGGCGACTCGACCTTCCCCGTCTGGCGCATCGACGGCTCAGAACCGCAGTTCAAGGGCCGCTTCGTGGTCGTGGACGGGACGGTCGACGGGGTGACGGGCACCGACGGCCTGGCCGCCCTGGGCGGTCCGGTCGGACCCTTCCCCGAGGGCCTGGTGGTCATCCAGGACGACGTCAACGACACCGGAACCCAGAACTTCAAATACGTCGACTGGCGCGACATCCGCGCCGCGCTGGGGCTGTAAGGTCGGAGGAGGGAATGCGAAAAGGCCTGACGGGATCGTCGGGCCTTTTTCACGTGCGGCGATGGACAGGGCGCAAAAGGAAACGGGGCCCGACCTTGCGGCCGGACCCCGTTTTCCCTTTCGACTGGAGCGGGCGAGGCGATTCGAACGCCCGACCCTCACCTTGGCAAGGTGATGCTCTACCCCTGAGCTACGCCCGCACTCCGTTGGGAGCGATGTGCTGCTCCCCGTCGAGGAAGGGGCGTATAGCGGACCGACTTCGGATCGCGCAAGCCCCTTTTTCGATTTTCGTCCAATCCGTCGATTTTTTTCGAATAGCCCTGAAACTTCACACGAAAACGGCCCCCGGAACGCCCGCTCGGACGCCTCGGGGGCCACTTCAAAGCGCAGCTGCTGCCGCCGCTACGCGCCCTGCCCGCTCAAGCAGCGAGCCGCCGCGCGGCGAGCGCTAGCGGCCTTGCCGCTCATCGCCTTAGCGAGGCGCGAGACGGATCGCCCCGTCCAGACGGATGCACTCGCCGTTGATGTAGGTGTTCTCGGCCAGATGCAGGGCCAGGGCGGCGTAGTCGGCCGGCGTGCCCAGACGCTTGGGGAAGGGGATCATGGCGGCCAGGGCGTCCTGCACCTTCTGGTCCATGCCCGCCATCATCGGCGTCCACATGATGCCCGGCAGGATGGTGTTGACCCGCACGCCCTCGTTCATCAGGTCGCGCGCGACGGGCAGGGTCATGGCGTAGACGCCGCCCTTGGACGCCGAATAGGCCGCCTGGCCGATCTGGCCGTCCTGGGCCGCCACCGAGGCGGTGTTGATGATCAGGCCGCGCTCGCCGTCGTCCATCGGCTCCAGCGTCACCATGCCCGCCGCCGACTGCGACAGGACGCGGAAGGTGCCGAAGAGGTTAATCGAGACGGTGCGCTCGAACTGGGCCATGTCGTGGGCGCGGATCTCGCCGGTGTCCTTCTTGCGGCTGACGGTCTTCTGGCCGGTGGCGATCCCGGCGCAGTTGACGGTCAGGCGCTCCTGGCCGTGGGCGGCGCGAGCCTTGGCGAAGCCGGCGGCGACGCTGTCGTCCGAGGTCACGTCCACCTTGCAGAAGACGCCGCCGATCTCCTGGGCGATGACCTCGCCGCGCTCTTCGTTCAGGTCGAACAGGGCGACCTTGACGCCCTTGGCCGCCAGGGCGCGCGCCGTGCCTTCGCCGAGGCCCGAAGCCCCGCCCGTCACCACTGCTGCGATCGAAGCGTCGAGTTTCATGAAAGTCGTCCTATATTCGATTGAACCGAGTGCTCGTGCGAGGATTTAGCGGCCATGACCGCAAAGACCAACGGGGTGTCGCCTGATGACGCCATCAATCCTGAAAAGGCCCTGGTTCCCGCCGTGCAGAAGGTGAACGAGATGCGCGTGCGCAAGGGCTTCTGGCCCAAGATGCGGCGCACCGCCGCCCGCATCCCCTTCGCCGGACAGGCGATGGCGGCCTGGTACGCCGCCCAGGATCCCAAGACGCCGCTGGCGGCCAAGGGGCTGATCCTGGGGGCGCTGGCCTATTTCGTCATGCCAGTGGACGCCATTCCCGACATCTTCGCCGGCATCGGCTTCACCGACGACGCCGCGGTGATCGCGGCGGTGCTGGCCACCCTGGGCGCCCACCTCAAGCCCCGCCACCACGATCAGGCGGCGCAGGCGTTGAAGCGGCTGCGGGAGGACGAGGAATAAGCCCTTCTCCCCCCGTGGGAGAAGGAAGGGTCGATCAATCCTCCACCTTCACCACGATCTTGCCGACGGCCGAGCGGTCGCTGAGGGCCTGGATGGCCTCATGGGCGCGCTCCAGCGGGAAGGTGCGGCTGACGCGCGGCTTGATCTTGCCCTCGGCGTAGAGCTGCATCAGCTCGGCCATGTTGGCGGCGTGGGCCTTGGGATCGCGGGCGACGGCGGCGCCCCAGAAGACGCCGACCACCGACACCGACTTCAGCAAGGTCAGGTTCAGCGGCAGGGACGGAATCCCCGCCGGGAAGCCGACCACCAGATAGCGGCCGTTCCAGTCCATCGCGCGCAGGGCCGGCTCGGCGTAGTCGCCGCCCACCCCGTCGAACACCACATCGGCGCCGTCGCGGCCGGTCGACAGCTTGAACTCGCCCGACAGCTCCTTCTGGGCCGCCTTGTCCATCGGGCCGGAGGGGTAGATCAGGCCGTTGTCCGCGCCCAGCTCCAGCGCGAACTCGACCTTGTCGTTGGTCGAGGCGGCGGCGACCACGCGCGCGCCCATCGCCTTGCCCAGCTCGACCGCAGCGGCGCCGACGCCGCCCGCCGCGCCCAGCACCAGCAGGGTCTCGCCCGGCTGCAGCTGCGCCCGGTCCTTCAGGGCGTAGTAGCTGGTGCCGTAGGTCATGATGAAGGCGGCGGCGGTCTCATAGTCCATGCCCTCGGGAATGGGGATCAGGCTGTCGGCCTTGACCTTCAACCGCTCGACCATGCCGCCCCAGCCGGGCACGGCGACGACGCGGTCGCCCCGGAACACGCCCTTCACCCCCTCGCCGACGGCGTCGATCACGCCCGCGACCTCGGCCCCCGGCGCGAAGGGGCGCTCGGGCTTGAACTGGTATTTGTCGGCGATGATCAGGGCGTCGGGATAGTTGACGCCCACGGCCTTGACCTCGATCACCACCTCGCCCGGACCGGGCGTGGGGTCCATGACCTCCTCGACGACAAGCGATTCCGGGCCGCCGGGGGCCTTGGACAGGACTGCACGCATAGGAACTCTTTTCAGCTTTCCCCCATCGGCCATGGCGCCGACACGCCGGCGACGCTAATCAGCCTGCGGCCCGATGCAAAGAGGTCGAATAGGTTCTGAGGAGACGATCATGGCGAAACCCGCCCTCATTCTTCACGGCGGCGCCGGCGCCCGGCGCGAGCGCAACTACGACGCCGAGGTCGTGCACATGCGCGAGGTCGTCGAGGCGATGAAGGCGCGGCTGGACGCCGGGGCGTCGGCCTTGGACGTGGCGGTCGAGGCGGTCGTCATGCTGGAGGATTCCGGCCTCTACGTCGCCGGGCGCGGGGCGTCGCCCAATCTGGCGGGCGACTATGAGTTGGACGCCAGCCTCATGGACGGCGCCTCGGGCAAGGCCGGGGCCGTCGCCGCCCTGCAAGGGTTCCGCAACCCGGTCGTCGCCGCCCGCGCGGTGATGGACCGCACCCCCCACGTCATGCTGGCCGGAAACGGCGCCGCCCGTTTCGCCGCCGAACAGGGCCTGACCCGCGTCGAAGATCCTGAGGCATGGTACACCCGCGCCGGCAAGGGCGAGGACAACCATCCGCCCGGCGGCCTGAGCCACGGCACCGTCGGCTGCTGCGTGCTGGACAGCCAAGGCCGTCTGGCCGCCGCCACCTCGACGGCGGGCGTGTTCGGCAAGATGCCGGGCCGCGTCGGCGACACCCCTATCCCCGCCGCCGGCACCTGGGCCGACGAACACGCCGCCGTCTCCTGCACCGGCCAGGGCGAGTATTTCATCCGCGTCGCCGCCGCCGCGCGCACGGCCTTCGGCGTCGCCGCCGGTCAGTCTCTGGCCGAGGCGTCGCAAGCCGTCATCGACCGCATCGGCGCCCTGGGCGGCGACGGCGGCCTGATCGCCCTGGACCGCGAGGGCAACATCGCCGCCCCCTACAACAGCCAGGGCATGAAGCGCGCCTGGCTGGCGACCGACGGCGGCGTCGGCGTCGAGGTGTTCGGGCGGTAGAGCTCCGCCCCTTTCATTACAGCTCCGTAAGGTGCGCGGCGGCTCTTCGCCCTGCTAGGCTTTCAGCGCCCGTTTCTTCGACTGCGGGCGTTGGAAAGCCGCCCCTCATGAAGAATCGCCTGATCCTGACCGCCTGCGCCTCGGCGCTGCTGCTCGGCCTGCCCGCCGCCGCCCCGGCCTGGGCCAAGGCGCCGCCCGCCGTCGCGTCTGCCGCCCAGGGCGGGGTCGAGGTGCCGCCGCTGGGCTTCGCCAAGCGGGTGCTGGCCAACGGCATGGAGGTCTATACGGCGCGCGACGCCTCGACCTCCAACGTCACGGTCCAGGTCTGGTATCGCGTGGGGTCGAAGGATGATCCGGCGGGCCGCTCGGGCTTCGCCCACCTGTTCGAGCACCTGCTGTTCAAGGCGACGAAGAACATGCCGTCCGAGACGTTCGATCGTCTGACCGAGGACGTCGGCGGCTTCAACAACGCCTTCACCGCCGACGACGTGACCGCCTATTACGAGGTCGTCCCGGCCAACCACCTGCAGCGCATCCTGTTCGCCGAGGCCGACCGCATGGGCTCCCTGGTCGTCGACGAGGCGAACTTCGCCTCAGAGCGCGACGTGGTGAAGGAGGAATACCGCCAGCGCATCCTGGCCAGCCCCTACGGCCGTCTGTTCGGCCTGTTCACGCCCGAGACCATCTATCAGGACCACCCCTATCGCCGTCCGGGCATCGGTTCGATCGAGGAGCTGGACGCCGCGACCCTGGACGACGTGCTGCGCTTCCACGCCACCTACTACCGGCCGGACAACGCCATGCTGATCGTGGCGGGCAATTTCGATCAGGCGCAGCTGGACGGCTGGGTCGACGAATATTTCGCCCCGCTGAAGCGTCCGGCGACGCCCATGCCCGCCAACGACGTGAAGGAGCCCGAGCCGACCGGCCCGCGCACCGCCACCTATTACGCGCCGAACGTGCCCCTGCCCGCCGTCGCCCTGGCCTGGAACACCGTGGCCTACAAGGACGCCGACCGCGCGGCCCTGACGGTGCTGGACGGCATCCTGTCCACCGGCGAGAGCAGCCGCCTGTACCGCTCGCTGGTCTATGACAAGCAGATCGCCGCCTCGGCGGGCTCCAACCCCGACTTCGCCCAGCAGGCGGGCAACCTGGCCGCCTACGCCATCATGGCCGGCGGCCAGACGGTCGAGACCGGCAAGGCCGCGCTGGAGGCCGAGATCGCGCGTCTGCGCGACGAGCCCGTCACCGCCGCCGAACTGGCCGAGGCCAAGAACGAGCTGGTCGCCGACGCCCTGCGCGGCCGTGAAAGCATCGACGACCGCGCCACCACCCTGGGCATGGCGCTGATCATGACCGGCGACGCGACCGCCGCCGACCGCGAGATCGCCGAGATCCAGGCCGTCACCGCCGCCGACGTGCAGCGCGTGGCCCGCCGCTATCTGACGCCGCAGCGCCAGATCACCATCAACTACCTGCCCGCCGACGACGCCAATGCGCCCAGCGAGCAGAAGAAGAACGTCGACGCCCCCGTCACGGTCGCGTCCCTGGCCCCGGCCGGCCCGGTCGCGGTCCTGCTGCCGGAAACCGAGCGCGCCCGCCTGCCCCAGCCGGGGCCCGAGGTGTCGCCCGCCACCCCGGCCATCGCCGACTTCCGTCTGGACAACGGCCTGCGCGTCCTGGTCGCCCCGACGCAGGGCCTGCCGCTGGTCTCAGCGCGGCTGAACTTCAACGCCGGTTCGGCCCACGATCCGGCGGGCAAGCCGGGCGTCGCCTCCATGACCGCCGCCCTGCTGACCCAAGGCACGACGACCAAGGCGGCCCCGGAAATCGCCACCGCCATCGAACAGCTGGGCGCCAGCATCGGCGCGGGCGCGGGCGCCGACTTCACCAATGTCTACGCCAATGCGCCCAAGGACGTGTTCGGCCGGACCCTGACCCTGATGGCCGACCTGGTGCGCAACCCCACCTTCGCCGCCGAGGAGCTGGAGCGTCAGCAGTCCCAGACCCTGGACGGTCTGCGCGTGGCGCTGAGCCAGCCGGGCTCCATCGCCTCCCAGTCGGTGGGACGCGTGATCTACGGCGACGCCCCCTACGGCGCGCCGGGCTCGGGGACGGTGAACAGCATCCCCGCCCTGACGCGCGACGACGTGGCGGTGTTCCACTCCGACCGCTTCCGTCCGTCGCAGGCCACGCTGGTCTTCTCGGGCGACGTGACCCCGGCCGAGGCCCGCGCCCTGGCGGATGAAGCCTTCGGCGACTGGCGCGACGCCGGTCCCGCCCCTGCCGCCGTCGACAAGGCGGGCCAGGCTTTGGCTCCGCGCGTCGTCGTCATCGACCAGCCGGGCGCCGGCCAGGCCGCAGTCGTCGCCGCCATCCGCGGCGTCAGCCGCACCGACGCCGACTTCTTCCCGCTGACGGTGGGCAACACCCTGTTGGGCGGCGGCTATTCCTCGCGGCTGAACCAGAAGATCCGCATCGAGAAGGGCCTGTCCTACGGCGCTGGATCGGCGCTGGGCGCGCGGGCCGAAACGGGCGTCTTCACCGCCTCGACCCAGACCAAGAACGAGTCGGCGACAGAGGTGGTCGAGCTGATGCTGGCCGAGATCGGCAAGCTGGGCGACGCCCCGGCGACCGAGGCTGAATTGGCCCCGCGCCGCGCCACCCTGATCGGCGCTTTCGGCCGCTCGCTGGAGACGGTCGACGGCCTGGGCGGCCTGGTCGCCAACCTGGCCCTCTACGACCTGCCGATGAGCGACCTGGCCGACTACGCCGGGCGCGTCCGCGCGGTCACGCCGCAGCAGGTCGAGGCCGCCTTCGCCGAACACCTGCCGACCGACCGGGCCAGCCTGGTCGTGGTCGGCGACGCCTCGAAGTTCATCGACGGCCTGCGGGCCAAGTATCCGAACGTCGAGGTCATTCCGCTGACCGAACTCAATCTGGACAGCGCGACGCTGAAGTAGGGCGCCGGGCGATCTTTTCCTCCCCATGCAAATGGGGAGGGGGACCGCGAAAGCGGTGGAGGGGCTAGGACGGCGGAACCAAGCGGCCCCTCCGTCTCGCCGGCTACGCCGCCGATCCACCTCCCCGTCCGCTTCGCGAACAGGGAGGAAAATCATTCGCTCACGTCGTCAGGCAGACCACCTGGGCGACGCGCAGATCCTGACGCAGGCGATCGGAGACGGCGCCGTAGTTCTGGGTCGTCACCGCCTGGCCGAGCGCCGCTTCGTCGGCGCGCTGCTGGGCGCCGACGGTGGGCACGAAGGTGTCGGGCGCCGTGGTGTAGATACGGCCGCGCCGGGGCGACTCGGCGATGGTCACGCCCAGCACCCGTCCGCGACGATCCAGCACCGGCGCCCCGGACAGGCCAGACAGCGTGCCCTTCAGCCCCCGCGTGCGTCCGGCCTCGGCCCAGGCCAGCACCGGCTCGTCATAGGAGCGGTGGCCGCGAATCTTCAGCGTCTCGCGGCCGATCAGGCGCGAGGCCACCTCGCCCGGCCGTCCCTGGGGGAAGCCGGGATGGAAGGCGCGCTGGCCCTTGTAGAGCGGCGCCTCGGGCGCGATCGGCAGGGCGGGCGGCCCGCCGTCGGTCAGCAGCAGAGCCACGTCCGCCCGCGCGGCCAGGCGCACGTCGGCGGCCAGGGCGCGAGTCTTGTCGATCACCAGGGCCGGCTTGCGACAGCCCTCGACCACATGGCGGGCGGTGATCCAGCGGCCGTCCCCGGCGATGGAGAAGGCCGTGCCCGACACCGGCTCGTGCTCGTCCGAAGTGTCGACGGTGACGGACGGGTCAAAGGGGGTGATCGGCCCCAGCAACGGTCCTGTCGGCTCTTCGGCATGGAAGTCGTGGGGCGCATCAGCCCGCTCGCCCCGGTTCAGCGACGCAACCAGGATCACGCCGATGACGGCGGCGTAGATGGTCCAGTCGGGAAGATGGGGAAAGCGCAAGGCCGCCCCCTCAACCCGTCAGGGCGGCCGCCAGGATCAAGGCGGTCGACAGCTTGGCCCCGGCCAGGACCACGGCGGCGGAGGTTTCGCCCTTCTCTATCCGTTGCGGCAGGCCGTGCAGCAGGAAGTCGACGACGCGGAAGGCCAGCAGTTGCAGCACCACCGTCGCCACGCCCCAGATGGCGATGTCGCGGATCGAGGTCGACACCGACAGGGACACCGCCAGCGGAATGGCCAGGCCCACCAGCACCCCGGAAAAGGCCACGGCGGCGGCCGGATTGCCCTGGCGGATCAGGGCGATTTCGCGCCACGGCGTCAGCAGGGCGTAGACCGCCGCCCCCGCCGCCAGCAGGCCGAAGGTCACGGCCAGATGCAGCATCAGGATCGGAAAGCCCGTCGCGAACGCCTGGAGTTCAGGAGTCGACAGAACGCCCGGCAACGACGAGGTCTCCATGACGACGAACCCTAGCCTCCCAGCCTGAAGGGGAACGAAACCAAAACACCCTTGCCCGAAAGCCTGACCATTCCGCTAGGGCGCCCGCGCCACAGTCGACGGACAAAGCGTCCAGACGGACGGTCGGGCCTCAGGCTGCGTCCGCCTCTTCGCGCTCGGCCTTCAGACGCGCCGAAGCCCGCAGTTTTTCGCTCTCGGACTTCAGCTGGCCGCAGGCGGCCAGGATGTCGCGGCCGCGCGGGGTGCGGATGGGCGAGGCGTAGCCGGCCTTGTTCAGGATGGCGGCGAAGGTCTCGATCGTCTTCCAGTCCGAGCACTGATAATCGGTGCCGGGCCAGGGGTTGAACGGGATCAGGTTGACCTTGGACGGAATGCCCTCGATCAGCTTGATCAGGGCGCGCGCCTCGGCCGGGCTGTCGTTGACGCCCTTCAGCATGACGTATTCGAACGTCACCCGGCGTGCGTTGGACAGGCCGGGATAGGCGCGGATGGCGGCCATCAGCTGATCCAGCGGATACTTCTTGTTCAGCGGCACCAGCTGGTCGCGCAGCGGGTCGTTGGTGGCGTGCAGGCTGATCGCCAGCATGGCCGCCGTGCGCTCGCCCAGGGCGTTCAGCTGCGGCACCACGCCCGAGGTCGATACGGTGATCCGGCGCCGCGACAGGGCGATGCCTTCGTTGTCGGAAATGATGTCGATGGCGTTGGCGACGTGGTCCAGATTGTAGAGCGGCTCGCCCATGCCCATGAAGACGATGTTGGACAGGCGGCGGTCTTCCTTGGGCGAGGGCCACTCGTCCAGGTCGTCGCGGGCCACCTGGACCTGGGCCACGATCTCGGCCGTGGTCAGGTTGCGGACCAGCTTCTGCGTGCCGGTGTGGCAGAAGGTGCAGTTCAGGGTGCAGCCCACCTGGGACGAAACGCACAGGGCGCCGGCCCGGCCCACGTCGGGGATGTAGACGGTCTCGATCTCGATGCCCGGCGCCGTGCGGATCAGCCATTTGCGGGTGCCGTCCTTGGACACCTGACGCTCGACGATCTCGGGGCGGGCCAGGGTGAAGGCCTCGGCCAGCTTGGCGCGGGTGTCCTTGGCCACATCGCTCATCAGGGCGAAGTCGGTGACGCCGTAGTGGTGGATCCAGCGCCAAACCTGGGAGGCGCGCATCTTGGCCTTTTCGGGCGGACAGATTTCGGCGTCGATCAGGGCCTGGCGCAGTTCGTCGCGCGTCAGACCGCTGAGGTTGACGGGCGTCTTGACCGGGGCGCTGGCGCGCGAGAGATCGAGCGAAATGCTCAAGGGCGGATGTCCTGCGGCGAAGAGTGAAGCGGCGGCGTCTAGCACAGATGGGGCGTCTTGTCGCCTTTGGCCATGCGCGGGTTGATAGACTCGGAACGAGGCGTTAGAGGGGCGGCCGTTGGGGAGTAGCTTCCGGCATATCCCAGCCGGGGTCGCGTCAACACACTTGCTCCTGTCGTCAGGAGCATGGCGCGATCAGCGGATCACCTCCGCCTAGCGAGACCAGCATGCTGCACCTGCGGGGCCGGCCCGTGCGTGGAGCGTGCTGTCATGCGTCCGGCCGAGTGTGTTTTCCCATGATGTCCCCTGTCGCCATCGCCGTCCTGTCCGTCAGCATGTCCGCCGACGCCTTCGCCGCCGCCATCGGGCGCGGCGCCCAGCACCGACCGACGGTGCCCCAGGCCCTGCGCTCGGGCCTGGTGTTCGGCGTGATCGAAGCCATCACTCCCCTGATCGGCTTCGCCCTGGGCGTGGCCGCCGCCGGCTTCGTCGCGGCGATCGACCATTGGATCGCCTTCGGCCTGCTGGGCGCGGTCGGGGCCAAGATGATCTGGGAGGCGCTGAAGCGCGACGAAGAAGCCGTCGAGGCGGCTGACGCAGGCGGCAAGGCCGCGTCGCGCGGCCTGCTGGCCCTGGTCGCCACCGCCGTCGGCACCTCGATCGACGCCGGCGCGGTCGGGGTCGGCCTGGCCCTGCTGGACGCGAACATCTGGCTGATCGCCGCCTGCATCGGCTTCACCACCTTCGCCCTGGCGACCCTGGGCCTTCTGGTCGGCAAGGCGGCGGGCGCGCGGCTGGGCAAGATCGTCGAGCTGGTCGGCGGCGTGGCCCTGATCGCGCTGGGCCTGAAGATCCTGCTGGAGCATCTGGGCGTTCTGGCGGGCTGACGAGACGCCGAAAGCCTAGCCTTGCTCCGAGACGGATTCAGGGGGATCATTCCGTCTCGCCGCTCGTTCACCGGTTGAAGGAGACTCCCATGCGCGCCCCCCTGTTCCTCGTCGCCGTCATTGTCGCGCCGCTGGCGCTCGCCGCCTGCGCTTCGACCCATCCGCTGCCGACCTATCAGCAGGAAATGGATAAGCTGGACGCCGAATGCCGCGAGCGCGGCGGCATCATCTCGCCCACCGGCCGCCAGACGGGTCGCCCGCAGACCGACTACGTCTGCAAGATCACCGGCGGCGCCTCGCGGATCCCGCAAAGCTGAGCCTCCACGGCCGCTTTATTTAGAAGAAATGGCCGAACGCCCGCTCTGTAAGATGTTCGACCGCTGATCGTCTGGCGGTGCGGCAGGAGCCACCATCTCCGGCCGCAGCCAAGAAACCGCTAAAGCAGACGCTCATTCCCGGTCATGCGCTTAAAGAGGTTGTCGAGCGCAGCGAGTAGGTATCCACCAAGTCCAGTCATATAGAGCCAACCGGCCATGCTGGATTTGGTTGCAGGCCGGGGCGATGGTCTGGCGCTGCGATCCATGTCCGCCGCCCGCACAGAACGACCGCTCATCCTCCCGCTTCGTTTTAACCCCAGCGACAGAGCTTCATCGGGATCAACTAAAGCACTCCCCCCGGTTTACTGGGGCGCTTTCTGTCGTTTGGAACCACTTCCCGCGCATACAGTTAGCCCGTCGCAGCCCGCCCCAACCCATCTAGGGCTGCCCTCTGTTGAACCGCGGAGCCCCTCGCTAGACGTCTGAGCGCCTGGCGAGGGGTCTTCAATTATCTAGGACGCCCCGCTCGAGCAGACCCACGACTACTGGGTCTTGCAGAGACGCGGCGACCTCGCGGGCAAACGCTCGATGAGCCTCAGCTTCATCCGTGATCAGGCGCTGACTGCCGTTCCGATGCGATGAAAGCTGAAAGGAAATCAGGCGCTGCTGCTTGGCCAAACGCTCTATTCGAACCAGCTTCACCCCCGCCTGATCGCGCAGAGTAGCGCGTGAACTGATGACCATGATCGACCTCCTGAACAGGCCCATAAAGGCGAGGCCGCGAAGAACCGTTCCAAGCGAAGAGAACACGGCGACGCCCGACAAGCGACAGCTCGACGAGAAGCGGCCTCCTCCGTTGTCGGCTCGGAGGATGGACGCGACGGCTTCAAAGCTCGCGTCGCCATAAGCCGCTGAATTAGGCTTAACCGCTAACCAGCGTGTAGGGTCTCGCCATCGTAGGCTAAGTTCATCTGGCCGTCTGCGACTGGTAGAGATCGGTAGCGCACGCCGAACACTCCCGCCTGAACGGCTTGGGAGTTGCCCGTGGCTTACTTTTGTTTGATCGACCTTTCGTCTTCCAACGTGCCCCATATGGAATTCTTGGAGGCTGAGTCCCCGACCGAAGCCGAGTTTGAGGCGCGCGCGCTGAGCCTGCTTCATCAGAGCGCGAAGACGACTAGCATCCTGAACGGCGAAGGCGAGGTTACGGCCGTCCTTCCGCCGCCCGGCAAGCCGTGAGCCGCCAAGAGCACGCCCATACTCGATACGGCTCGCCACGCCATCAGCGGCGCAACGGGGCGATGCGCGACCGTGTATCGCCGACATTTGACCAGGAAATCCGTGGTGGTTGGAGGCAACTACCAACGCACACCCACATTGGAACGGATCGTGAAACTGGCCGTCTAGCCTAGAAAAGGCTCGCCTGAGCCGCCGCCGGCGCCAGCTTCACCCCTTTCCCGATCAACAGTTCGGCCGCCGTCGACGCCTTGTCTCCGCCGGCGATGGTGTACGTCGTCTGCACGGCCTCGATGTCGGCCCAGGCGAACAGGTCGCGGATCTCTGGCCGATCATTGATCAAGAGCAGGAACTTCCCCTCGATCGCGCGCAGCTTGTCAGCCATGCGTTGGAAGTCCCCTCGCATGAAGACGCCGGCGCCATAGTCGCCCTCGCCGCCCCAGTAGGGCGGGTCCAGGTAGAACAGCGTGCCCGGCCGATCATAGCGCGCGATGACGTCGAGCCAGTCCAGGTTCTCGATGACGACGCTGGCGAGGCGGTCATGCAGGCGCCTCAAGCGCGGCTCCAGCCGCGTCAGATCGAAGTTGTGCGCTCCCTTGGTGCTGACGCCGAACGATCGCCCAGACATCTTGCCGCCAAAGGCCAGGGTTTGCAGGTAGAGGAACCGCGCCGCTCGCTCGATGTCGAGCAGGTCGCAGTCCTGCGTTTCGTTCAGCCTGGCGAACTCGCTTCGCATCGCCGGTCGCCAGCGCAGCTCGCGCAGCAGGGCGTCGGGAAAACGCTGCAGCACCCGAAACAGGGTGACGATATCGCCAGAGATGTCGTTGATGACCTCGACCGGCGGCCGAACCCGCCGGCGCAGGAAGACGCCGCCCATGCCGATGAAGGGTTCGACATAGGCGTCATGATCGGTCGCAGCCAGAATATGACAGATGGGCTTGGCCAGGTGGCGCTTGCCGCCCAGCCACGCTGCAGGCGGCTCGGCGGCCGCGACGGGGCGTTGGCCGAGATGGAGAACATTACGAGAACAATTCATTTGCGGGCAGGTCCCTTGCACGGTTAGGAGTCCCCCTCTCGCGAGAGCGGGGCGGCGACCGGCCGGGCGGCCGATCGGTCCAGTCGTGCGGGGACCTGCCCGCAGGTCGACGCGTTGGCGCGCGCCGATCCCGCCCCGGACGAGAGGCGGAATGGATGGAGGAGACGATGAAGCGAGACGAACCCAGTTCGCCGCCGGAGGAGCGGTTCAAGGCCGAGCTGCAAGAGCTGGCGGCCCTGATGGAGGAGCGGATCACGCCGCCGCCTCGCGATCGCGCGCTGATTGCGGGGCTGATCGCCGGCATGACCCATGTCGGGCGGCCGCCTCGATGACCGCCCCAGCGGACAAGGAACTGGCCGCCTTGATGCTGCGCCTAGCCGGCCTGGACCTTCACAGCGCAGACGGCCGGGCCGGGGCCGGGGCGATCCTTCGCGAGATCGAGACAAAGGCGCCGGGGACATTGGCGCGCCTGCGCACGGCGTGCGCTGCAAGGGGAGCGACGGCGCATTAAGCCATGCATCGCGAGTACGACGACACTGTCGCGGTGGATGACATCGCGCCCTGCGACCAGATGGAACTGACGTGCGCCTGCGGGCACAAGGTCGGCCCCGCGTGGGCTCTGTGGCCGAGGCAGGCCAGGCGCACGCCGATAAAGGACCTGCGGCCGTCCCTCAGGTGTCAGTCCTGCGGCCTGCGAGGCCCGAGCGTAACGATCAGCAGCTACGCCGGCGGCGGCGCCGGGATGCGTGTTATCTGGCGTTGGCCGCGTGACTGACCATGGGCATGAACCCCCGCTACAACAACTGGACGCGCGCTCAGTGGATGGGCCGCGCCGCCAAGGTCGGCGACCTCCAGCGCCAGGGCTGGCCCGTGGTCGCCTGCTGCCTGCGGTGTCATCTGGAGATGACCGTCGACCTGGCCGTCGTGCGCAGGGCGCTTGGCGAGGACTTCGTGCTCTGGGGCCGGACCGCGCGCTGCCGCCGCCGGCACTGTCAGGGGCGTATGTGCTTCTGGACCTACCCGCCTGAAGGTCGCGGCCTTAAGGTCGAAATGTTCTAGGGAGCCGCCGATGTGCAACAACTACCGCCTGCATGTTCCCGCTAACCAAATCGCCGCGCCGTTCCGTGACGCGGGCCGGTCGCTCGGCTTCCCGGGCGGCCTGCCCAACCTGGCTGCAGCCGACTACCGCATCGGCGACGTCGCGCCCGTCATCACCCAAGGCGCCGATGGTCTGCAGCTGACCATGACGCCCTGGGCGTGGAAGAGCCCGACCGGGAAACCCGTCTTCAACTTCCGCTCGGACGGGCGCTCTTTCGCCAAGTCGACCCGCTGCCTGATCCCCGCCGACGGCTTCTACGAGTTCACCGAACCCAAGGTGCAGGGACGAAAAACGAAGTGGCTCTTCACCATGGCTGGCCAACCATGGTTCTGGATTGCCGGCCTCATTAAGGAGGGGGCTTTCTCTATGCTGACCACCGAGCCGGGCCCCGACGTCGCGCCCTACCACGACCGCCAGATTGTCCTCTTGCCGCCGGGCGCCGGCGTCCACTGGCTGGATCTCAGCGCGGCCGAAGACCTCATGCTGCAGCCCTGCTCGGCCGGATCACTGACCGTGCAGAAGGTCTGGCCCGAATCGCCATGACGGCCGAGACCGATCAGCAGAAGGCCGCCCGCTTCGAGGCCGAGGCCCATGACCTTCACCGTCGGTCCCGCGCGGCGGCCAGCCTGCCCGCGTCCATCGTCCTGCGCTTTCGCGCACTGTGGAAGGAAGAGGCGGCGCGTCTGCTGCGGCGCCAACGCTAGGCCGCGACAGGGCGACTCAGCTACACCACCGCGCCATGACGCCCGAACAACTGACCCCCGCTCTCGACGCCATGCTGGCCTCTGCCGGCGAAGACCCCGACCTTCAGCCCGGCCTCATCGAGATCAACAGCGATGAATGGTGCGATGATCTCTACGCGATCGATCACACGGCCAAGTCTCTGGACGAAGGCATCCGACATCGAGGCATCAAGGTCGCCATCTCCTCGGCGTTTGAAACGCGAGTGCTGACCAGATCCGAGGCGGGCGATCGGGGCGAGCCCTATCGGGATGTGACGCCAGCCGCCTGACGCCGAATCATGGAATCCTTTTCTGGCCCCCTGCGTTCAGACAGAGAGGAGCCGCGAATGATCGAACCCGAACAGCATCGCTACCTCGCCTACGCTGAAGGCCTCGGCCGGGCGCACGGCCACGTCCTGGAAGCCGGCAGTTTTGAAGCGGCGGCCGTCGGATTTACCGAACTCTACTCTCCGCCCGTCGACGCCGACGACGAGATCCGCATCTTCGTGGCGGACCTGGACGGCGGGCAGGAACACTGCTTCGTCATCGACCTGAACGACGGGCAGGCGGAGCCCTGCGACTGAGCATAAGGGAGCGAATCACCGGGCCCGGTGTTGAGTCGGCGGCGCATGCGGCGCCGCCCGGAGGTCCGACATGGCTTATCGCCCCACCTGGCAGGGACACCTGCGCCTTTCCCTCGTGACATGCCCGGTCGCGCTTTACACCGCGACCAGCTCCGGCGGCGATGTACGGTTCAACCTTATCAACCCTGAGACCAACAACCGCATTCGCATGGTGACGACCGACCCCGACACCGGGCCGGTCGAACGGTCTTCGCTGGTCAAGGGCTACGCCGTCGCCAAGGACGAGTACATCCTGCTGACCGACGAGGAGATCAAATCGGTCAAGCTGGAGAGCACCAAGACGATCGACATCGAACGCTTCGTGCCCGAGGAGGAGATCGACCGCCTATATTGGGACAACCCCTACTACCTAGCCCCGGCCGGAGCCTTGGCCGAAGAGGCGTTCGGGGTTATCCGCGAGGCTATGCGATCTGAGGGCAAGATCGCTCTCGGTCGTGTCGTTCTGTCAACGCGGGAACGCCTGCTGGCGCTTGAGCCGCGCGATCGCGGCATTCTGGCCTATTCCCTGCGCACACGCGACGAGGTCAGGGCGTCGCGGGAAGTGTTCGGGGCCATCACGGACCAGGCTCCCGACCCCGCCATGGTCGATATCGCCCGCCGCATCATCGAGCAAAAGGCCGGCCCGTTCGATCCTGACCAGTTCGTCGATCGTTACGAGGAAGCGCTCAAGGCGCTCATTGCAGCGAAGCAGAAGGGCCAGAAGCCGGTCCGCGCCGCTGAGCCTGAAGACACGGACGTGGTGGATCTGATGGCCGCATTGCGCGCCAGCCTGGAGGGCGGCGCTGCGCCTCGGCGTCGGACGGGGGCAAAGACCCAAGCGGCGCCGGCGAAGGCGCGTCGAGCGGCGCCCCGCCGCAAAGCCGGCTAGAAGCCGCCTTTTCACGCGGTTCCAAACGACGAAAGGCCCGCCCTCCGAAGAGAGCGAGCCTCAATGGCGGAGCCCGAAGCTCGACGCCTTGCAATCCGGGCTCGCATCCCCATCTAGGATAGGAGCCTCGGCTCATTAGGCCCGTCTGAGTCCCAATGTGGCAGACGGGTTTTCTTATGCCCGTCAGCCAGGCCTGGGCGGCAACTCAGGCGGCGGCGGGCAACTCAGCCCCTTCATACCGTTGTCGGCCGCCCAGCGGCACAGCCGCCCGACCGCATCCCATCCGCGCTCGCCCCAGCCCTCGATGGCGATGTCATGGGCTATGCCCGCTGCTTCGCTGCGCACCGCTTCAGGCGCCATGACCGGCTTGGCCTCAACGGCCAGGTCGGCACTCGGGGGGTAGATCGGCGTCACGCGTTCCCTGCTCGCGCAGCCGGTGACAAGCAAGAGCGACGCGGCCAGCAGTGGGGCGAGCGTCAGGGATCGAAGAGACCGCATCGGTCCGTTCCTTTTCCAGTCGGTTGTTGATCTTCAGGTCGGTCAGCCGGTCATCAGCTGCGCGATCGTGCGAAGCGGCGCCCGTGGTGCGCGCCTTGGCGTTGGCCGCCTCGACGGCGCGGTCCTCCTTGGCCCGTTCCCGGCCGGGCGCCGTGGCGGCGCACCAGCCCATGACGAACAGCAGCAGGACGCAGAGGGCGATGACGGCCCATGACGCCGGGCCGATGGCGCGAAGAAAATCTCTCATCGCGCGATCTCGAAATGCGGCCCGTCCAGCAGGGCGCTCTTGCCCATTGCCTTGCGCCGCGCCTTGTAGCCTTCGAGGGCAGCCTTCATCGCCGCAGGCCCGGCCGGGAGGTCGTTCAGCACCCGGTCCCACGCTCCGCCCCAGACCAGACGAACCCCGACCAGAATGGCGGCCTCCCGCATGGCCGAGGCGATCTCATAGAAGGGCTCGATGACGGCGCCCGCCTTCGTCTTCACCCGCCAGTGGTCGTCGCCCCAGGTGAAGACGCCGTCGATGTAGGGGACCAGATCCAGCCCGGTCGAGAACGCCGTGCCCGCCTTGATGACGTGCGCCGAATCCATGGTCCGCGACACGCCACGCCGCACCTTCTCGGCCTGTTCGTTCAGCGACCGCGACTGCTCTTCGGTGATGCCGAAATCGACGGCGCATCGGTTCAGGGCGATGACCGCGACCGCCATCAACAGCGGATCGACCGCGCGCGCACGGTCCATCGACCGCTTGGAAAAGCGGAATCCCATTGGGTTCTCCAGTTCGGATTGAAATGACAGGCTTGGCCGCAACCTCAATCAGAGGACGGCGTTCGGATTCCCCTGACAGGGGAGTAGATGAAATGACGCAGACACCCGTCGTTCAGCGGGCCTTCCAACTGGCGGACAGCGGTCGATATCGCATTCCGTCGGAAGTGCGCAGGGCGTTGGTCCGAGAGGGCTACACGCAATCAGACGTGTTCGGCCTTGAGGGGAAGGCGACATGGAGCCAGCTGCGCGACCGATGCGGCAAAGCAGTAGGGCAAGGTTCCGCCACAGCTAACTAAGCCGCCCGGCTCGCGCTCTGCCGTCTCACGTTCCGCCACAGAACATGGGCGGTGTAGGCCACGGCGCAGACCAGCAGCGCCTCGGTGCGGGATGCGCCGTAGTCCCCGACCAGAACGGTCAGGGAATAGGCGCCCAGGATCAGCGACAGGATGAAAAGCGCACGTCGCACATCGCCCGGTCCCTCAGGGTAGTCGCCCATGCGGGGCTTCAGCGCCTGCGCCCGCAGTTGCAGGCAGGCGCTGCCATAACCGCTCGCCATCGCGGCGATCCAATCGACCCAGGTCATCCCGACTTCTCCTTGCCTAGACGAGAGGCCCAGCGCTTGGCCCCCTCGATGACGAGCGGCAGAAGCTCCCAACCCAAACCACCGACGACGAAGCCGACGGCGACCGGATCGACGGCCGCCCTCAACCCCTCGAACGGGATCATGGCGACCATTGCCGGGCCGAGAGCGAAGGCTGCGACGGTGCCGACCAGCAGCCCGGCCGTCACATTCGCCAGCGCCCGCCAGAAGTCACTCAGCGTCGGCCGGTGCCCGGCCTTCACCAACTGGACGAAGGTGTAGACGCCATAGATCAGCGCCCCGGCCGCGCCCCCGAAAGCATAGCGCAGCCGCCCCAGGTCGAAGCCGGGGGGTAGATCAGACAGCATGCGCCGCCCTCCCATTTCAGATTGTCAGGAAACGGCCCGCCAGAGGCGAACCGGGTTCGTTACGCCGCCGGAGGCGTCGGATTGGGCGCCGAGACCGGCGGTGACGCTGCGGCTGTCAGCCGGGCGATCTCGGCGTCCAGCAGGCCCGGCAGGCCCTGGGCGTGGTTGATGAAGCTCTGCGCCGCCACCGCCCCGGCGCCGGAGAGGGTAGGCAACAGAGCGGCGGCGGCCGCGATCGCTGCCTGATGCTCGGCTGTGATCAGCGCCTCGCGGAACGCCAGAAGCTTGTCGCGCCTCAGCGCCGCCACCTGACGCTCTGCGGTCGCGATGTCGGCAAGCAGCTGCTGTTCGGTTTGTTCGGTCATTGAGGGTTCTCCTTAATCCTCGACGCAGACGACGTTCAGAAACTGGCTGCGATAATTCCCCGCCCCGTTCAGCCAGGTGAAACTGCGACCCGACATCTCGACCCGGTACTGGCGGTCCAGGGTGTTTCGATCTGGATCGACAAATGTCGCGGCGCCGCCGCAGACGACCTCCTGGCCTTCTTCGAAAAAGTCGCCGCCGTTGATGCCCCAACTGCGGCGCTGGCCGGTGGCGGCGAAGGTTGCGACCAACTCAAATGCGCCGCCGTTCAGTGAACGATACAGGCGGATTTGCGCCGTCGGATCGTTGGAGACGTCCTCGTAGCTGGGCGGGAACGGGGGGGAATAGCTGGTGCTGGCGACGCGGGTTTCCGCTGCGTAGCTGAACACGATCGTGATCGTTCCGCCCAACGACCCGAAACGGCCCGTTTGAGCGGATACCGTCGCGCTCTGATCAGACGTGCGAGCTGACGCCTGCAACTGACCGGCCGAAATCCCGCCCTTGTAATAGGCGGCGCCATTGGCGTCGCGCCACTCGGTCGCATTCGACTTGCGCATGGCCGAGGGATCGATATTCGGCCCAAACCAATATATCATGTCGTCGTTCGGCAGCATGCCGATGACGATCCGCGCGTTCCCCTTGGTCCAGATGATGGCGGGCAGATCCGGGTCGATGGCGATCTGCTTCAGCAGCCCGACGAACACCTTTCCGGCGAAATGAGCCGAGGTGCCGACCAGCCGGAACACCGGCACGAACAGGCTGCCGACCTTGGTCCACAGACCGATGGCCTGGGCGCCGAGGTTGATCTCCGACACCGGATTGCCGTTGTCGTCCTCGGCCTTCATCTGGACGAACGCTTCGGCGCTTCCGGCCGACACGGTGCGTTCGGCCCAGGCCTTGGTCTTGCCCTCCAGCGTGCGGACGGCGCCCGCCGTCTCCTCGACTTTGGCTAACTGACCGCCGCCTGCAGGCGCGCTGTAAGCGGGCAGTTGTGTCGCGCCCGGCGCCATACGGGCCCACGCCCAACGGCGAGCGGACACAATGGCGGTGCTCGACGTAGAGCCCTGGCTGTGGATGTAAGCCTCAATCGTCAGATAACCATCGGCAGGAACGGTGAAGACGCTGCCCACACGATGCCAGTTCGTCTGACCGTACTGCGATTGGAAATCGGCGGCGGGGATTACTCCCCACAATGTGCCGTCGGCGTTGAACAGCCGCACGCCCACGGCCCAGCGCGCCGCCGGATGACCATAGGCCGGGCTTTCATCACGCGCGTCAAAGGCGAACCCGATGCGCTCGCCTGCCGACACGCGCCAGGCCCGCATTCCATAAGAGTTCGTTTCCGGACCAAATGGCCCGCCGCCGAAGTCGAGCGACCCCAACACGACGACGCCAGGGTCTTGGATGCCACCGCCGTTCTTTAGGGCGAAGAGATACTCGTTCTCCCAAATGCCGAGACTGATAGAGGAGCCAGACCCGTTCCAGTGCTGGCGAAAGCCCGTCATCCCCTGCGCCAGGTCGGCATTGTTGAATTCATTCGTCCCGGCGCGCGCCTCGAGCAGATCCTGGCGCAACGCCATGACGCCCTGCTCGCCCGCGATGGCGGTGAACTCGCTCGACAGGCGGGCCGACATGGTTGGATAGGAACCGCGCGCCTGGCCGGTCTCTATCTCGGCGGCCGTGGCCTCTCGCACCAGCGCCTTATGCCAGACGATAATCTTGGCGCTGATCGCCCCGAAACCGTCGACATAGCCGCTCATGGCGAACAGATCGAACCACGCCACCGCCGGGTTTTCGACACGCACGATCTTGCTGAAGGCATAGGTTCTGCCGGGCGCGCCGCTTCCAACGGCATTCCCAGAACTGTCTGGGTCTGCCCGGAAATCGATAGAGTTAGCGACCAACGCCCCCGTGTTTGGGCCTGCCGACTGGAGCAAAAGCAGGCCCGCGCCGTCGAGGCTGCCAGCCTCCAGCGTCACCATCGCCTCCAGCACATACCAGCCTGGCTTGGGAGTGCGTCTGAACCCCTCATGGCGCGCCATGATGCCGGTGATCCGCCCTACCGGGACCACATATCGAAGAGCGTATCGCGAGAGCTGCCCAGCCACGACCGTGCGGTCATGGCCCCAGCTCCAGTCCGCCCAACCGGGCGCGACCGCTGGAAACGGCGCCTCAGGATCAGCAGCAGCGAACGTCGGATTGGCGTTCATCGCCCCGGCCGCCGCATTGGTGACCGCGACCTCACGAACGTCGCTGACCTCTTCCACAATGGCGCCCAGACCGGCCTTGACCGCATCGACGTCGGTCAGGATTTCCTCCCGCGTGCGGCCGCCTAGGTGAGTCGCATCCCCCGCCACCAACTGCCCCGGCACGCGCGGCCCGATCACCAGAAACTGGCTCGGCACGCCCTGGGCCGACAGGTGCGTGATCGCGACGAAATGCTCGACGCCGGGCGTCAGATTGCCGATCTCCAGCGCCTTGGTCAGCGGCGCGCCTTCGTAAGCTTCGGTCCATGGGCCGTCAGGCGTCAGGCCCCAGGCGATGCGCACGGCCGCCACGTTGGGATCATTGACCTCGCCGCGCACGATCAGGATCGGCTGCGACACGCCGTTCGCGTCCGGCCCCTTGGCGTCCACCGACCAGACCGATTCAAGCGGCGCGCCCGGAACCGGCTTGACCACCGTCACCTGCAGCGGCGGCGATACGCGGCCGTCCACCGTCGCGGCGGTGATCTCGATCTCGACGCGCGTGGCCTCGACGCCTTCCACAGGCGCCTCGCGCAGCGGCGGCGCGACCAGCTCGCGCGCAGCCGCGTCCAGCGCAGGCAACGGCGCCCAGCTGCCAGCCTCGCCCTCCTCGCCCTTGGCGCGCCAGCGGACCGAGAAGCCGCTCAGCGGCGCACCCCGCCATGTCGGCATGTCGAAGCTGACGCGCACGGCGTGCGCATCGGCCGTGACGCCCAACAGCGTCGGGCGCGGCGGGTTTGCCTGGCGGTCGCCGGACAGCTTGGACGTCAGCGGCGGGATCGGCCCCGTTTCACCGGCCATCAACAGCGGCGCGACATAACGCACGCCGGTCAGCACGGCTGTCAGGTTCTCGCCCGGCTCGATGGCGATGATCTCGACGTCCTCGCTGACCTTCTCAACCTCGCCGAAAGCGATCAGGTCGCCGGCCGCCGGGCACACGCTCGGGGCGCGGGCCGAGGCGAACAGGATCTCGCGCGTGACGCCGGGCTGCGTCTGGATGGGCACCCCGTCGTACAGCCCGCCCTTGGTTCTCAGGTCGACGGCGTAGCTGACGCCGGCGAACATCTCCACCGGCGCGGAAAGGCGAAGGCCAACCACGGCCGACCCGTCTTCACTCCAGCGACGGCAGCGCACCCGCGCCGATCCTCCGCCAGCACGATTCCAGGCCAGACGAACGCGAGAGCCGTATTGCGAAATCAGGTGCTCGACGTCCGCCGTCCAGGTGTCGATCCGACGCTGATGCCGGCGTTGACCCAGCTTCCACCGTCCGTCGCGATAGGCGCGGTTCGGCGTGGCCTGACCATCCAGCGTCAACGCCTCGATCAGGCTGGCCGCCTTGATCCCGTTCGCCGGGTCGGCCACCTCGCCATAGCCGTCGTTGTAGACAAACAGTTCGTCCGGCTCGCCGCCCTTCTCGATGTTCTGGAACTCGACGCGCAGGGCGTGGACCGGGTCGGGATAAACGATCTCCCACCGATGATCCTTCAGGTTATCGTCAGTAAAGACCTGCGCGGGAATGGGCTTCTCGACCCATGGCGAAGCCGCCAACTGCGTTCCATCCCAGAAGACGCCTGCGCGACCGGCCCGCTCCAGAATGGCCAGCGCCTCCGACTGAGTACGCGCCTCGGTCAGATAGAGGTGGCATTTCCAGTCGTACTGCTCGCACAGCTGATGCCACACGCGCAGCCGCGCGTCGGCCTGGGCGGGCAGAAGAGGCTTGGCCGGGGCCGGTCCGGTCAGCAGCCAGCGCGCCAGTGCGGCCGGGTTCGACGTCGCCACCGGCGGACCCCACGCGCCGCCCGTCCAGGTCGAGCACTTCGGCTTGATGCGACAGGTGATCGGAGCCAGCCCGCCCTGGTTGATCGCCGTCGCCCTGACGGCGAACTCGATGATCGACAGGGTTTCGTCCGCGACCGGCTTGCGGAAGGCGACAGACTTGATCGCGCTAACCATGATGGTGTCGCGGCGCTTGTCGTTGCCATCGTCCGGTCGGTTGCGCGTCAGTTCGAACTCATATCGGCCGTGCGGCAGGTGGACCGAATGCGTGACCCGGATCGGATCCTTGGTCGCGCTGGTCCGCGCCCAGCTCGGCCCCGATTGCCACGGCCCGGTGGCGACACCCGTCTGGTCGATGGGGCGATAGCGGACGGCGACCGACGCATGGGCGGTCAGCACGCGTCCGTCGTCCTTCTGGAAATACAGCCCGGCCGGCAGGAAGAAGTCGAGATCGAACCGGCTGCCGTCCGACGACGCAGCGCGGATCAGCGGCGTCGCACTCGACGGCGTCGCCTTCAGTTCCTCGTTCAGGTCCAGCTGGTCGACGTCGTTCGGATACAGCTGGAAGGTGCGCGGCCCCGGCTCCAAGTGCTGCACCATGCGGAAGTCGCCCGCGCCCATGGTGCTGACCAGGGTGTCGCCGATCTTGACCTCGGACACCTCGCACGGGCCGTAGTGGACGCCCAGGACGCCGTACATCCAGACGTCGTCGCCCTGGCTCTGGGTGAAGGTCTTGGCCGCCAGATCCGGTACGGTCACCACCTCGCCGAGGGCCAGCGGCATCGGCCCCCACTGGCGATACTGATTTGACGCGCTCTGCAGCGCGTAACGGTCGTTGGCCTTCGTCGTCTTGCTGTCGGGCGCATACAGGCTCGCGATCAGCGCCTGCCCGCCCAGGGTGATCGCCGCCGCCGCCGCGCGCGCCAGCAGCTTGCTGGTGATCATGCCGCCAGCGCCGCCGCCGACCCAGGCCGAGACCGCGATCACCGCCACCGTCAACAGGATCTGGCCGATGTCCTTACGACCGCCGCCGCCTCCGCCCATGGGCTCGACCACAACGTTGACCACCTGATCGGCCTCCAGGACGTGATCCAGCGCCGTCTCCCGATCCAGCCGCGCCCCGTCGACGTAGATTTCGGTGCGGTTCAGCGCCTCGATCGGCAGGCCCGCCTTCACCGCCTCGACCAGCATGGCGCGCACGGTCAGGCCCTCGACCACCGTCAGGTCGAAGGCGTCCCGGCCAAAGGCCTCAGGCGTCACGACGATGGGCAGCGAGCCGTCAGCCACGGGCGCCTCCTTCTCTCAGGTTGTCGGTGATGAAGCGCACGGCGTGCGCTGCCTGCGTCGGGTCGAGAAGGCGGAGCCTTCTGACCGCAGGCGACTAAGAAACCCTGCGTCGGGTCGAGCAGGCGGAGCCTTCTGACCGCAGGCGTCTAAGGAGACCTGCGTCGGGTCAACCCGAAGGGCCGACAGCCGCAAGCCGCTAAGAAACGGCGATGTCTGTGACGAAGGCGGGCACAAAGGCCCCCTTCAGCCGATACCGACCGCCCGGTTCGTCCAGGTCCAGCAGGGCCGTCTGCATCGGCGTATCGGCGTGCAGGATCAGGCGTGACGTCAGCATGTAGCCGACGTGCCCGGCCCGCCCCATCCAGGTCAGCCAGGCGACCACGCCCGCCTGGGGTTCGACAGGCCGCCACGCCGCCAGCCCCTCAGCCAACAGCCGCGCCCGTTCGCGCGTCCCGGCCGGGCAGACGATGGCCGCCTCATACAGATCCAGATAATCCGGCACCTCGATCCCGCTGAACGTCCTGAGGCACCACCGGGTCAACCCCCGGCAATCCCACCCGTCCGGCGTGTCGCCCTTGACCAGGAACGGCGCCCCCACCAGCGGCGCCGCCCGCCTGACCAGATCGCCCGGCACCGTCATTCTCATCAGAACATTCCGGGCGTCGTCGCAGGCGTGTAGCTGACGGCGCAGGCCGGCTCTTCGTTGAAGTCGCGGGGCCGGATGACGGCCGTAGCCTTCGTCCTGTCTCCCTCGGTAGAGGCGATCCGCGCATCCATCAGGGCGCGCTCGATGACGTTGGGATCGGCCACCCGAACGACCGACAGATCGATTTCCGGCGGCTCCTCGGCAGCGTCAGCGGCCGCCTCGATCACCTGATCAACATTGGCGATGGTCAGGCGCGCCTGACCGAACGGACTGTCCTGGCTCGCGCCGGCCCAGCTGAGTTGAAACGGATAATGGACGTGCTCGACGCCGTTGGACGTCAGGCCGCCGGGCCAGTCCGTGACGTTCAGCGGTTCGTCCAAGCCTTCGCTGCGGATGGTCACTAACTGCGCCACGGCGTCCGGCTCGCCCCTGAACGCCGCCTCCACCATCGCTTCGGTCACATCAGGCATCAGGCGGTCTCCAGCCAAAGAGCGACATCCATGATGTGCAGGGCGCCCCGCGTTTCGCTCAGGCGCGGCGCCCCATCAGCCGCCCAACTGCCGACGCAAAGCCGCTCGCTGCCCGGCTCCACGATCCAGAAGCTTCGCGCCGTCGCATGGAAGGCCTCAAGCATTGCGCGCTGAACGACGTCGCAACGGATCTGGCCGGACAGCTTTCGTGCGGCGTCGGCCGTGATGGGACGCGACATCGGACGCCCCGGCCCGGCGTCGAACTCGATCATGCCGGGCTTGGGTTCGAAGCCCGCGCCGACGCCGAACTCCCTCAGCGCGCCCGGCCACGACGGCCGCTTCAGATCGACGTTGGAATGCAGGCCGGGCGACCACAGGAGCGGGCTCTGCGAGCCCTGCGGCGCTTCCGCGATCAACGGCTTCAACAGCACCGCCTCTATGGCCTGCCCGGCCCCCGTCGCCCGGCCGCCCGCCTCGACTGCGGCGCTGACGGCCGAGGCGGGCCGCTCGATCCGCGCCCAGGCGCGGTAATAGGTGTCCAGCAGCCCGTCGCGGGCGACGCCCCAGCTGGCCAGCACCGGCCGCCGCACGGTCAGCTCATGCGCCATCAGCACGGCGCCGCCGGCGTCGAAGAAGACCAGGCGGGCGAAGGGCGGGACGGCCGCCCCGGCGACAAACGCGGCGGCGACCAGAGAAACCTCTACGACAGAAACCCCCTGAACGTCGGCCCGCGCCGTCGACGCCGGCGTGATGGCGAAGGATTGTCCAGCGCTGCTGGAGGTGCCCGAGGCGCGAATGACGCACCGACCGGGCGCGCCCCGCTCCGTCTCATCCTTCGACAGGGTCATGCCTGCCGTGGCGGCCCAACCGTCGACGCCGTCAAGGGCGCCCGCGTTGGTCAGTCGGTTGATCATGACGACTCCCGATCAAATCCTAGCCGCGACGTCTCGGCTGGGGCGTCGCCCGCTGCGCCCGCGCAAGGCTCCCGTCTTTGCCCGCCTTGGCCAGTTGGCTCTTGAAGAGCGGCTCAAGCTCCAGTTCGAGGCCGCCGCCCGCATTTTGCGACAGACGGCCGGTCATCGGTTCCGAGCCATAGTTCTTGATGGTCAGACCGCCGAGGTTGACGTTCATGCCGCTGCCGCCGGCGGCCGCCTGCCGCGCCCGGTCATGCTCCATCACCTGCGACCCGCGTGGCAGTCGCAGTAGCTCAGGGCCCCGTTCCCCGACCCATTTCCAGCCGCCCTCGGAGAAGTCCGTCCCTGCCGCGTGGCCGCTTCCGAACAACTGCGAAAGGGCGCCGCCCAGATCCATCCCGCCGCTGCTGAAGCCGCCGCCCAGCGATCTAAGGAATCCGCCCCAATCCAGCTCGCCCAGGGCGTCGCCGAGCTTGACCAGCCACTTGTCCGTGGCGCGGTCCAACTGGTCATAGAGAGCATCGCCTAGACCGCTGCGCTTGATGTCCAGCAGCATATTGCTCGTCCAGGCGCGACGGGCGCCCGTAAGCGCAGCATCCAGCTCTTCCTTGATTTCGCGTCCCGCCTGTTTCAGGCCCTCGCCGCGATTCAGGTTTCCGCGCTGTTCGATCTCCCGCGCGCGCCGCTGAATACGATCGGCAACGCTCAACCGGCGATACTCTTCTTCGTCACCCGACAGACGCGCCAGGTTCAGCCGATGCTCCGTCTTGGCGTCAGCGATCGTCCGTTTCAGTGCAGCGGCGCGCGCCTCGACCAACTGGTTGCGCTGCGCCTCAGCGAGGTTGGTCGCGGTCGCCAGGTCATAGCCCGCCTTCTGAAAGGCAAGGATACGGTCCTCATGCTCGATCCGCTGGCGCTGGTTCTCCAGTGATCGTTCTTCGCCCAGGAGCCGCATCACCTGCGCCTCAGCTTCACGCTGCAGCTTCAGGCCCTCTTCGTCCCTCTGGACCTTCATGGCCTCCAGCAGGCGCTGCTCTTCCTGCGTCGCACGGCTCTTCGCCAGGGCCGCCGCCACGCCGTCGTCTTCCAACTGCCGGATGCGCGCACGGACCCGCGCCTCAGCCTCAAGGTCGCGAACACGGTCCAGATTGTTGGTCGCCTTGGCTTCCTGCAGCGAAAGGTTGGACTGGACATCCTCCTCCCGTCGCGTCCGCTGCAACAGCTCGCGGGCCTGACGCTCGGCCTCCCGCCGCGCGCGATCCGCGTCCCGCGCCGCCCTGTCCCGATCCTTCTTGCCGGCGTCCTGGCGATCCTTAGCCTCTTGCGCCGCCTGATTGGCGGCCGCCGAGTTCGCGGCATCCTCACGTTCGCGATTGTCCCAGTCGCGGAGGAAGGTCTCAGTGAACAGCTTCGTCTCAGCCTGGCGGCGAGCGAACGGCGTCAGCGCCGCATCGCGACGAAGCTCAAGGTTCTCGATCCGCTCATCGCGCGTGGTCTGCAACCACTCCCCCAGCTTGGTCCAGTAGTTGGACATGCTGCGGGTGGCGACATCCCAAAAGCTGCTCAAGTCATCGACCTTGTCAGCGTGCCCGCTCATAGCGCCGGTCAGCGCCTCCAGCAGCACCTTCTGCGCCGCCGTCCGGTCGCCCAGCTTGGTCAGACTGTCGATATGGTCGAGCGTCTGCTGGTCCAGCAGGCCGAACTGGCGCGTCATGTCGCGCGCCGCCTTGTCCGGTTCAGACATGGCCTTGGCCAGCAACTCTGTCGCTGCCCTGGCGTCCACGCCCATGAAGGCAGCATAATCCTTGGTGACGGCGACTAGGCCGCTCATCACCTCGCCGCCGATCTTGCCGCTCGAGACATAGGCGGTCGCCATCTCCTGCGCAGACTTGATCGAGATCTCGCCCGCCTCAGCACCGGCCTCGGCGGCCGCCTTCAGCTCGGCGCCGGACATCTTGGCCGTGCGTCCAAGACCAGTCGCGGCCCTGTCCAGCGCCGCTGACGACTTCTCCGCCTGGGCCCAGGCCACAGCCATGGCGCCGGTCGCCCCGGCCAGGAGCCCGGTCGCCCCGACCAGCATCGTCAACGGCCCCGTCAACTTGATGGCCGAGGTCGACCAGGCGTCCAGGATCTGCGGCCCCTGCTGGATCGCGATCATGAAAGGGCTCATGCCCATTAACCCCGTGGTGAAGACGTCCGCCCCCTGACGCGTCAGGTTCAGGCGTGACGTCATGACGTTGCGGCTCAGCCCCTTGCCCTGCCGGTCCAGCGCCGCCGTCGTCTCATTGTACCGCTGCTTGGCTAGGTTCTGCGCCTGAGCCAGCTGTTCGGTCGTGATCTTTCCTCGCCGCGCCAGCGCGTCGTACTCGGCCAGTTCCTGGTTCAGCTTTCGTTGCGCCGCCCAAGCCGGGTTCAGGCCCTCCAACAACACCTGCGCACGCCGATCATAGGCCTTGTCTGCGGCCGCGAGCGTCCGCCCCGCAACCGAAGCGCGCGCGTTGGTCCCCCCGCTGACGCCGGTCGTCTGGTCGATCCGGCTCTGCAGCGCCGTGTTCGCCTGGGCGGCCGCCTTGGCCACTTCGCGCAGGCGCTCGACCTCGCGCATGGCGGCGGCGGCGGCCTTCTCAGACCCGGCCGCCGCCTTCTCATTCATGCGAACCAGCGCGCGCTCCGCGCCCTCCGCCTCGCGGATGACGTCCTTTCCGCCCTCAGGCTTCAGGCGAATGGCGACCTGTTTGGTGCTCATATCATCGACTCCGATGCGTGACGATCAGACCCGCCGTCTTCGACCCCGCCTGTTCGGCGAGGGTGTCCAGATCCATGCGTTTCTGTGTGGTGATCTGCGGTACCAGGATGAACGCCACGAACGACTGCCCGGCGGGTCCATACAGGCGCGATCCACGGCCCTTTGACCTGTAGGGCCGCGCCACGCGGCCGGGGCCTAGCATGGCCTGATCGGCGATCAGGAAGGCTCGGCGACCGCCCTTCTTGCCGCCCTCATACTGAAACCTGAGCTTCATGCCGGTTCGGCGCTCAAAGCCGCCCGGCGTGATCCGCTCGCGCGCGCCGCGCTTGTTAACGGTCGCCCCCATGCCGTTGGCGCCGCGCTTTAGCCCGAACTTGCCAGCCGCTTCGGTCGGAATCGCCAGCCAGCGCCCGCCTCCGGCGCGAATGATGGTGGCCTTCAGCGCCGTCTCGATGATGGCGGCGGCCGATCCGCGAACGGCGACGTATCCGGCAGCGTCGACGCTGTCCTGCCCCTGCGGATACACCTTGCCACGCCACGCTTTCGGCAGCCGATTGCCTTTGAAGGCTCGTTCCGTAGCGCCGCGCAGGAGCCCCTTTAGTGTCTCCGTTCCCTCCCGCACGCTGGCGGTGACGTCGCGAGCCAGTTCCTTTTCGATCTCGGCGGCCAGACCCTCCGCCTCGATGCTGACCTTCGCCCTCATTCGTCATCCTCCCGACGAAGGCCCTTGATGATCTGCCCCTCGACCAGAGGCAGGGCCTCGGCCATCAGCAACCGGGTCGCCTCGTCCATCGGCCCGCCCAGCTGCGCGAAGGCGACCACGGCGCCATAGTCCAGGGCGAAGGCGCCGAACCCGCTCGACCTCAACTGGCCGGCGCAGGCGTCGAGGACGTCCCAGACGCGGCGCCCTTGCGGGGTCTTCAGGACGTACTGGTCGAAGGGGCAGGGCTCGCCTTTGCCTCCGCAGTATTGTCGTCGGCAGCTATCCCGGCAGTAGGATCCGCCTCCCTTGCCGAACTGCCACTCGGCGAGGGAGACGATCCGTTTTTTTCCGACAGCAGAGCGAACACGTCATTCGCATAGCCCTTGTCGAAAAAGTCGAAGATAGCCGGAGACTGACGCAATAGCCGGTAAACCTGCATCGGCTGGGGATTTGGTAAAAGCTTCCCCTTCTCGTCGCCGAAACCCTCCCACTTCAAGGCCCCGGCCGAAACGATGGCGGCGACCATGGTGAAGGTGATGCGTCCGGTGCGTCGCGCCGGCGCCTCATCTGCAGCCTGTTCAGCAATGGCCTCATCTACGGCGCCGAAATCACCTCCGATTTCAAGCTGACGCATCAGATCCGATAGGATCAGTCGCATATCGACGATGACCGGGGTTGAAACGGGGTCCATATAAACTTTCAGACCTCTGACGGGCTCAACCCACTCCGCCGCCGCCTCTTCTTTCAGTTGAAGCATGGTTCAGTCCTCTCCTCAGGCGCCGTAGGCCGAACCGGCCACGTCGTTGTCGAGGATGACGGTCAGCGCCCGACCAAGCGTCGGATCGACGGCCGCCTGATAGGCGTAGTCCGCCTGGATGCCGCCCGGCCCCGTCACGGGGCGCTTCGCCTTGGGAAGGAAGACGCGGTGCTGGATCAGCCGCAACGAGAAGTCCGTGCCGGGCAGCGTCCACATATGTTCCAGGTCGCTGGCCTCGCCGTTCTCCGCCTGCAGCTGCAGCTCAGGCCCGCTGTAACGGACACCGATCTGCCCCGTCAGGGCCAGCGCGCCTTCGTCGATCCCGCTGACCCGGCCGTCGCTGCGGATGGCCGGGACTGGGTCGAGACCGTTCGACAGGTTGAACTGGCCGCTGACCAGATCGGCGATCGGCACGCCGTAACGCAGCACAGACCCCGAGAACTGCGAGAAGCGCGCCACCGCCATTTCGGCGGCGACCGTGCCGGCGGCCGACGCCGTGGCGACGGATTCGCCCTGGGCGATCAGACCCAGCGTCGCGGTCAGATTGCCCCCGCGCTGCATCTGAACGCCCAGGGTGTTGGCCTTCACGCCGTAGTTCATGTTGAAGGCGGGAACCTCGGGATGCTGAAGCTCGATCGAGGCCGATGGCAGCACCGCCGCGCCGCTGGTGAAGGTGTGACGATACCCGCCCGACGCGGCGCCGCCGGTCAGCGTCGCACCCGAGGCCGTCGCGTTGGATGCCGGGGTTTCGCCGGCCTCAATCGCAAAGCTGTTGCCCGACACGCCCAGCGTGTCGTGCTGGATCAGAATGGCGTTGCCACGGTCATTCTGGCGATAGGTGGCCGCCGCGACGCCTGTCACGGCGCTGGCGTTCAGGGCGCGCACGGCGTTCGCCACCGTAGCCGGAAGCGTCGCGCCGATCTGGATCTGATTGGCGGTTGGCGTGCCGGTGACGAAGGTGAATGCCTGGCCGCCGATGCTGATGGTCGCATTGTTTACGGGCTGGGCCGAAAAGGTGATCGTTCCCCGCGCCGCCTTGCCCGCCGCGCTGGTCGGGGCGCCGAGCAGCATCCTCAGCCACACGCCGCTCTGCCGCGCGCAGATGGGCACGACCACGTCGCCGGTGTTCGTCACGGCGTCCCGGCCGGGCTCGCTGGGCTCTCGACCCCGGCCCAGCAGTTCACCGTCGATCAGCGGCTGCTCCTCGCCGAGCGACGCCGAGACGAAGGCCATCAGGCCAAAGCCGGTCGCGGGCGGGAAGCCGAAAGTCTGTTCAATCGCCAAGGCCATGCGGGCGTTGGCGCCGCGTGCGCGTGCCATGTCAGTTCTCCATCATGAGGGGTGTCCGCCTGGGGCCGGACGAGGTCAGCCAGGTGCGATCGGCTTGGGCCGATCAGGTCAGCGGGTTGGACGTCGAGTAGACGACGACGATGCTGAGCTGCGCGCCCCGCACCGGTTCGGCGCTTTCTAAGGTCACATCGTCGGTCATCGGCGCCGTCGCCTCGACCCATTCGGCGACACCGCCCAGGCTTCGATCCGTTTCAATCCTGTCGCCGATCGGGATCAGCAGCTGGTCCAGCAGCTCGTGCCGATTGGTCGAGCCCGGCGGACCCAGAACCTCGACCTCGAACTCGTGGGTGTAGGTGTAGAGCAGCGGCGAAAGGGTCACCTCCGGTTCCCCCGGATCGCCGTCGTGCAGAATGATGGTGCCGCCCGGATCCGGCCGCTTCGGCCAGGGTTGGTCGCGCCTGACCTCGGCGTGGGGCGCGGCGGCTTCCAGCAGCGCCTTCACACCCTTGGCGGCGGCTTCACGTGCGCTGCCCATGGCTCAGCCTCCGACCGGAACGACAGCGCACAGCCACCAGCCGTCTTCATTGCGACGCGGATCCCCCACGATCTTCAGCGTCTCGCGTACCGCGCCGGTCACGTCGTCCAGCAGCTGTATCTGCTGGCCTTCCTCTGGTTCGGCGATCCAGCGCTGATGGATCTCGACGGCTCGGGCCGTCAGAATGTGCGACGCGTCGCCATACCGCGCGATCGCGTCCTCTTCAGCCGGGTGGACCCGCACCTCGCCAGCCACGCCCGTCCACAGCGCAGGATCGCCGAGGTGGTCATCCACCTCGGCGACCATGGCCGTCAGATGCTGCCCGAAGCCCATCTTAGGGCTGGGGCCCCCAGACCCACTTCGTGGTCAGGCGAGGCTTCCGCCAGATCGGCAGGGAGTTCATCTGGTACTTCCATTCCAGACCCGCTCCGTGCTTCATCACCTCTTCCGAGAAATGGATCAGGTCCTCGTCCGAGAAGGTCGCGCCGTCCAGTTCGCGGATATCCAGCGGCGGTGCCGCATAGGTGACGTGCGACTCGATCGTGCCGGTCGGGTAGGAAACACCTTCCTTGGCGTCGAGCAGCCGCGTCGTGCCTTCCGTTCCCCACAGCTTCACCCGCGCGCGGTACTCGCGGATGGTGCAGCCGGAGATCTCGATCACACGACGGAAGCTGTTGGCCGACTTCTCGCGCTGCTGGTTCAGCAGCTGGAGCATGGCGGGCGTGCCGGCGAAATACTTCTCCACCGACGGGTGCCGGATGATCTTGCTGTAGAACTCCGGCGCGATGCGGACCTCCAGCCCGGTCATCGTGTCGTTGACCAGCTCCTCCTCGGTGCCGGAAAGCACCTCCTCCAGCGCCGCCGGCACGTCGAAGGTCGGATCGTCCAGGTCGAAATAGACCACACGCTGCTGCAGCTCGAACACCTTGTTCAGGTCGTAGATGAGCTGATTGGCGCCGTCGACAATCCGCCCCTTCAGCGAGGAGATCTTCATCACCTCAAGGGTGATGGAAAACTTCAGACGGTTGCGGCGGTGACGGGTTTCGACCTTGTTGATCAGGGCGTCGTCCGGCGTGCGGGTGCGCCGAGCGTAGGCCATCCAGGACCGGATGTCCGCCGCCAGCACGGAGTCCTCGTGGCTGACGTTCGGAATCTCGAAGATGACGCCCTTGCCCTTGCCGTGGCGAGCGATGCTCGACGGGCGGCCGCCTTCCGTGACCGGCAGGGCGGTGATCACCCCGTCATCGATGTCGATGCGGACGTAAGGCGTGTCCAGGCCTTCACTCGGGAACATGCCGTCGGCATTGAGCTGGCCGAACTGGTCGGGGACGGAGTTGATCAGGCCGGTGTGGTGCGCGGCCGTCAGGGGCAGCAGCGAGCCGCTGTCCAACAGTTCATCGGGGTCCATCGGAGCCCTCCTATCGTTTCAGTGTTCAGGGATGCCGGGCCGCCAAGGGGCCCGGATTGCCGGCTCAGCCGCTGACGCGCGGTTGGATGCCCAGCGAAGCCAGACGGCGGTAAGCCGCTTCCTTCTGGCCGTCGGTGACGCCCAGAGGCCAGGCGATGGCCTCGCGACGAATGATGACCGGGCCGCGCGCCAGGACCGTCAGCTCGACATCCACCCCGACCGGCGCCTCAGCCGACAACAGGTTGACGCCGGTGATGATCTGCGAGCCGTCCGTCGCCGCCGGATCCCACGGCGCATCCTTCTCGATCACGCCGTCCTCATAGGCGACGGAGACCGAAATCCGGTCGCCGGCGACGAAGTCCGCCGAACCGTCCGACAGGGTGAAGTTGATGGCGCCGTTGTAAGGCGAGCCGACATTGCCCGCGCCGTCCAGGCTTCCGTCGGGACGGATCACCTGAAAGGCGCCGCCGTCCGCCGCCGGAGAGACGATGACCACCTCGTACTGGCCCGCAGCGGCCCCGGTGTCCGCCGTAACGACGCCGATCGCGCCGTTGCCCGTGCCGACCACGGCGCCGGCCGTGACGGTCGCCGCGCCGATCAGCACCGTGCCGACAAGCACGAAAGCCGCAAAGGCCCTCGTCGTACCGACGCCGCCCAGGCCGACGCGCTTGTCGGTCGTATAGGTCGGATCGTACTCCGAATGGATGAGATCGCTGAGCCCGGGCAGGCCGGTCTCGAAAGTATAGGCCTTCATGACGGCCTCCTCTGTTCAGCAGGTTGATGCAGCCGGGATCAGGTCCAGCCCCCGGCCGAGCTGGTCGGCTCAGCCGGCGCCGCCGCCCCGGTTCCGATCGATGCGGTTGGCCACGGCCGCGCTCATGCCCGTGGCCCCCTTGGCCCCGTCGGCCCTCAGGCGCTGGGTTCCCGACATGGCGCGATCCAGGCGGCTGCCGCCTTGGACCGAACCGGCGACGGCGGCCGACGCCTTGAACTGCGCCAGCGTCTGGCCCGACTGGATGGCGGCCAGAGCGAGCGCCGGGTTCTTCTTGGCCTCAGCCGAAGCGGCGATGGCTGAAGCCTCGCCGTTGCCGCCTTCCGACGCTTCCGGCGCGTCGTCATCCTCGTCGTCGTCTTCGTCCGGGTCCTTTTCCTCGGCCGAGGCGCCGCCCTGGCCGGCGGCGTCGTCCTCGTCGTCCTCGTCGTCCTCGTCAGGTTCCGCCGCAGTCGCGCCGGTCTTGACCTTCGCAAGGTTCGCCTGCGCCAGGCGCAGCGCCTTCTCGGCCTGGGCCACCTGGGCGGCCGCTCGGGCCTGCCGGCCCGCCGTGGGTTTCGTGGCCATCACGGCCTCCTTTTCGGTTTGGGCCGAAGCGCGCGAGCCCGACGCGCCGGCTTGGTTTCCTGAAACAGGCTCGGAAGAAACGTGCTCGACCAGGGCGGCGAAGGCCTGCTCCTCGTCCATGATCTCGTCGGCGAGACCCAGCGCGACGCCCGATCGGGCCTCGTCCTGGTGCTCGGCCATGAAGACGTCGGCCCTCAGCTGCAAAAGCTGGTCGCGGGTCAGGCTTGATCGCCCCGCCTCGACATCGGCCAGGAACAGGGCGCCCACCTGGTTCACATCCGCCTGCCATGCCGCCCGAGCGCTCTCGCTCAGCGCCTTCCACCAGGCGCCGTCCGTCTTCACCCCGCCCTCGGGAAACTCGATGGTGGTGATTTCGACGCCGTCCTGCTCCAGCGATCCGGCATGGCTCTCATGCACCATGACGGCGCCGATCGAACCGACGTAGCCGACGCTCGGCGCGATGATCCTGTCGGTCTGCGCCGCGATCCAGTAACCGGCCGAACAGGCCATATCGGCGTAGGTCCAGATCGGCTTTCCGCCGGCTGCCTCCCGGGCTTCACGCATGAAGCGGGCGAGGGTCGGCAGGCCGCCGGCCACGACGCCGCCCGGCGTATCAAGGCGCAGGAAGACGCCGCGAACGCGGGCGTCCGCCAGGGCCTCGCGCATGGCCATCAGCAGGGTGTCGTACCCGTGCCAGACGACGCCGCAGAACTCGTCGCCGCGTTCGACCAGAGGGCTATCGCATTCAATGAGCGCGACGCCGTCCTTCAGCGACCAGCAGAATCCGGTGTCCTCGACCTCGCCCAGCCAGCGCGGTTGATAGGCGAGACGCTCCTCGATCGGGACGAACGGCGCGCCCTCGCCTTCGTCGTCCCAGGCGAACGCCGTGCGCGCGCTGTCGCCGGGCGCGTGGCCCAGGCCAACGCGGCGCAGGAAGGCGTCCAGACGCGACGGACGGCTGAAGGCGCGCGGATCGACCGAACGGATACGCAGCGCCAGATCTCGGGCGGCCGCCGGCGTCAACAGAAGGGGGCGGCCGGCATAGCGGGCCGCCATAGAGGCGTAGTCAGGCATGGTGTTTTCCTCAGGCGGCGGTGCGCTGATCCAGGAAGGCCTGGTGCGCTGGATCTCGGCTGGTTGCGGCGGCGCGCTCCAAGGCCCCGCCCGGCATGGTCAGGCCAAGCTCCTGGTACTTGGCCTGCTCTCGCGCCGTCTGCTCCAACACCTCTTCCCAGTCCTTGCCTTGATCGTCGCACTCGTCTTCCAGGGTGCTGACGTTGGCCTCAATGCGCGCCGAGGCTGCGTCGATCTCCTTGGTCGGATCGATGAAGCCCCGACCCGGGCCGATGCAGTGGATCTGGCAGTAGGCGTCGACCGCGTCGTAGAAGTCCGGCGCTCCCTCGGGGATTTGCACGTAGCCCCGGTCGAAAGCCTCTTCGGCCCAGGCCACCACGAACGGCCTCACCAGCTGGTCTTCCATCAAACCCATCAAGGCGACGGTTTCGGCCCAGGCATGGACGAGGGCTGCACGCGCAGACGAGTAGTTCGTCTGCGAATAGTCCATCGACAGCTCTTCGTAGGTCACGCCCAGCGAAGCGGCGATCAGGCGAAGGATCGAGCGCACGAAGGCGTCGAAGCTGGTCACATCCTTCGACGCCGTCTGCAGCTGCAGTTCGTCGCCGTAGGGAAAAACCGGGATCTGGGCGCCGTTGCCCAGATTGACCGGGTTTTCCTTGTAGTGCTCCTGGCGCCAGGTCTCGAACTGCTTGACGTCGCCGGGCTCGAAACTCTCGCTGACGGCGCCCGGCCCGCCGTTCGACTTCATGAAGGCGACGATCAGCGCATTGACCGTCGCGCTCTGCAGCGTGGCGTCCGTGAACCGGGACAGCGCGCGGAAACTCTTCAGCGCGGCGGCGAAACGGCTGACGCCGCGCGTCTGGCCGGCCCGTTCCGGCTCGAAGCAATGGAACACCTGCGGCCGACCCCATTCGGTCCAGCGCTCGAACCTCTGCCAGCGGAACTGGCCAGGACCGCCGAAATCGGACGGATGCCGCTCGCGGATATGATAGGCGTCGGCCGCGCCCCAGGCGTCGAACTCGACGCCGCCGCGCAGCTCGTCCCGATCCGGTCGACCGTTCGGATTGCTCAGCCGGTCAGGATCGACCAGACGAAGCCGCGTCTTGTACCGGGTCGCCTCGTCTTCCGCCCATTCGCACAGCCCGAGCGCCTCGCCGTCGACCACGATGTGCGACGCCGCCAGTCGGAGCTGCTGGCCCCAGGTCAGCTTGCGCTCAGCGTCGGACGTAAAGGCGTGGCCGTAGCCGTAAAGCTGGAACTCTGTGCTCAGATCGGCGCCGAGCTGCCGCGCCGCCTCTCTGTCGATGCCGAGGGCGCGGGCGTTCGGCCTGAACTTGACCCGCCAGCCTTTGCCGACGGCCGCATTGACGCGACGGGACCGCGCCGAGGCGGCGACGGGATCGTTGCGCACCCGCTCCCGCACGCGGGCGGTGACGCGATCGCGGTTCGGAAGCCAAAGCTTGTCCGCCGAGCCGAGCTGGGCAGGCCATTCGGCGAAATAGGTGCCATGGCCGCTCGCCCCCTCATAGGACGGCGTTCCGCCCATGGCGGCCGTATCCGTCATCGCCACGGCGCGCGCGCGGGCGACCTCCAGGCGAGAGATCGACCGGCCCGAGGCAGACACCAGACCTGAGGGAGCGAACGGCGTGCGCATGGCGCGGCTCAGTCCTTGGCCTGCGCAGTCGCGCGGGCTTCCAGAGCTGCAAGGCGCGACTGGAGCGACGCCAGTTCTCCGGCGCTGGCGTTGCCTGCCTCATCAAAGGCGGCGAAGCGGGCCTTCAGAGCCTCGTCCAGGCCTTCGAAGCGCTCATCAATGGCGGCAAGCCCCGTCTTGAGGGCCTCATCACGGGTTTCGCCAGCCTTCTCCAGACCGCCGAAGCGCTCATCGATCAACGAAGCGAACTTATCGAACCGTTCGCCGATCCACGCGTCATCGTAAGCGTCCGATCCGGTTACAGCCACGGGCTCAAACGGTGCGCTCAGCGCCTCGTTGAACTGTCGGCGGGCGTTCAGGACGCCTTCGACCAGCGTGTCAGGCACGGGGCGGCTGGGAAAACTCACCAGGGCCCGCATCGCGTCCAGCAGGACGATCAATGCGGCCACGGCGGGCAGGTTCGACAGGGAAACGCTCGCGACGACGGTTTCTGACGCCGGCGCGGCGGCGGGCGTCTTGGGGGTTCGGCTCATGGTGGCCTCCTCGATGTGGTGAAATCCGGGTGCGAAGGCGGCGCCGCCCCGACGTCGGCGGTCAGGGACCGCCGGCGACCGAGAGCCTCCCCGAACCCGGGGCGGGAGGCCGGTTGACGGCGTAGATCGTTAAAGGCGGATGCTCAGCGCGCCTCGGCGGCGCAGCGGCGCCCCGTCCAGTTGCAGGGCCTTTGCCTCAAGATTGGCGATCTCGGTTTCCAGGCGTCCGATGTCGCCTTTGGCGTACTTCACGGTCCGCCCATTGCTTGTGATCTCGGCCACCTGACCGCCGGCGATAATCTTGGCGTAGGCTGCACGGAAGGCGGCCAGCTGGGCGGTCTCTGCGGGCGTCAGCGCCATTAGAAGCTCCATTTCTTCTTGGCCGCGGCGACCTCGGCCGAGCTGGCGGCGGGCGCTGACGGCGTTTCCGACTGACCGGCTGGCGGGCGTTCCCACAGAGCTTCCAGGCCGGCCTTCTCAGCCTGACGACGGCGCGCCAGTTCGAGCCAGTCCGGCTCGGCACCGGGAACGCCGATGCCCAGAGAAGCGGCCAGCGCGCGGTTGTAGACCCACAGGTCCAGTTCCTCGTTTCGGCGACGGACGCGGACCCAGGCCTCATCCTTCACGACGCCAGTCTTGCTGTCCTGGACAGAGACCAGAGCCTCGCCGGTCAGTTCCTCGAAGAAGTCCCGCTCGACCCAACCCGGCCAATGAGGACGACGCGGCGCGCGGGCGCCCTTCTCCCCTTCCAGGCTCAGCGGTATCGCCTCGTTCATCAGCGTCCGCTTCAGATCCCAGGTGCCGACGCGCCAGGTCCGGCAAGAAACCACTCGCCCCTCAGGCCCTTCCAGCTTCTGTTTCGCGCCTCGGCGAAGCGGCATCCGCCCCCAACCGTCAGCGCCGTCCAACGCCTTCGATTTCCCGTGAGCCGAGCAGTAAGCGTAGACGTGGAAAGTCCCGTAGCCGGAATCGACGCCCTGAACTTCGGTGGCGACGTACCCGCCGTCCTCATGCGGCCAACGTCTGCGCTCCAGCTCGGCCAGCTCGGCCCAGATCTGCGGCTCCGACGGGCCGCCCTCGATCCGCCCCTTGTCGATGGGGACGTGCTCGGCCTCGGGCCCCCAGGCATAGGCCGTCCACTGCGCCCAGTCGCCGTTCAGGTCGACGGCGATGGTGACGATCTCGTAGCCCGACGGCACCACGCCCTTGGTGAACCGGCCGTCCCGACGCTCCAACAGCTTGTCGACATCGGCCTGCTGGACCGTGACCTCGTAAGCCTCGCCGAAGATCTGCTGGTGCAGGGCGATCTTCGCCTCTTCGTCCGTCGCATCCCGGATCTGTTCGGCGATGTAGGCCCAATCCACGGCGTCCGATACGACCTGCCAGGCATGGTAGCTGGGCTGCCGCCCCTCTGTGGGCCGTTCCCGCCAGGCCTCGTACTCACTGACGGCGATGAAGGCGCTTGGCGCCGGATTGTCAGGGTCCGTCGACGGAAAGGTCGGTATCCAACCGCCGCGCACGCCGTGCGCAGGCTCCCGGTACGGGTGACAGGCCTCAACCATCGCACGCTTGTGCCGATGCTCGATCACGCCGCCGCATGACGGGCAGTTGAAGTGGGGCGTTTCGCCCTTCTCCACGCCCATCATCATATCGCGATCCAGTCGGATCAGCACTCCGCCGGGCAGGCCCGAGCAATGGGGACAGGGCAGGTACAACCGGCGCTGGTCGCCGAGGCGATAATCGGCCGTCACCGGGCAGCCGGTAAGTTCGCCTTCGTTCTCCTCCGAACGGCGCACGAGCCCTGGCGTCGAGTTATGGAAGGTCTTGGCGCCGGCCAGTTCCCACTGAAGCTGGCGGACCTTGATCTGCTTGTGCGGATCGCCGCGATCTCCGACCGACACGCTCCAGTTCGGCGTCTCTTCCTTCACCACCAGGCAGAAGGTGACCATCTGCAGCGGCTTGGCGCTGGTCGTGCCGAAGAACTGTCCGTACCCGCCCGGGAATCGTTTGTAGGTGTTGGTCGAGCCCTGCTCGTCCCGCGATGTCACTGCCCGGATTTTACGGCGCAGCTCGGGCGTGGCGTCGACAAGCGGTTGCCACTTCGTCCGGTTGTACTTCAGCGCCTCGTCGCCGCTCGGCAGGGCGACGCCCCACGGGCGAGCCACCACAGCCGAGTAGTAGAGCGTGGCCAGCACGCCGATTGTCGTCTTCGCGATCTGGGCGGAGCCGACGAAGGTGACAGTCCTGGCGGGATCATCGGGGTGAAGCCGGTCCAGCGGCTCGATCAGGTACTCGAACCCGTCCCAGGACAACTCGCCTTCGCGCGTCGTTCCCGTTTCGCCGGGGATGTTGACCCGCCCTTCGGCCCAGGCGCTGATCATCTGATCGGGGGCAGGCGTCACAGCCGTCGCCATGGCCATGACCAGCGACGCCGCCTGCCGCGCCAGCTCGGCGCTGCTGAATAGGCTCATGTCAGGCCGCCGCCAGCTCGTCTTCCGTGAAGCCGCCCGCCAGCTTGGTCAGCTCGGTCACAAGGTTGTTCAGCAGCTTCTGGTCTGCCTGTTTCAACACATGCTCGGCCTGGCGGACGTCGTTCATGCCGGCCACCTCAGTGGCCAGGGTGCGCCGACGGCGCTCCAGCGCCTGGGTGAAGGCGACGCCCATGGCCTCGATCGCCATCGTCACCGCCGCCTTCGACAGAAGCTCGCCCTTCCGCTCAGCCAGGTCGAGTTCGAGCTTTTCCTCTTCCAGCGCGCGCTTCCGAGATCCCGCCGGGCCCGCAGGCGCCGCCGACGGCGCTTCCGCCACCTGACGGCTGTCCTGGACCGAGAGGGATTCGCCGCGCGCGCGGATCAGGGCGTCGTAGTCGACCTCTTTGACGCGCCCTTGAGGATCGCGCCGGACAGGCAGGTCCTCATTCCGCGCGATGAAGCGGGAGATCGAGGATTTGTTGATCGGTCGCCCGGCTTTGGCTTCCAGCGCCGCCGCCTCGCTGACGCTGACCCAGCGCCGTGACGATCCACCATCGAGCAGGAAGGGCTCTGTCATGCCGTTGCGCTCCCTGTTGCGTCAGCAACGCCCGTTGCACCCCTCGAAACATCGCTCACTAGGGAACGAAAACGCTCTGCCCCACCGCATAGGGTCAGAAATGGGGGGAAGGACCCAAGGCCCGCCTAGCCGCGACACAAGTCATTGAAAGGCAATGAAAAACCCGCCCGGGCGGAGCCTTGGGCGGGTGGGTCGGAACGGGCTGAGGCTGGACGGCTACCGCACTGCGCGTCATTCGTCTGACGGCAGTGCAATGATCTGGCGCGAATCACGCCCTAGCAGGGTGAATACGACTGCCGCTCTGTCGCCGTCAACCATCTCTTCGAAGACGAGATCGTAGTCAGCTGTCGGCCCAGCCAGGCGCAGTTTGTCGCCGCGCTTGTATCGGCAGGCCTTTGGAGCGCCCTTTTCGTTGTCATTACGAGGACGCTGCAACACCACCAGCCCATTGACCTCGCGGGCCTTCATCTCGGTGATGAAGCGGCTGGGGATGGGACAGGGCCGAGCCGTCTCACCGACGCCGCGCGTGATCACCTCCGTCACGCCCATGGTCGAGTAGACCGCACGCCAACGGTCCTGGTCGAGATCCATCTCGATGAACAGGTAGCGCGGGATCATCGGTCGAGGCGACGGCGCCACGCCGTTCCGAACGCGGGCCCGGGCGGGAGGCGGCACCAGCGGCAGATAGACGTTGAAGCCCTGCTGCTCCAGCTGATACCGGGCGTGTCGTTCCTGATGGGCGTGGGTCACCACGACATACCAGGCCTTGCCGGTTTGGGCGGATAGAGCGGTCGACGCGGTCACTTCTGCAGCCCCTTTGCTTTGGTTTCGGGCGTCCCACGGCGTACCGGCTGAACGTCCCACTTATCTTTTTGAGAACAATCGATAAAAACAGAGATGGGACGCGCGGGACGCATGGGACGCACCTGTGGCGTCGTGCGCTCCCGCATGTGCGCCCCCGCATGGGGCCGGGGTCGCGTCCCATGCGTCCCGGTGTCCCATGCCCGGCTCAAAGCCCGATCAGTCATGGCTTTCACCGTGGGACGCAGGGCGGGACGCGCGGTCGCTTGGGGCGTCCCAAACAGGCGCTTCGAACGGCGTCACCTCCGCCGGATCAGCCCCCAATCCGACCGGCCTCTCTAGCCAGGGGGTCAGGGGGACGGCCAAGGCGCGGCTCTGGTGCATCCCGAACCTCACAGGTGTCGGCAGCGGTCGCGGCGCATAGGCCTCGCCCAGGTCCGCCAGGTGCTCCAGAACCCCGCGCCAGTTGGCGTAATGCGTCCCCGCCAGCGCCCGCGCGAGGGCCGGATGGTTGGTCGAGATCAGCAACCATGGGCCCGGCCGCTCATGGGCGCCGTGCCCATTCTCGATCTTCAGACCGAAGGTCTTCAGGACCTTCTCGTGGAAGCCCGGGCTTTCCAGCTGCTCCTGGATCATCTCGCCGATGGTCAGGTGGCGGTCCTTGGAATGCTGGCCCGAGTTGATGGCCCATATCCGCGACAGACACGCCTGCCCCGGGTTCTGCGCCGCCGAAGTCTCTTCCCGGTTTCGGATCAGGGCCGACCATCTGGCGACCTCCTCCCGCGCCGTCTCGATCGTGAGAGCCTCATCGTGCAGCAGCAGCCGTCGCCCGGCGGCCAGCGCCGCCACCAGATCGGCCGCCCGGGGCGTCTGCCCGCTCTCCCCCAGCGCAGCCTTCAGCAGGCTGACGTCCGCCCGGTATCGCTTGGCCTCGCGCACGGCGCGCGCCAGCAGGCGCGGCGAGATCTCCCGCGCCCAATCAATCGCCTCCTTCAACTTTTCGTCGGCCCCGCCCTTGGCCTTGCCCAAAAGCCTCAACCGCACCTCGACCACCCGAGTGGCCATGGCGTCGCCCAGCTGCACCGGCAGAATGCTGGCCAGATAGGCCGACCCCACGGCGGTCTGTCCCGCCGTGCGCCCGCCCGTGTCGCCCTGTCGACGGGTCGATCCCTCGCCGGTCGACATGCGGCGCAGCACCTCCAGCGCCTTCTCAACCGGTCCCTGCCCGTCGACGCTGGGCTCCGCCTCGTCCAGGTAGAGCGCCCGCGCCTCCCCCGATAGGCCGTTGCGCAGGCCCGCTTCCGAGAAGCTATCCAACAGGTCGCCGGCGTTCGCGCTGCCCGCCGCCTGCAGCAGGCGCGACAGCGTCGTCTTGCCGGCCCCGGCTCCGCCGCTGACGCTGGCGTGCGGCCTGAACGGCGGGATGGCGCCCAGAAGCGCCGTGCCCTGCCACCCGAACAGGGCGTCCGCTTCGCTAAGACCCTCGGGATCGCGAGGATCCAGCGGCGCGAAGTTCCACAGATTCATCAACTCGCGCAGCTTCTCGCCCTCGGCGATCGTCGCGGGCTTTCCCGGCCTGGGGGCCGGGGGGCGCAGCAGCCACAGCGGCCCTCGAGCCTGGGCCCCGGTCCTCAGGGCCTCCGCCACCGATTCCCAATCGCTCTCGCCGAAGGGCCATCGGCCGACCGCGTCGCCGGCGTGGACGACGGGCCCGTCGACGGTAGACCACACCCCGTACCCGCGCTGCGGTCGATCGCTGTCCCACCGGCCGGCTTTCCGACATCGATCGACAAACCACTGCGCCGCCATGTCGCGCTGAAGCTTGCCGTCGTTATCGCGCCATTGGGCCAGGAACACCCGCCCTTCCAGGCTGACGAAAAGGTCCGTCTTCAGCATTCCCGCGATCTTGGACGCCGGCTCTCGCCGCAACTCGCCTTCCGGCAGGGCGAAATGCACATAGCCGCCCTCGAAGCCCAACGGGATCACCGGGCAGTCCTCGACCTTCGGCTCGATCCAGACGGCGCCGGACTTGGATTCGCTGTCCGGTTCGGCGTCTTCCAGCACATAGGAATCGTTCATGCGGCTACGCCCCCAGATACGCTCGCAGCGGCTTCGGCCGCCTTGATCACTTGATTGAAGTCCATGCCGATCGGCGGGCGCGACACGCGCACCTGCGTCGGGCTTTCGTCGCTCAGGCGGCGGCTCCAGTTGGCGCGGGCCAGGGCGCCGCTGACGCGCGCCCGCTCGGCGCTGTCGCGGACCGCCTCGACCATCCGCTTCTGCTGGCGGCCGCTGCGGCCCTTGACCGTCACCGGGCTCATGTCGCCGTCGACGGCGATGTCGATCAGGCCCCACGGGTTCGCCGGATCTTCCGGCCAGGTGAACCCGGGCCTCAGAGGATCGGCCCGGATGCGCCAGATATCCCGCGCCCCGTCCTTGTCGATCGCCTCAAACCCGCTCAGCCGGTCCAGCGACCCCGCCGCCACGGCGCGCACCGACCGGCTCAGCGGCCCGGCCAGCATCATGGCCCGCGACGCGGCGTTCTCGACGCCCTCCGCCACGACCAGGGGGCCCGGGGCGTCCGGTCGCGTCAGCCACAGCCCGCCGGGCAGCACATAGCCCTCGATGTCGCCATGCCTGTCCGGCCGAGGCGGCCCCGCCAGTCCGTCGCGGCGCGCCAGCACGAAATGTCCCTGCGGGCCCAGCATCCGCTTCGACGGCGTCCGATGGGTCTTTCCGCGCCCGTTGGGGGCCAGATAGGTGCAATGCACGCCGCCGGTCGGGCCCAGCTCGGTCATGACCAGGATCACCATCGCCGGCAGGAAGACGCCCCGCTCTGGGTGACCGCTATGCCAGGTCCGGGGATTGAACCCGACCAGCGCCAGCATCCGCGCCGCGACCGGCCCTCGGATGCCCCGCGCCTCTTCCAGATAGACCTGCACCAGCGATCCGGCGGCGGGTTCGCGCTCGCGCCAGATCTTGCGCGCCATCTCCAACCGCCATGCGGCGTCGGCCAGGGCCTCGGCCTCCGCCTCCTTCGCCGCCTGCGCACGGCGTGCGCGCGACGCCTCGCTCTCGGGCTTCAGCTCCCCGCCCAGCAGGCGACGCGCCGCGTCGGCCATGGTATCATCGCCGCCCGAGAACAGCCGATGCTCCAGATCGATCACATCGCCGCCGCGCGGGTCGCAGGAATAGCACTTCCAGCGCCGCCCATCGGCCGACACGCGGAACGGCGCCAACTTGCTCTTGGCCCCGCATTCATTCAGCGGACAGACGCCCCGATAGCCCTTGCCGGTCTTGCGCAGCTTGCACTTGGGCGCCCGGATCGCGATCTCCTCGCACCGGACCGCCGCTCGCGCCCTGTCGAACAGCTCGTCGCTCATGCCCGCACCTCTGACAGGCCCTCTGCGGCTCTGACCGCCGTCTCGATCCGGGCGCAGGCGGTATCGAAATGCTTCGGATCGATCTCGACCCCGGTGAACCTCAGGCCGCGCTTGATCGCCGCCACTCCGGTCGAGCCGCTGCCCATGAACGGGTCGCACACGGCCTCGGCGTTGATGGTGGCCAGCACCTTGTCCATGACCGGCTCGGGCTTGACCGTCGGATGATCGACGCCGGTGAAGCGACCGCTTTCGCTCAGGATCCAGCGCGCCTTGTCGGCCAGCGACCCGATCGGATGCGCGCCCGCCAGCCAGGCGTGAACCCAGAACTCCGTGTCCGGCCGATAGTGCTTGTTCGCCACCGGCATGGGGTTCGTCTTGTGCCAGGCGCAGACCACGGTCCGATGGAACCGCGCCGCCAGACGCGGCAGCAGCTGCGGCAGCTGATCGTTGTGACAGAACACCGCCACCGACCGAAAATTTGCTGGCGAACAGATCCGATCGTCAAATCCCTGATCCAGCCCCGCCGCCGCGATCCGGTCCATGTTCGGCCGGGCCTTGCGGAACCTGCCCGCCCCTCGCGTGTCGAACGCATACGGCGGATCGAAAACCCCCGCGTCCTGGGGTCCTAGGGACCGCACCACCTCATACCCGTCGCCCAGGTACAGCGTCGCCGGGCCGATGACCTCGACCCGGCTCATGCCGCCGCCCCGCGCGAGGCCTCGATCTGTCGTCGCGCCTCGGCCTTGTTCGCCGGCGTCATGAAATAGCCGACGCCCCAGCGGGTGCCGATCTCGATCCCGAACGGTTTCAGCTTCCGCCGGATGTGGCAGACGAAGACGTCCACGATCTTCATTTCGGGCTCGTCATCGCCCCGGTCGCGGTACAGCGCCGCCATCGCGGCGTCTTTCGTCAGCACCTCCCGCTCCAGCAGCGCGCCGAACAGCCGCGCCTGCTGAACGGTCAGCCCCCATTCAAGCGGCGGCAGGACGCACAGCCCCATCGCCTCTTCCAGTTCCTGAATGCGGTCTTCCAGGCGCACGATCGTCGCCTGCAGCGCGGCCTCCCGCGCGGAGAACTCAGCCGGCTCTACGACCACGCCGCTTCCCCTTCCGGTAAAGAACGATCGCCAGCGCCTTCCACACCGGCGTCTTGTGCGTGGCCGCGAACACGGCCGCCTCCTGCTCCGCCGCCTCGCCCAGCGCCAGCATGGCGTTCGCCACCCCGTCCGCGTCGATGTCCTCGCGGTACTCCTCGTCGTGCAGCAGCGTCTCGACGGCCTTGATCTGCCCCGCCGTCAACGGCCGCGCCCGCCCTTTCACCAGGGCCTCCAGCACGATCCGCGCCCGCATGGCGCCGCGCCGGTTGATCAGGGCACCGACCGCCCGCACCGCCACCGTGTCCCCGATGGCCCAGACCCCGTTGCCCGGCGTGGAGCGCAGCATCTTCACGCCCGCTCGCGCACAGACCTGATCGATCGTCAGGGCTTCCTCGTCGCCGGCGGCCGCCGCCGCGAAATGCATCTGCATCGGCGTGATGTTCAGCCGGTCGCGGTTGTGGCCGATGAAGCTGTGGGCCCGCTCCGTCCGGCTGGCCGCCTCGACCACCATCACCGGAATGGTCGTCACCGCTGGATGGCTGCACGCCGCGATCGCCGTATGCTGGCCGTCGATCACCTCCAGCCCGCGCTCCGTCCGGGCGCAGACCGGCGGCTTGAACCGCCGCCAGTCCCAGCGGGCGCAGATCTTGCGCACCAGCTTGATGGACCGCTCCGACAGGTTGCGCTGATACCCCTCGTCGATCAGCAGCGTTCCCGGATCCGCCCATTCGAAAACGGGCGCCGCCGTCTCCGCCATGCCGGCCTCGACGCCCGACAGATTGATCGCCTTCACGCCCCTCAACGGGCTTGACCCGCCTGTCATCGCGCCCTCTCCCTCGGCTCGGCTCGGCTCGGCTCGGCTCGGCTCGGCTCGGCTCGGCTCGGCTCGGCTCGGCTCATCAGTTCGGCCCGGCACAGGGCCACATAGCGATCATCGGCGCGGCGAAACGCCTGGCTGCCCGGTTCCATCATCCGTCGATGTCCTTCCGTTCGCGGCGTCCGGCCGCGCCTCGATGTCCGGCCAGCGCCTCGCGCGCGGCCTCGGCCGCCGCCTTCAGCGGCCCCTGCAGATCCCGACGGCCGGCCGTGGTCTCGGCGCAGTACCGGCGCGACAGACGCGACAGCTGCACGCATGGGTTCGATTTGGTGACCACGCCCGGCGCGCAGGCGTTCTTGGCTTCATTCGCCACGCGGGCCAGCGCCGTCGTCGGCTTGCTGGGAGCCGCCGCCGCTGCGGCCTCGGCCTGGGCGATCAGCTCGTTCCAGCAGGCCTCGTCATTGGCCGTCATCCGGCCGTCGGGCCCGCCACGCAGATTGCCGAAGCGGCTCATGGACGCCTCCGCCGCTTCGTCGCCGCCGGAGCGCTGGTCTCCGACGGCGACTCGGCCTTCTCTCGCAAGCGCCAACCTGGAGAGAGAAGACGATGACGCCCGACGCCGTTCTGACGATCGAAAAGGCGCTTGAGACCCACGGCCGCCTGATCACCGCGCAAGGCGAGCGCCTGAACCAACTCGCGCGCATGGTGATGGATGACGCACGCGAACGGCATGCGCTTGAGCGCGTACTTCAAGCCCTTGCCGCTCAGGTCGCAGCAGACGCCCAGGACCCGCTGAAGTTTCTGGATGAAGTCCGAACCAAGGCCTTGGCGCCCATGGCCGGCGTAGATCTGACCGACGCCCGCGAAGCGATCGAACGCGTCTTGGCCAAGGTCGAGGGCAGCTTGACCGGCCCCCAGCTCTAGGGCTTCAAACGCTGCGATTTCCCGCCGTCGACGCTGGTCGATGCGCCGCCATTCGCGTTCATGCGCCTCCGCCTCCGCTTCCAGCTGAACGGTCCGGGCCTTGATCCTGCGGGGGGCGCTCATGGGCGGGCCTCCGGCTCGAGATCCCCAACAGAGGCGGGCAGAGGTCGGCCAGACAGTTCTGGTGGATACCAATCGGCTGCGACCACCTCCCCCCGTGTCCAGGAGATCGCATCGGCGATCTGATCTTCCTTCGGAATGATCCGCTTCGGATGGCCGAATGGAAGCAGATAGCGGCTCGCGGCTTGACGTGAGATCCCCCAACGCTCGCCCAAAGCCATCGCGCCTAGCCCTCGGTCTCGAAGCCAGCGATCCATTTTGGGGCGAGTTTTAAGGGGCAGATGGGCGGCCATTGGCGACCTCGTGATTCGGTTCGCCAAGGAGAAAGAAACTTATTCGGTGATTTTTGCAACCGTTTGGTTTAGTCGTTTTCAGCTATGCCGTCGCTCGCGCTCATCCAGCCGGTACATCATCCTCGTAGGACTATGTCCAAGGTGGTTGATAATTCCGGGAACAATGACGCCGCTGCCCTTCTGGGACGCGCGCTGGCCGTTTTGCGCCGTCGGGCCGGCCTAAGTCAGGCTGCTGCTGGGCAAAGAGCCAATATGTCCGGCCAAGGCTGGGCGAAGTATGAAAACGGCCAAGCCCCGAGCATCTTTTACCCAGAGAACCAGCGCCGCCTGACGGCCGCCGTCGACGCGACGCCAGCCGACTTGGAGAAAGAGCGCCTCGGGCTTTCAGGAAGCCCGCAGACCAGCAACGTAGTCGACTTCCGCAAGTGGGTTGATAACGAGCGCGCTCAAACCCTGCCGATCCGCGATCGCGTCCAGGCCGGCGCATGGCTTATGGCGGATGACACCTCACAGGCGGAACCGAAGCAGTATCCCTTTGCCCGAGACCCCCGGTTCCCTTACGCCGATCAGTGGCTATCCGAGGTAATAGGCGACTCTGTCGATCGCCTCGGAATATTCGAAGGCGATCTCGTTCACTGCGTCGACTTCGAAGGTGCAGGCATTGGCCTTCAGAGCGGGCAAATCGTTGAGATTGAACGGCTGCGCTTTGGCGGATCCGAACGCGAACTCAGCATCAAACAGGTTGAACTGACCGCCAATGGCCCGCTGCTGTGGCCGCGCTCTTCCAATCCTCGCTGGCAAGCCCCTCTTGGCATGACAGATGGAGCCGAAGACGACGAGGTCCTCGTTCGCATCCGAGGCCTCATCGTCCAGTCCATTCGGCGTTTCTAGCGCCCTTGAGCGGCGTCAAGCACCATCCGCTCTAACGTCCCGTTGCTGTTGCAAGTGACGGTCACGAGCGGATCGTTTGCGAACTGCCGCATCTCAGTGATGCGGGTATTAACAGTCACCTGCGTCCCAGATCCCTGAGGCTTGACGAAGACGTTCAGATCTACCGCCTGCCGAACAGGCACCTCCAGGGGCGCAGCACCGCAGCTCGCCCATGCAGCCACGGTGCTATCCCCCCTAGGCGAGGTAATCATGCGCTCCGCGGCAACGATGCCGCTGTCCTTCTCGATGGTCTTGATGGACAGATTGTTCGCAGCGAAGAACTCCACCACGCGCTCCCAGACAGCGTCTTTCCCTTCCGGCACGACGCGACTCTTCGGGAAGTCGTAAACCTCGGGCGCTGTAGCGCACGAGGCGAGAGCCGCCCCTAGCGTTGCCAGCAAAATAATTGACCGCCCCACCCGCATGCTCCTTGCGTTGAAATAACGACGTACACCTAAACACTTAGCTACACCAACTCGCAACCCTTTGGTCTGCGCTCGCGCCACCACAACGTTGCGGTTTAAACGACGCGGTTGACATCCCAACTGTTTGGTTGAACTGTTGAGTTGTCCCGCGCCGTTCGGTTGGGTTTCCCCCAGCTCCCTCCCGGCGCTCTTCCGTTCAGGCGCGGGGCGTCCCTTTGGAGGAGCGCCCCATGGCTCACGGAATATTCCAACCGTCCACCGCCCCGACGACAACTTCGGACGCGCACGCCGTGCGCGCCTCGACCGCCCACGATTTCTCGGGCGCCGTGCCCGTCGTCAGCATCGATGACGAACTGCTGGACATCATCGCCCTGCTGCACACGGCGCCGATCCGGTCCTTCGACCTGTCGACGGCGGCGGTCATCACCGGCCCCTTCATTGAGGGCCGCGTCTGCATCCGCATGGACGGCCGGTCCTGGTCCCTGCCCACCGTGTCCTGTTCCGTTCTCGCCCTGCTGGTTCGTCTGGAGCGGTCCCTGCGCGCCTGCGACCTCTTCGCGGACGCCTTCAACGCCGCCGTCGTCCAGGCCGAGGCCAAGGTCGACGCCGTCAACGCCTGGTCCGCCCGGGTGCGTCCCGGCGCGCCTGCGTCGGATCAGGAGGCGTTGGCATGAACAGCCTCCGCTACAGCGTCCCCCGCCTGCTGACCCAGAGCGCCCTCGAGTCCGATATCCGCAAGGCCGATCTCTACCGCTTCCTGAACCGCGAGGGGGGCAAACGCCTGCCCGGCATTGAGGGATACAAGCGATGCGAGGTTTTCAGGACCGGCTCATACGCCGTCTTCGGCCTGATCGAAGAGATAGCCCTCGGCAGCGCCGCGTATGCGGTGCGGCACGGTGTCTGGCCAGTCGGGAAAATGCGTGAGCGCCCGGTCGCGGAAATCCGGTGCGAGGGTTTCACCTGCGGCGATCAGGGCGGCGATCGCCCGTTCGGCGGCCTGGAGCTGCTCGCCCGGCCTGAGGGTGAAGACGTCGTCCATCCGCTTCTCTCCTGTGCGTGGAACCGCAGAGAGAAAAGCGAGTCGGAGGCGGGGCAAACCTCGGCCCCGACCCGCCCGCAAGGCGGAGCATGCTGATGACGTCCGCCCTTTCTTTTGCCGACGCCTCCGCCATGCGCGCCGCGCTGGCGGGAAACGACGAAGGCCCTCTGGTCGTCATCGAACTGCGCCCGCCATGCCCTTCCGAACGGATCGAGATCTCGGGCGGCTTCGACGGTCCCGACCCGATCCACGTCGTAAAATCCCTGTGCCGGGCCCTCGAATGCGGGCCCGGGGCTCTCCTCGCCGTCGAGGATCCGAACGCCCGCGGCCTGCGCGGCGACGCCGCCCGCTGCTACGTCCTGAACGCCGCTGAACAACGCGTCGCCCGCATCTGCGGCCTCAGCTTCGCCTATGTGAACGTCGCCGCCTCGGCCCTGGTCAACCGCAACTGGCGGCCCGGCCAAAATCGGGAAATGGGCGTGAGGGCGGACGCATGATTCCGGCAGCCCTCTGCTTCGCCGGCCTCGGAGCCCTGGCCTGCGCCCTGACCAAGGAGGGGCTGAAAGCCTCAGCCCTGGCCGGGATGAACTTCGACATCCTGCGGCGCGCCCGCCACGCCGGTCGCCTCTTGGTCCGCGCCTTCATCCTGCATGGGGTCGCGCTCGCCGCCGCCGCCATGGCGGGCTTCATCCTGGGACGCGCCTGATGCCTACCCGGCCACGCCGCACCGGCCCCGTCCTGACCGACGCCGCGCGCGAAGCCTTCGCCGCCGCCCTGGTCATCCTTCTGGCTCTCGCCTTCGCCGGCGCCGCCCTCGAGCGGACCGGACCGGCCCAACCTCTTCCCGATCATTACCGGATCCGCTGACATGGCTTCTTCCGCCCCACGCGAAATGCGCAAGCCCGACTTCCCGGGCATTGTCTACAGCTACACTGACGTCCTGCGTCTGCTGCGCGACCAACCGCACGGCGACGCCGGACACCTGGCCGGCCTGACCGGCCGCGTGCCGTCGAACGTCCGTCGCGACATGCGCAAACTGATCGATGCCCAGGTGGTCGAGCACGACGGCGCCTGCTGGCTTCTGACTGACAGGGGCCGCCAATGGGTCGCAGGCCAGGACGTGGCCGAGGGCCTGACCTCGGCCGAGGACGCGATCGACCGCTGGCCCATCGACAAGTGCGTGCCGAACCCCGCGAACCGCACCGTCAATCCGTCCTCCATTCCCGATATGGCGGATCAGATCGAGGGCGCAGGCGACATCCTCCAGCGGCTTACGCTAACGCCGGTTCGCGCTGACGGCACCCGAATGATCCTTATCGGAGAGCGACGCTGGCGAGGGGCGAGCTTGCTTCGGGACGAAGGCCGCTTGCCGACCGCCTTGGTCGAGGGACTGCCTTTCGACGAGCGGGAGGCAACCGAAGGCGAGGCCGCTCTTATCGCGGTTATTGAGAACAGCGGCCGCGAGGACATGACCCCTTGGGACGACGCGCTCATGCTGGCGCGGGCGGCGAAAGGCCTCGGCATCACCAACGGCTCCGAGCTGGCGCGTCGTGCCGGTCGGGTGCGTGAGGGCTCGCGTGGTGGGATGCGAGACGTCCAGGACAAGCTACGCTTGGTTCGGGAGGCGACGCCCGAACAAATCGCCGCCTATCAGGCCAACGGGTCTTGGGACGACTTCCGCGACAAGGTTTTCAAACGCGGCGCCTATGCGCCTCATCGCGAACCCAGCAAGCCGACGCCGCTCGAGCAGGCCATCGAGGACGCGCCGGAGACGGACCAGAGCCTCGCCTGGTTGGCCGATCAGAAGCGACGCCTCTGGCCCTTCCTCGACGCGCTCACGCCGAAGCAGCTGCTGGTTCTCGTTGAGGTCGGAGATCTGATCGCCCGCACCAATCTCAAGACCTCGAGATACGAAGCGGCCTGCGGCGACAGCTATCCCGATGCGACGAAATGCGCCCGGCATCTGGTCGAGAACGCCGGGCTGGGATTCACCCATTTCCAAGGCAACCACACCGTGACCTTGGCCGACGCCACCTGGGACTGGCTGATCGAAAAGGGCCTGATCCGCGAGCTGGCAGGCGCTGACGATCATCGCCTCGGCCTTCTGCGCCAAGAGGCGCTCGGCATCGGCGCTGAAGCCAAGCTGCGTCAATCCGGTCGCTATTGGGCCGAATGGCTGAACCTTGATCCGGCCACGCAAGAAACGGCAAAGCCCGTCCCCACTGGCCCCCACGTCGTCAACGGCATCGACTACGGCAACGCCACCCGGGCCCAGGAAGCCCGCTACGCCGCCGGCATCCTCCAGCGCCCGGCCGCCAACTACGGCGCGTCTTCGCGCAGCAAGACGCCGGCGCTGTCGGCCGAGCCCGGCTCCGAAGAGACGCTGCCGGCGACGACGATCGAACTGCTCCCGGCAACGGCCCGCGAAGAACTGGCGGAACAGCGCCTCGAGCGTCTCGGCGCGGCCCTGCAGGTCCTGAGCGACCGGCTGGAGCCTTTGCTCGCCGTCCTCCGGGGCGATCGCACTGAGGACGGCCTGATCACCATCGAGACCGACGACGCCGACTACTACGACCGGGAGATCTCAGAGGCCTGCGCCTGGGCCGAAGACGCCCTGGCCGAGAGCACCACGGTCTTCGAGGGCCAGGGCGAAGAGATCGCGCGCCCCGACATCGGTGCCCCGGCCGTACCGATCCGCAAGTCGATCACGCCCGACTTCATCGTCTGCCTCGAAGACGGCCGAAAGTTCAAGTCGCTGAAGCGCCACCTGCGCACCCGCTACAACCTCTCGCCGGAGGAGTATCGCCGGCGCTGGGGTCTCCCGGCCGACTACCCCATGGTCGCGCCCAACTACGCCAAGGCCCGCGAAGATCTCGCCCGCCAGATGGGCGTGAGCCGGGCGGGGGCGCGCTGATGTCCGCCGTTCTGGAAACCTGCCTCGCCCGCGCTCACCGCGCGCTGAAGCGCCCCTTGATGATGATCGCCGTCGCTCCTCGTCAAGACGGGTCATACACGCTTCAGTTCGCCCACGCCGATCTTCAGCGAGCCCATGTCGCGGCCATGGCCCTCGACCTGATGCGATCGCTGGCGGACGACATCAACGCTTCCGCCTGCTCGGACTGCGCGTCCTGTCGGGCCCGCCAGCACCAGCTGCAGATCGCGATCGCCGCTCTCGAGGCGACCGAAGCCGGGCTGTCGCAATGACGCGCCGCCCCTGGATCGAAGGCGCGGCCCTGCTGGCCGCCCATCACCGCTCCGCCCCGGCGCCCAGACCTCTCAACCGCAGGAGCTATCCCGTGTCCCCCGACGTCCGCTTCGCCCTGCTCAGGGCAAACCCTCAGGCCAAGCCCCTGGCCTTCCCCGACATCGGCGCCCTGGCGCGTCACGTCCAGCGCGAACGCGCCGGCCGATCGATCGAGATGGTCGACATCGAAGACCTGCGCTTCGACGGCGACGCCAACATGCGCGAGGGCGTCTCCGTCTACCTCCTCGACCTCGGCGGCGACCGCGACGGTCTGATCGGCCATTGCTGGCTGGACGGCCAGGGTCAGGACGCCCTGCGCCATGCTCTGGCCCGCAATCAGCTGCCCGCCCATGACGCCGCCGGGAGGGCCGCATGATGGACGGCGCAACCTTCTCCCCCAGCCCCGAGGCGGCGTTCGCCGCCCCGGCCGATCCCGTCAGCACCGAAGAGCCCAAGCGCCTCAACCGCCGTCAGGCCGCCAAGGTGCAGACCCGCCAGCGCGTCTTCGATTCCGCCGAAACCCTTTTCAAGGACGTCGGTTTCGAGCGCGCCACCATCCGCGCGATCGCCAAGGGCGCCGGCATGTCGACCGGCGCCGTCTTCGCCAACTTCGAAGACAAGACGGCTCTTTACGTCGCCGTCTTCGGCCACCCGCCTCTGACGCCTGAACAGGGCCGCGCCCTGGTCGTCGCCCTGCGCAAGTCGCACGACATGCTCGAGGCCTTCGCGGATGAGGAAGGCGTCCCCGAACTGCTGGCGAGCATCCAGGCCGCCCTGCCGCCCGTTCCGGCCAAGGCTGCCGCCGATGCTTGACCGTCGCTCACACCCGTCCGCGCATCCGCTTCCGCCACTGCGGCTGGCCCAGACGCCCGTCTACGTCGATCGCGGCTACTGCCCCGGCGGCCGCTGGGAGCGGATCCTGCGCACCATCCACGATCAGCCCCTGACCGAGACCGAGATCCTGCGCGCCGTCCACGACGGCCGCTACCCGCGCCGGATCGAGCGCCGCAAGATTCACGCCGCCCTGATCGCCATGACCCGTCAGGGCCTGACGGCGCGCCTGCCGGGCAGCCCGGCGCCCTTCACGGCCACCGCGCACGGCGTGCGCATCCTGCATGGAGAGGCCGCGTGACGCCGCACCTCGATCCCATCCCCGACCGTCATCCGCGCCTGATCGTCTGGTGCGGATGGTTCAGCCGCGCCGGATGGTCCGTCCGCGACATCGCCAAGCTCTTCAACATCTCGATCGGCGAACTGATCGAAGCCGGAGTCGAACCATGACCAAGGTCACCCCCAACGGACCCGACGCCCGCCCGCTCGCTCAGCTCAAGCGTTTCCGCGCGCTGGAAGACATCCTGATAAGCTTCTCGGACGGCATCGACGGCGACCGCCTTCAGGCCGGGCTCACATGGGCCAAGACGGGCCGCGCCGATTGGCAGCGTCAGGATCTGATCAGCCTCTTCGCCGCCCCATGGGTCGCAGCCCAGGAAGAGGCGGGCTGGGAAGGCAACCCCACCCTCCAGGGCGAAATGGAGCTGGACGAGATCACGGCCGCCGCCCTGCAATCGGATCCCGTCGAGGACTTCCTCGACCAGGTCCGCGCAGAGCTGGCCCGCGCTCGCTCCAAATTCCCCGGCGACCGGATCATGACCCTGGCCATGGCCGAAGAGTTCGGCGAGCTGGTGAAGGCTGTCCTGGACGAACCCTCCAGCGACGTCCGCAAGGAGGCCGTCCAGACCGCCGCCATGGCCGCCCGCGTCGTCCTCGATGGCGACGCCTCCGTCAACGACTGGCGCGCCGCCAAGGGCCTGGACCCGCTGACGGGAAGCGCCGCCGCCGCCCTGACGCCCGGAACCACGCTCCGCCACCGTGACGGACGAACCGGAACCTTCGTCAGCGTGGAAGAGGACGGACGATATTGCGTTCGCTCTCTCAAGGGCCCGGGCTTCTGGGTCTTCCACCCCGCCGACTGCTCGCCTGGCCGCTGGGAACCGGCGCCGCCGAAAGGAAGCGAGGCCGCTAATGGCTGACCGCGATCAGCACCCCTCACGCGAGGACGAGATCCGTCGCGCCGTCTTCGGCCAGGTCGACCTGCAGACCGCCGAGCTGGAGATCGTCAGCTCCATCTATGACGGCTTTGCCGCCGCCATCACGGTGAAGGGGCAACCCAGAACCATCGCCCTCACTCGCGAGTACGGGGACGCCGTTCAGCTCATGGCCATGATTGAGCGCAGCCGCTCCGCACAGCCTGCGGCTTCAGAGGCGGGCGCGGCGGCAGGCGAAGGCCCGCAGCCGGTTCGCGGCGAAATCCGCGTAATCGACGGCAATCGCTGTCGATTCATCGAACGTGAGTTGGAAGGCGACAAGTGGGAGGTCATCGGGCCTGCTGCTGCCTCAGACTCTGAGACGAACGAGATGGCAGCCCTTCGCGCCCTGCCGCAAGCCCGCGAGGATGCGCAGCCGGTGGGGTGGCGCGAGGTATTCATCGTTAATGAGGAAGACGGACCGGTTTCCGGCATTTGCATTGACATGGCGGACGGCTCCCAAATCTGGACGGGAGAATGTTCGAACGCGCTGCTAGACGGCATGGGAGATGAGCGGCCTGACGAAAGCGGGCAGTTCGTCATGGTCGCGACGAAGGGGAATCCCACCAGGGTTGTGGCGTCGGTCTCCAATGTGGATGACGGGATTGAGATTGCTCGCTCCCTCGCCAGCCGCATCGCCCACCCCGCCCCCGACGCGCTGCGGGTCGCCGTGGAGAAGATCCGCGCCGAGATCAACGCGCCTCTCAGCGGACCAACGCATGGCGCATGGGACCGAGGCCGCATCGCCGGGCTGAAAGAAGCTCTCACCGCCCTGCAGAAAGGCGGTGTGTGATGATGATCAAAACGGAAATCCAGCTTGAGGGCGGGCCCGGTTGTGATGACCTGCCGCTCAAGTCCCTGTGGCTCAAGACAGCCCCTGCTAAAGGCGACTTCATCTGGTTCACCAGCCGCGACTGGAATGACCTGCGCGAACAAGGTCTGCCGTCCAGCTTCGAAGTTGTCGCCGTCGCCCACTGGGTGACCTCTTCCTGGTCACCATCCACTCATACTGGCGACCCGATCCATTCTCTCTGCGTAGTGGTGCGCCCGACGACGGCGGAGGTTCCGCAATGAGGATCCTCGAGAAGAAGCGCGGCTATTTTCGCGGCACGCACAAGGGCTGCACGATCGAGATCGAGCGCGACCGCACGTCAGGCGATGACCGGTGTAAGTTCTACATCACCGTTCAGGGCGCCGACGGCTGCTACCGTTACGACGGCTGGAGCCCTGAAGGCGTCGAGACCATGGCCCAGGCCAAGCGGGAAGCGATCCGGGGGGCGTGCCTGTGATCCAGACCGACCGCCTTGACGCCGACATCGAGCCCCTCTGGAACCTCTACGAGGTCACCGTCACCGCAGGCGACTACGTGGCGACCTCGACCCTCTCGGCCGCCACCCGATCGCGCGCCGTCTACCAGGCCTTCCTCGACTACAGCGACGTCTGGACCATCAGCTTCCGCGACTTCCTGTCCATGGTCCGGGTGCGGCGGGTCAGCAGCTGCGCCTATGACGGCTATGCCTATGTCCGCTGCGCCTATGGCGTCGATCCGCGCATCGGCGCCGAGGTCGAGCTGATCAACGAAGGCGACTGGACGGGCAAGCGCGGCCAGGTCGTTCACCCCGGCAAGTCGTCCACGGCCTACGTCTACGTCGCCTTCGCCGGCATCGCGCACGCCGTGCCCTGCCACCCGCGCAGCATCCGCATGATCGAGGTCGGGCAATGACGTCCGCGCCTCCCAGATCGCCCGGCCTTGAAGGAATCTCCCTTCAGCACGACGGCGTCGTCGTCGGCATGGTGCCCGTGCGAGGCGTCGGTTTCCGCGTCGGCCTGCAGGGCGGCGGTCAGGCGCTGATTATGAGTCCGGCTAAGGCCCGTCGCATGGCCCCTGCGTGGCGCAGTCATGAAGCCAAGGCGGCCGGGCTGGACTGGATCGCTGACGCCCTGGAGGAGGCCGCGCGCGACATCGACGCCATGCCGGTGGCCGAACAGATTCAGAAGGCCAACGACATGTGGGCCACGATCTCAGCAACGGGGTCTCAGCACTAGTCATGGCCCCCGCTCCTCGCCGCGTCAGCGAAGCGATCGAGCCCCCTTCCGGCGGGCTCGATCCCGCCCTGCTGCGCATCATTCAGGCCATGGCCCGTGCTGATGCGCGCCGCGACTTCCAGGCCGCCAGCGCCGCCCCCTTGCCGACCGACAGGCTCGCGAGTCACGATTAGCGCCACGGCCACGGCGCCGATCGCCGCCGCCACAATGGCCAGGGCGAACAACCCGACGCCGTTCGAGACTTCAAGATCGAGGGTGTGATGCAGTTTCACGACGACAGTTCCTCAGCGATGACGCCGCCAGTCTCGACCCGTTCGAGAACCGGCAACGCGCTGATCGTCACTCCGCCCTCGAGGGGGGTGGACGCTCAACGCACGCTCAGCCTGTCGTCACGACATGGATTCCAACAATGCACCGTCTTTGTGGGGGCCGCACCGCACAAAAGGCCAAGCGACCAGACTATGACCCCGCTCCATAAAGCCAGGGTAAAAGCCCTTAGGGTCAGGCCCGTCTCGCACCCTAAGATACGAGCAGGGGCTCACATCGCCGATCGCGTCCATCGGGAGGGCAGACGGCCATGACCCGCGTCGCCCTTTACGCTCGCTACAGCTCGGACCGCCAGAACGAGCGCTCGATCTCCGATCAGGTGAACGTCCTGATCCAGCACGCCGCCGCCAAGGGCTGGGCCGTCGTCGGCACCTACACGGACGCCGCCATTTCCGGCTCAGCCATGGCGAATCGCCCAGGGCTTCTCGCGGCGCTCGCTGCGGCCGACCGGGGCGAGTTCGACCTGCTCCTGGCGGAAGACGAAGACCGTCTCGCCCGCAACCTTGAGCACCTGGCGCACGTGGCCAACCGCCTGGCCGACATCGGCGCCGGCATCGCCACCCTGTCGACCGACCAGGTCCAGGACATGCACGTCGCCTTCAAGGGGCTCATCGCCCAGGACTTCATCCGCAACCTCAGCATGAAGACCAAGCGCGGGATGGCCTCCAATGCGGAGAAGGGTCTCGCGACCGGCTCGCGCCTTTACGGCTATCGCTCCCAGCCCGGAGGCGCGGTCGAGATCGTGCCCGACCAGGCCGAGGTGATTCGGCGCATCTTCTCCATGTACGTCAACGACCGCATGTCCTCGCGCGAGATCGCTGAACGCCTCAACCGCGACAGGATCCCCTCTCCGGCCGGCCGCCAATGGAACGCTTCGTCCATCCAGGGCTCGCGCCAACGCGCGAACGGCGTCCTGCACAGCGAGATCTACGCCGGCGTCAAAGTCTACAACCGCGTCGAGATGCGAAAGGACCGCCAGACCGGCCGCAAGATCACCATCTGCAAGCCTCCCAGCGAGCATAAGCGCATCGACGTCCCGCACCTGGCCATCATCGATCAGGACCTTTGGAGGGCCGCCCAGCAGCGCCTCGACAGCCGCCAGACGACTGACCCGTCTCAGAGGGCGAGCTTGCGCCGGCGGCCGGGGCTGCTGTCAGGCCTGACGAAGTGCGGGTGCTGCGGGGCCTCCTATACCTCGCTCAGCCAGGGGCGGCTGGTCTGCGCGGCCTATCGCGAGAAGGGGGCGTCCGCCTGCGACAACAACCGCCACGTCAACCGGGCCGAGATCGAGCAACGCGTGCTGGACGGCCTGCGCACGCGACTGGTCGCTCCCGACGCCGTCGCGGCCTACGTCAGGGCCTACCACGCCGCCTGGGCTGAACAGGCTGCCCAGGTCGAGGTTCGCCGTCGACCGCTGACGCGTCGGATCGCCGAGGTCGAGCGCGCCATCGAGCGCGGGGCTGACGCCCTGCTCTCCGGCGCGACGGCGGCCGCCGTCATCGGCAAGAAGCTCGAAGCTCTCGAAATCGAACAGGCCCAGCTCAAGGCGACCCTTGAACAGCTCGACGCTGAAGGCGCGCCGCCCGTGCAGCTGCACCCGCGCGCGGCCGAGAACTACGCCAGCAAGATCGAGCAGCTCCAGGCCCGCCTGGCCGAGGCGGCCGGCAGCACCGACGACGCGGACAGAGACCTGATCGGCAGCGTCAGAGGCCTGATCCAGAAGGTGGACATCGAGCCGATCAACAAATCGAGAGGATCGCCGGTGCGGGTCACCTTGCACGGCGACCTCGCCCGGTTCGTTCTCCCGCAACACCCACCAGCTAGTGGGTGTGCGTTGGTGGTTGGAGGCGGGATCGAACCGCCGACCTGTGGGTTATGAATCCACCGCTCTAACCATCTGAGCTACCCAACCCCTTACGGAGCATCGCGCCGGATCGAGAACGACCCCTGAGCGCGAGAGGGGTGCGTATATCGCCGCCTTCTCTCCGGTTCAAGCCGCTTCGATGCGGATTTCGTGCGGGACTATCGGTCGCGGCGCGTTTCGGCTCGCGCAAAGCGCGTCGAGGCGGCATCCTGACCGTTCAAAGCCACGCTGTTCAGGAGCCGCCATGCTGCGCCCCGCCCTCTTCGCCGCTTCCGCCGCCGCCCTGGTTCTCGCCGCCTGCGGGGCCAATGGACAGGATGAGGCGCCGTCCTCCGCCGCCACGGGCGCGCCGGTCGAGACCCGCCCGCCCAACAACCCGGATCAGAAGCCGGCGCTCGAAGGCCAGACCCGCGCCCCGTCGGTCAGCACCACGATCGCCATGCAGCACGCCGTCGTGGCCGAAGGGCTGGAGCATCCGTGGGGCCTGGCCCTGCTGCCGGACGGCCAGTGGCTGGTGACGGAAAAGCCGGGCCGGATGCGCGTCGTCAGCGCCCAGGGCCGGATCGGCGCGCCGATCAGCGGCCTGCCCGCCGTGGCGGCGCGCGGCCAGGGCGGCCTGCTGGACGTGATCCTGAGCCCGACCTTCGCCCAGGACCGGATGATCTACTGGTCCTACGCCCAGCCGCGAGACGGCGGCAACGGCACGGCCGTGGCCCGCGGGCGCCTGTCGGACGACCTGAGCCGCGTCGAGAACGTGCAGGTCGTCTTCCAGGTCAAGGACACCTATGACGGGGACAAGCATTTCGGCTCCTCCCTGGTCTTCGGCCCGGATGGCAAGCTGTACATCACCATCGGCGAACGCTCGGACAAGCCGATGCGGCCGACGGCCCAGAGTCTGGCCTCGCACCACGGCAAGGTCATCCGCATCAACGCCGACGGCTCGGTCCCGTCCGACAACCCCTTCGTCGGCCGCGAAGGCGCCCTGGCCGAGATCTGGTCCTACGGCCACCGCAACCCGCAGGGCATCGCCGTCCAGCCGGGAACCGGCGCGGTCTGGAGCATCGAGCACGGCACGCGCGGCGGCGACGAACTGAACCTGGAGAAGGCTGGCGCCAACTACGGCTGGCCGGGCGCGGCCTACGGCATCGAGTACAGCGGCGACGCCATCCCCGGCGCGACGACGACGCAGGAAGGCACCGTCCAGCCAGTCTACTACTGGGATCCGGTGATCGCGCCGGGCGGCATGGCCTTCTACGACGGCGCCATGTTCCCCGACTGGAAAGGCAACGCCCTGATCGGCGGCCTGGGCGGCAAGCATCTGGTTCGTCTGGTGCTGCAGGACGGCCGCGTGGTCGGCGAAGAGCGGCTGCTGACCGGCCTGGGCGAACGCATCCGCGACGTGGCGGTCGGGCCTGACGGCGCCGTCTGGGTCGTCACCGACGAGGAGAACGGCAAGCTGGTGCGGCTGGCGCGCCGCTGAGGCTAAGAACACAGGGCGGGCCGCGCACGACGGCCCGCCCTTTTCACATCCGGCGACCTCACGCGCCTTGTTACTTGACGTTGACGTAAACGTCGGCTTTCTAACGACCTGAGTTTCAATTCCAGACGCGATGATCGGATCCGTCCGCCCACCGCCTCCCAACCAAGACGCCACCCCGTCCCTTATGCAGCGAGGCGCCGCGCGCCGAGCGATAGGGACACCAAGAACCCGTCCCTCATGCAGTTCGCTGCCGCGCAGCAAACGGTAGGGGCACAACAAGAGAGAGACGCTCCATGGCCGACGCCTACATCTACGACGCCGTGCGCACCCCGCGCGGCAAGGGCAAGAAGGACGGCAGCCTGCACGAGATCACGGCCCTGAGCTTGGCGACCCAGGTTCTGGAAGCCCTGCGCGACCGCAACGGCCTGGACACCGCCAAGGTCGACGACGTGATTCTGGGCGTGGTGTCGCCGGTGGGCGAGCAGGGCTCGGACATCGCCCGCACCGCCGTGCTGTCGGCCGGCTGGGGCCAGGAGACGGCGGGCGTGCAGATCAACCGCTTCTGCGCCTCGGGCCTGGAAGCCGTGAACATGGCCGCCGCCAAGGTGAAGTCCGGCGAGGCCGACATGGCCGTCGGCGGCGGCGTCGAGGCCATGAGCCGCGTGCCCATGGGCTCCGACGGCGGCGCCTGGCCGACCGATCCCTCGGCGGCCTTCCCGACCTATTTCGTGCCGCAGGGCGTCTCGGCCGACATGATCGCCACCAAATACGGCTTCAGCCGCGACGACGTGGACGCCTATTCCGTCGAAAGCCACAAGCGCGCCGCACAGTCCTGGGCCGAGCGCCGCTTCGATCGATCGGTGATCGCGGTCAAGAACCAGCTCGGCCTGACCCAGCTGGACCGTGACGAGACCATTCGTCCGAAGACGGACATGCAGACCCTGGGCGGGCTGAACCCCTCCTTCGTCATGATGGGCGGCATGGGCTTCGACGCCGTGATCAACCAGCGCTACCCCGAGGCGGCGGGCGTCAACCACGTCCACACGCCGGGCAACTCGTCCGGCATCGTCGACGGCGCGGCGGGCATTCTGGTCGGCTCCAAGGAGATGGGCGAGGCCCTGGGCCTGAAGCCCCGCGCGAAGATTCTGGGCGGCGCCTCGATCGGCTCCGAGCCGTCGATCATGCTGACCGGCCCCGAGCCCGTCACCCGCAAGCTGCTGGGCAAGCTGGGCATGCAGCCGGGCGACATCGATCTGTATGAACTGAACGAGGCCTTCGCGGCTGTGGTGCTGCGCTACATGCAGGCGCTCGACATCCCGCACGATAAGATCAACGTCTGCGGCGGCGCCATCGCCATGGGCCACCCGCTGGGCGCCACCGGCGCCATGATCCTGGGCACGGTGCTGGACGAGTTGGAACGCTCGAACAAGTCGACGGCCCTGGCCACCCTGTGCATCGGCGGCGGCATGGGCACCGCCACCGTCATCGAACGCGTCTGATCCGGGAGCGAATGACTATGGAAAACTTCAAGATCGACATCGACGCCGACGGCGTCGCGCTCGTGACCTTCGACGTGCCGGGCCGTTCGATGAACACCCTGACCTCGGCCGTGATCGCCGAGATCCCGGCCCTGGTCGAAAAGATCAAGACCGACGACGCCATCAAGGGCGTGGTCCTGACCTCGGGCAAGACGACCGGCTTCTGCGCCGGGGCGGACCTGGGCGACATGGCCTCGGGCATGCTGGCCGGCGGCGGCGACCTGCAGAAGGCGTTCGACACCGGCTGGGCGCTGAACGGCGCCTTCCGCGCGCTGGAAACCTCGGGCAAGCCGGTGGCGGCGGCCATCAACGGCCTGGCGCTAGGCGGCGGGCTGGAGTTCACCCTGGCCTGCCACTATCGCGTCGTCGAGAACGACCCGAAGATCCAGCTGGGCCTGCCCGAGATCAAGGTCGGCCTCTTCCCCGGCGGCGGCGGCACCCAGCGCCTGACGCGCCTGATCGGGGTGCAGACCGCCCTGATGCAGATGGCCGAGGGCAAGTCCTGGCGTCCGAACGACGCCAAGGGCGCCGGCGTCGTCCATGAGGTCGTCGAGAAGGGCCAGTCGGTCGCGGCCGCCAAGGCCTGGATCAAGAACGGCGGCAAGGCCGTCCAGCCGTGGGACGATCCCAAGTTCAAGATCCCCGGCGGCGGCCCCTACCACCCGGCGGGCGCCCAAGTCTTCATCATGGGCAACGCCATCCTGCGCAAGCAGTCCTACGGCAACTATCCGGCCGTGCTGAACATGATGAAGGCCGTCTATGAAGGCGTGCAGGTGCCGATCGAGGCGGGCCTGCGCATCGAGACGCGCTACTTCATCAAGACCCTGATGACGCCCCAGGCCCAGGCCATGATCCGCAGCCTGTTCCTGTCCAAGCAGGAACTGGACAAGGGCGCCGTGCGCCCGGCGGGCGTACCCAAGTCCGACCCCAAGAAAGTCAGCGTCCTGGGCGCCGGCATGATGGGCGCGGGCGTGGCCTATGTGCAGGTCATGGCCGGCATCGAGACCGTGCTGATCGACCAGACCCAGGAAGCCGCCGACAAGGGCAAGGCCCACGTCGAGGAGTTGCTGAAGAAGCGCCTGTCGCGCGGTCAGATGACCCAGGAGAAGTTCGACGCCACCCTGGCCCTGGTCACGGCGACGACGGACTATGACCTGATCAAGGGCTCGGACCTGGTCATCGAGGCCGTGTTCGAGAACCGCGAGATCAAGGCCGACGTCACCAAGCGCGCCGAGGCTCAACTGGCTGAGGGCGCCGTGTTCGGCTCCAACACCTCGACCCTGCCGATCACCGGCCTGGCCGAGGCCAGCGTCCGGCCCGAGGACTTCATCGGCATCCACTTCTTCTCGCCCGTCGACAAGATGATGCTGGTCGAGATCATCATGGGCGAGAAGACCGGCGACGCGGCCCTGGCCAAGGCGCTGGACTATGTCCTGAAGATCAAGAAGACGCCGATCGTCGTCAATGACAGCCGCGGCTTCTACACCTCGCGCTGCTTCTCGACCTTCCTGATGGAAGGCATGGCCATGCTGGAAGAGGGCTATTCGCCCGTGCTGATCGACAACGTCGGCCGCATGACCGGCATGCCGCGCGGCCCGCTGGAGATGCACGACGACGTGGCCCTGGACCTGTCGTACAAGATCGCCAAACAGACCCGCGAGGATCTGGGCGACAAATACGTCCCGACCGAGGGCGAGCAGATCGTCGCCACCATGGTCGAACAGGGCCGCTACGGCCGCAAGAACGGCAAGGGCTTCTACGACTACGACCAGAAGCCCAAGGTCATCTGGCCGGGTCTGGCCGAACTGGCCCCGACCACCAAGGGCGACGCCTTCGGCGAAAGCCCCGAGGCGCTGGCCGCCATCGACGAACTGAAGACCCGCCTGCTGTATCGCCAGGCGGTGGAAGTGGCCCGTTGCTGGGAAGAGGGCGTCATCGACGACCCGCGCGAGGGCGACCTGGGCGCCATCCTGGGCTGGGGCTTCGCGCCCTGGACCGGCGGCCCCATCACCTTCATGGACCAGACCGGACTGAAGGCCTTCGTGGCCAAGGCCGACGAACTGGCCGTCAAATACGGCGACCGCTTCAAGGTTCCGCAGCTTCTGCGCGACATGGCCGCCAAGGACGATACCTTCTACGGCCGCTTCGCGCCGCAGACCAAGGCGGCCTGAGGCTCAGGCACAGACTGAAACGGAAAGGGCGGCCTTCGCGGGCCGCCCTTTTTGTTGGCGCTATCGCTCGCAACGCGGTCGCTCGCTGCTTGAGCGCAACCCCAACCTCCGCTCGTCCCGGCGTCCGCCGGGATGAGCGGGTGAGAAGTCACCGGCTCCGGAACACCCGCGACGCCGCATAGCCCGTCATCGCCGCCAGCAGTACGCACAGCACGCCGTAGCTCCACGGCCGGCGGTGGGCGAACTCATAAATGTCGCGCTCCAGCCCCACCTTCTCGACCGTCAGGGTCAGGTTGGACACCGACACCGGCGTCCCTTCCTGGAACAGCCAGACCTCGGCGTAGTATTTGCCGGTCGGGGCCACGGCGGGCAGCTTGACCTCGGCGCGGAACAGGCCTCGATCGACGAACTCCACCCCCTTGGGATCGGTGTCGTAGAGGGCCGCCGCCTCCTTCAGCCGGATCACGGCGCGGCGCCAATCCAGATAGTCCTCGCCCAAGCGGCTGATGACCACGTCGCGCACGCCGTAGCGGGTGACGGTGCGGGCCTCTTCCGGCGCGTCGATGCGCAGGTGGTCCACCCCCACGCCCAGACGGCGCAACTGGCCGAAGTCGGCGATGTCGCTCAGCGGCCGCGTAGAAGCGGTCATGTAGAAGCCGGGCGCTCCCTCGAACAGCACCGGGCGGCTGTTCAGCCAGACCCCCATGTTGCGCGTCTTCTTGACCAGGCGAACCGGCGCGTCGGGGCCGCGCACCACCACCACCACGTCGGCGGGCGTGTCGGTCGGGTTGAACACGGCGCCGTAGAGGACGATCGACGCCCCCTTGAACCCCGAGTCCACGTCCACCCGCGCGTCCGTGAGGGCGGCGGCGATCCGCACATCCTCGGTCGTGGCGGCCGAGCGTTCGATGATGATCTCGGGCGCGGCGGCGACGGGCGGCGGCTCGGGCGGCAGAACCTGGAACATCAGTCCGCCACTCCCGGCGCCAGCAGGAACAGGTCGCCAGGCCGCACGAATAGCTCCAGCCCCATCTGGATGCCGACCAGCAGGACGATCAGCCCCAGGGCCGCGCGCATTTCCTCGGCGCGGAACCGGCCCGACAGCTTGGCGCCGTACTGGGCCCCCACCACCCCGCCCAGCAGCAGGATGGTCGACAGGACGATGTCCACCGTCTGGTTGCGCCCGGCTTGCAGCACCGTCGTGATGGCCGTGGTGATGATGATCTGGAACAGGCTGGTGCCGACGACCACGCTGGCCTTCATCCGCAGCACATAGAGCATGGCCGGCACCAGGATGAAGCCGCCGCCCACCCCCATGATGGCCGACAGAATCCCTGCGAACACGCCCAGGCCGAGCGGCGGAATGGCGCTGATGTAGAGGCCCGAGCGCGGGAAACGCATCTTGAACGGCAGGCCGTACAGCCACATGGGGCGGCGGCGCTCCTTGCGCGGCGGCGTCTCGCCCCGGACGCGGTGCAGGATCTGCGTCAGGCTTTCGTACAGCATCATGCTGCCGATCGAGCCGAGGAACAGCAGATAGGACAGGGCCACCACCAGGTCGGCCTGACCCAGCAGGCGCAGGTAGCGGAACAGCTCGACGCCCAGCACGGCGCCCAGCGCCCCGCCGACAGCCATGATGCCGCCGATGCGGTAGTCGACCGCCTTCATGCCGGAATAGCGGATGACGCCCGAGGTCGAGGAGGCGACGACGTGGCTGGCCTGGCTGGCCACCGCCACCGTCGGCGGGATGCCCAGAAAGACCAGAACCGGCGCCATCAGGAAGCCGCCGCCGATGCCGAACAGACCGGACACGAATCCGACCAGCGCCCCCAGCAGAACCAGGAGCGGCCAGTTCACCGAGACTTCGGCGATCGGCAGGTAAATATCCACGGCACGCGCCTTCGGCTGGAAGGACAGGCAATCGGCGCCGGAAAGGCGACTAGGCCTTCGGTCTTAGCGGCCCCTGCGGCGAACCGCCACCCCCGGTTGAACGCGTCGTGCGCCGATCAGGCGGCCGGGGCGGTGAAGGCGTCGGCCGCCTCGCGCGCCGTGCGGCGGTCGGCCGCCGACAGGCCAGAGGTCAGGCGCTGCACCGAGGCCAGGGCCTGCTGGTCGCCGCGCCGGGCCGCGATCATGTACCACTTGAACGCCTCGACCCGATTGGGAGCCACGCCCTGGTCGCCCTTCTCCAGCAGTTGTGCGACGTTGTACTGGCTGTCGACCCGTCCGGCGGTCGCCGCCTTGGTCAGCCAGGCCAGGGCCTCGGCGCGGTTCTGCGCGCCGCCGACGCCGTCATACAGTTGCATGGCGTAGAAATGCATGGCCTTGGCGTCGCCCGCCTCGGCGGCCCGGCGGGCCCAGGCGCGCGCCTCGGCCTCATCCGCCGTCAGCCCGGCGGCGCCGTCCTGATACAGGCTGGCCAGGCGCAGCTGCGCCGGGGCGTAGCCCAGGTTGGCGGCGCGGGTCAGGGGCTCCAGCCCGCCGTCGTCGCCGTTGTCCAGCATCTGCACCGCGCGTGCGAACAGGCCCGCGCCCTCGGTCGCCGCCGCATCGGGCGACGGCACGGCGTCCGTCGGCGCGGCGTCCAGCGCCAGGGCCGCGATCGGCGCCGTCGTCTCAGCGGGCGCCGCATCGTCGCTCGACGTCGGCGCCAGGGTGAAGCCGCCGGGCAGGGTCAGGCCCGAACCGCCCGCCACCTGCAAGGTGGCGTAGCCGCCGACGACGCCCAGGGCCGCCACGGCCATGGCGCCCAGCGCCGTGCGCATGGTCGAGCTCTGACGGCCGGCCTGCTTGTCCAGACGCTCCTGCAGCTTGGACTTGCCGCCGCGCTTAGCCAGGCCGAAGGCCTGACGCGGCGCGGCCTCGTCTTCGGGCGCCATGGCCGCGCGAGCGGCCTCCAACACGTCGCGGGTCGAGGCCGCAGCAGGCTCCTGCGCCGGCTCTTGCGGCGTAACGAAATCCAGCTCGGCCGAGAAGTCGTCGACGTCCGCCGCCTCGCCGAGGTCGAACGGCTGACGGTCGGCGTCCTGATCGGCCGCAGCGTTCAGAATGTCGCTGACGTCCGCGCCGCCGAACAGGTCTTCATCCTCCAGAGACGCAGCCTGCGGCCAGGCGTCGGCCGCGACCCGGCCGAACGGCGCAGCCGTCTTCGGTTCGGTCTCCAGAAGGTCAGTCTCCAGCGGATCGCCGAAGATGTTCTCAGCGCCCGATGCGAAATCCGACACGGTCGTCGGGGCGTCGCCCATCACAGGCTCGACGGACCAATCCTCGACCGGATCGGCGAAGGCCGTCGCGCGCCAGTCGCCGCTGGCGGTTTCCGCCGGGGTCCAGGGCGCGGGGTCGGGGCTTTCCAGCGGCGGGGCGCGACGCGGGGCGCGATCGGCGCGCTGCTCCATGCTGTCGCGGGCGTCGGCCAGCAGGCGCGCCGTGCGCTCCTCGCTCTGACGCATCCGTTCGGCCAGATCGCCCGAGGCGCTCTCGTGGCGCTGATGCATCTTGTCGGCGCTCTCCGACAGACGGCGGCCGATATCGTCGATAGCCTGGGCCGAGCGGCGCTCGGACTGGGCGATGCGTTCGCTCAGGCGATCCGAGATGCGGGCGATCTCGCCGCCCAGACGCTCCAGCGCCAGGGCGTGCTGATCGTCGGCCTGGGTCAGACGCTGGTCCACCGTCTCAGCATGGCGGGCCAGGTCGCGCTGCAGCTTCTGCTCCAGCGCCGTGATGCGGGCGTCCGACGGTCCCACGCCGCCGGCTTCGACCTTCTCGACCCGGCCGTTGAGGTTGCGGGCGATCCGCATGATCTCGCGGCCCATGCCCTCGACCGCGGCGGCCGAGCGCTGCTCGGCGGCGCGGGCCTGATCGCCGATGGCGGCCAGGGCGCGTTCGATCCGTTCGACGCGTCCCTCGGTCTCGACGGCGTCGAGACGGCGGATCATCTCGGTGCGGCTGGACTCGACCTGGCGCGTCAGGCTCTCGGCCAGCTTCTCGAAACGCGAGGCCTCGCGCGCGTGGTCCGGCTCGATGCGGCGCTCGGCGTCGCGCATCCGCAGATCCAGGGCGGCGAACGACCGCTCCAATCCCTTCAGCGCATCAGAGGTGCGCGACTGGGCGTCGTCCAGACGCACGCCGACCTGCGACAGCAGGGAGGTTCCGGCGCCCGGCCCAGCCGCCTTCTCGACCGCCTCGATGCGGTCGCGCAGCTCGCTGACGCCCGCGCGCTGGCGCTCGTCCATCTCATAGAGACGGGTGGAGACGGCGGTCAGGGCCGCGTCCAGCTTGTCCAGGCCTTCGCGCGCCTCGGTCCCGGCGTCCTGCTCCAGACGACGCAGGCGACGATGGCCCTCGCGCAGCTCTTCGGCGATATCGTCGATGCGGCGGGCCTTGGCGGCTTCGGCTTCGTCCTGCGTCTCAAGACGGCGCACCAGACCGGCCACGGCCTGGTCGATGCCCTGGATCGCGAGTGTCGAGCGGCGCTCGGCCGCCTCAAGACGCTCGGCGATCACCTCCAGCGAAGCGCCCATGCGGCCCAGGTTCTCATGGCGGCCCAGGCCTTCATGCCTGTGCGCATCCTCGCCATAGACGTCGTCCAGGCGGCGCGAGCGGCTGCGGCGGTCATAGGGGTCCGGAATGGGCGACCGGCGCGGCAGGGTGGCGACGCCGTCGTCGTCGTCCGGCTCGTCCATGATCATGGAGTTCAGCCACTCGCCCAGGGTCATGCCCGAACGTCGCGCCAGATCCTTGGCGATCTCGCGCGCCTTGGGATCGATGCCCTTCACGCTCCACGGCGCCGCTGCGGTCACTGATTCGCCTCCCGACCCATGGCGCGAACGGTATCCTTCCAGATAAAGCGTGTAAACGTGTCGTTAACCGCTAGATGTGGCGCCTCGTCGCGAGTCGCCGACGGCAGCCGACAGGCCGCTGATGCGCCCGACATGGTTAATGCCGCGTTTAGATTAACCGCGCATCAAGAAATACGGCCACGCTGGCGATCCTGCGCGCCCGAGCGCTTGCATCGCCGCCTCGGGCGCCCCAACTGGCGGCGTCATGGACGCCACGCTCACCCTGATCCTGCTGATCGTCTCGATCGCCGTCGTCGTCTTCGCGGGGTGGCGAGGGTCGCGGCCGACAGACATCATGCGCGGCCCGCGCATGATGCCGTGGCGCTTCATCATGTTGCTGGCGGCCGCCCTGGTCTTCTTCCTGCTGATCCACCTGCTGGCGGAGCTGAGCGGGCGGCCTCTGCCGTCCGCGGCGCCGTTCTAGACGGGAACGCTCCGGCGCCGGGTTGGTTGTCCTGTCTCCCCGAACGACGAGACAGGAGACGATCTTGACCGACAAGCACCTGACGCCCGCCGAGGCCGAAGAGGCCTTCTGGAAAAGCCTGAAGTCCAGCAACACCGGGATGCTGGGACTGGATCGCCCCGGCTATCACAGCCAGCCGATGACCGCCTTTCGCGAGGCCGAGACCGGAACCATCTGGTTCTTCACCCGCGACGACACCGACCTGGCGCGCGACGCGGCGACGCCGGGACAGACGGCCATGTTCAGCTATGGCTCCAAGGACCAGAAGGTCTGGGCCTGCATCCACGGCGCCCTGTCGGTGCATGGCCACGACCGGGACGTCATCGAACGCTACTGGAACCCGATGCTGTCGGCCTGGTATCCGGACGGCAAGGACGATCCCCGCCTGACCCTGTTGCGCTTCGACGGCGACGACGGCCGGGTCTGGGTCAGCGACGGCGGCTTGATGAAGTTCGCCTTCGAGATCGCCCGCGCCAACCTGACCGGCAAGGAGCCGGACGCCGGCGACGTGGTCGACGTCAACCTGCGCTAGGCCTAATTCGCCCTCAAGCAGCGCGAAGCGCGTTAGGGCGACCTAGAAAGCTCCGAAGCACCAGGCCAGGACCGCCTTCTGAGCGTGCAGGCGGTTCTCGGCCTCGTCCCAGATCAGCGACTGCGGGCCGTCGATGACGGCGTCGGTCACCTCTTCGCCGCGGTGGGCGGGCAGGCAGTGCAGGAAGACCGCGTCGTCGGCCGCCTCGGCCATCAGGGCCTCGTCGACGCCGTAAGGCTCGAAGGCGGCCAAGCGGGCCTCATAGTCCTGATCGCCCATCGACACCCAGGTGTCGGTGACGACGACGTCGGCGCCCTTGACCGCCTCGCGCGGGTCGCTGGTCAGGTGGACGTGGACGCCGCCCTTCTCCAGGTCGCGCAGGTCGGGGTGGTATTCCGCCGGGCAGGCGACGTGCAGGTGGAAGCCGAACTTGGGCGCGGCGTGCATGAAGCTGTGGCAGACGTTGTTGCCGTCGCCGATCCAGGCGATCATCTTGCCCTTGATCGGGCCGCGATGCTCTTCGATGGTCATCAGGTCGGCCAGGATCTGGCACGGGTGGCTGCGGTCGGTTAGGCCGTTGACCACCGGCACGGTCGAGACGCGAGCGAAGCGCTCGACGTCCTCATGGTCGTTGGCGCGGATCATCACGGCGTCGACCATGCGCGACAGGACGCGAGCCGTGTCCTCGACCGGCTCGCCCCGGCCCAGCTGCATGTCCGCGGCGGTAGCGATGATAGAGTCGCCGCCCAGCTGACGGATGGCCGCGTCGAAGCTGAAGCGGGTGCGCGTCGAGTTCTTCTCGAAGATCATGGCCAGGACGCGGTCCTTGCCCGGCGCATCGGCGTCGGCGCGGCCCTGGAGCCAGCCTTTTCGGGCGCGTTTTCGGGCGTGGGCGTCGTCCAGAATGGCGCGCAGATCAGCTGCGTCCAGGCGGTGGATGTCGAGGAAGTGACGAACCATGACCAAGCCTTCTCCCTCCCCTTCATGGGGAGGGTGGTCCCGCAGGGACCGGGTGGGGGCGGCCCTGCGAAAGTCTGGAGGTAGAAGAAAGCGTCCCCACCCGGCCTCGCCTCGCGGCTCGGCCCCTCCCCATGAAGGGGAGGGAGAAACAGCGTCAGCCCGCGACCTTGGTGCGGGCGAACTCGCAGGCCTTCTCGAACTTCTCGATGGCCTCGCGGGCCTCGTCGAGGGTGATGTTCAGCGGCGGCAGGACACGGACCAGGTTGTCGCCGCCGCCGGCGACCAGCAGCCTGGCCTCGTCACGAGCCCAGCCCATGAACTCGCGGTTGTTCGGAACCAGCTTGACGCCCAGCAGCAGACCCTTGCCGCGCACCTCGACGATCACGTCAGGGAAGCGCTCCTTGAGGCCGTGCAGTTGCTGGGTCAGATAGCCGGCGACCTCATTGACGTTGTCCAGGATGGCGTCCGACGACACTTCGTCGAAGGCCGCCTGGCCGACGGCCATGGCCAGCGGGTTGCCGCCGAAGGTCGAGCCGTGCACGCCGACCGTCATGCCCTTGGCCGCCTCGGCGGTGGCCAGGCAGGCGCCGATGGGGAAGCCGCCGCCCAGGGCCTTGGCGATGGCCATGATGTCCGGCGTCATGCCAGCCCATTCGTGGGCCCACAGCTTGCCGGTCCGGCCCATGCCGCACTGGACTTCGTCGAAGATGATCAGGACGCCGTACTTGTCGGCCATCTCGCGCATCCAGCGCAGATCGGCGTCCGGCGTGGCGCGGCAGCCGCCCTCGCCCTGAACCGGCTCCAGGATGATCGCGGCCGTGTTCGGGTTCTCGAAGGCGGCGGTCAGGGCGGCCTTGTCGCCCCACTTCAGCTGATGGAAGCCTTCCATCTTGGGCCCGAAGCCCTCGGTGTAGCTGGGGTTGGCGGCGGCGTTGATGGCGCCGTAGGTGCGGCCGTGGAACGAGCCGTCGAAGCCGTAGATGTCGATGCGCTCAGGCTGGCCGTTGGCGACGTGGAATTTGCGCGCCGTCTTCAGGGCGCACTCGATCGCCTCGGTGCCCGAGTTGGTGAAGAAGACGACGTCGGCGAACGACTTCTCGCACAGGGAGTCGGCCAGGGCGTCCTGCCCCGGAATCTTGAAGATGTTGGAGACGTGCCACAGCTTCTCGGCCTGATCCTTGACCGCCTGCACCAGCTTGGGGTGGGCGTGGCCCAGGGCGTTGGTCGAGATGCCCGAGACGCAGTCCAGGTATTCCGTGCCGTCGGTGGACCAGAGGCGGACGCCCTGGCCGCGCTCCACTTCCAGCGGCGCGCGATTGTAGACACCCATCAGATGACCGGACACTTGGCAGACTCCATAAAGCGAGACGGTCCCGACGCGCCTGCGACGGGACCGCTTTGGAAAAGGGCGACGAACTTGTCGGGCGCTATTTCCGCTTAGTCAACACCGCGAGGGGCGCGAATTCAGCGCAGTTGCGCATCCAGCTTCTGGATCAGGGCCGCATAGGTCCGGCCCGCCAGGTCGATGGTATGGCCTTCGACCGCTGCGATGGCGTCGTCCTTGGAGTGGATGACGCGGAAGACCTGAGGGACGAAGCCCTCGGCCAGGCCGTTGGCCTCGCCGCCGTTGAAGGCCAGCCACATCTGGTGGGCGCCGACCTCATCCTGGAAACCGAGCGAGACCACCGGCGCGCCCGCCGCCGAGAAGGCTCGGTCGTCGGACGGCGGATATTCGGGGAAGCCGACGCACTGCTGGGCGCGCTCGGCGCACAGCTCCTGCACGGCGCGGGTGACGAAGGCCGACTGCGCCCCATTGTTCTGGCCGTACATCATGGTGTCGCCGTAGGCGGCGACGTCCGAGTTCACCACGGCCGCGATATTGGCGATCCCATGCGCCTCGATCCACTTCTTGGCGCCGATCAGGCCCAGCTCCTCCTGGTCGAAGAAGATGATGCGGATGCGGTGCGACAGCGGCGCCTCGCGCAGGATCTTGGCCGCCTCGATCAGGGCGACCACCGAGCCGGCGTTATCGACCAGACCGTCGGCCATCGTCCCGTCGCGCAGCTTCACCGCGTCGTAGTGGGCGGTCAGCAGGATCTCCTTCTCGCCCTCGCCGATGACGACGACGACGTTGGAGCCCTGCATCGGACCGGCGCGGCCGCCGCCTTCGAAGGTCTCGACCGTGGGCGCAAAGCCCTCGGCTCGCAGCTGGTTCAACAGCACCTCCAGACGCTCGGCGTTGGAGGGCTTGGCGTAGGCGCCGACCTGTGCACGCAGATCGGCGGCGCGATCCTGGGCGAAAGAGGGCGCGGCCGTCAGGCAGACGACGGCCAGGCAGGCGCCGCTCACAGCGGCTTTCAGGCGAAGGTGAAACGACATGGCGAGGCCCCTTTCGCGAGACCCCTCGCCTCGCGCTCGACGCCTTGCTTAAAGCGAAATCGGTTCAGATGCGACCGCATCTGGACTCAGCTCTTCAGCCGCCAGCCCGAACGGAACACCAGCCAGCAGGCTGCGCCCATGACCACGGTCAGCACGGCGCTCATGACCACGCCGACCATCAGGCTGCCCTCGGCATGACCGATGAAGCCCGCCCGGAAGCCGTCGATCAGGTAGAAGAAGGGATTGAACTTGCTGATGCTGGCGAAAGGCTCCGGCAGGCTGTCGACCAGGTAGAAGGTGCCCGACAGGAAGGTCATCGGCATGACCACGAAGTTCTGCACCGCCGACAGATGGTCGAACTTCTCGGACCACAGGCCCGCCAGCACGCCTACCATGCCCATCAGCAGGGAGGCGATCAGGCCGAACCAGACGATCAGGGCGATGTTGGCCAGCCCCAGCTTCGCAAACGGCATGACGCAGATCGCCGTCACCAGCCCCACCGCCACGCCGCGCGTCGCCGCGCCCAGGGTGAAGCCGACCGTCAGCTCCAGCGGGCTGAGCGGCGGAGTCAGAAAGTCGGTGGCCGTGCCCATGATCTTGGCCTGGATCAGGCTGGACGAAGCGTTGGCGAAGGCGTTCTGCAGGATCGCCATCATGATCAGGCCCGGCGCGACGAACTCGGCGAAAGGCGTGCCGTGCAGCGGCGGCCGCGCTCCCTTCAGCGCCACCACGAAGACCATCATGTAGAGCAAGGTCGTCACCACCGGCGCCGCTACCGTCTGGGCGCCCACCTTCCAGAAACGACGAACCTCCTTCAGGTAGAGAGTGCGCAGCCCCACCCAGTTGATCCCGTCATAGCGACGAGGCTGGGGCAGGCCGTGAGGTGCGGCGGAAGAGGCGTCGGAACCGGCGATCAGGTGCGTCATGCCGCCTCAGATGCGACAGCCAAGCCGGTTTCGCAAGGCGCAGCCCCTGTGGATGACGCCCAAGAAATTGAGTCAAATCGGGACATTAACCATACTAGATGTAGTTTCTGTGGACAGGTGAATTCCCACATATTGCGTGTTTTAAGGGGTGATTTACGATTAGAGGCGTGATGAGGGGCCGAAATTCAGACTCCGGCACAAGATATTGAATCCGACTTCTCCGCAGGAGGGCGACATGAACCCAGGCTGGACCGAAGACCGCGTCGGCGCGCTCAAGAAGCTGTGGCTGGAAGGCCAGTCAGCGAGCCAGATCGCCAAGGCTCTGGGCGGCGGCGTGACCCGCAACGCCGTGATCGGCAAGGTGCACCGCCTCGGCCTGTCGGGTCGGGCCGCCCCGTCGCAGCCCGCCCGCACCACCTTCCGCCCGGCCCGTCCGCGCGCCGCCGCCCCGGCCGCGCCGGTGCAGGCCCCGTCGGCCCCGCGCCGCATCGAGGCCGTGGCTCCGCGCCCCATGGTCGCCGCCGCGCCGCAAGCTTCGGTCCCGGCCCCCGCGCCGGAACTGGCGGGCACCGCCACCGTGCTGACGCTGGGCGCCCACATGTGCAAATGGCCGATCGGCGACCCCTCGACCAGCGACTTCAGCTTCTGCGGCCGTCGCGCGTCGGAAGGCGTCTACTGCGTCGAGCACGCCCGCGTCGCCTACCAGCCCCAGGTCCGCAAGAGCGCCGGCAAGGACGCCTCGTCCGACCTGGCCCGCAGCCTGCGCCGGTACATTTAAGCCTGCTATCGCTCGCCGCGCGGCGGCTCCCTGCTTGAGCAGCGGAGCCGCCGCGTCGTCGAGTTTCGGCCCTATGGCCGACACGAACGCCTCCTAAAGGGGCCGCCGTCCGCCCCGTCAGCTTCCGACGGGCTCCGGGGCGGGACTGCGGTTCATCCGGGTTGACGCAGTCCCCTCCAGGCCCTCGCCTTCGGCGGGGGTTTTTTGTTTGGCCTCACGCCGCCCTACCGCGCCTCGCGCTGCTTGAGACTTTTCGCAGCCCTACCGCGCCTCGCGCTGCTTGAGGGCTGGATTGACCGCACAGCCGACCGGTTGCGCGCCGCCGTCGCCCCCGCCATACCTCAGCCATGCTCGAGGTTTGCTCATGTCCGCGCTGAAATCGGCCCTGTCGGTCGGCGAAACGGCGCGACGCAGCGGCGTGGCCGTCTCCACCATCCACTTCTACGACGCCGAAGGCCTGATCGCGGGCTGGCGCACCGAGGGGAACCAGCGCCGCTATCCCCGCGCCGTCCTGCGCCGCATCGCCATCATCCGCATCGCCCAGCGTGCGGGCATTCCCCTGGCGACGGTGCGCGAAGCCCTGGCCGACCTGCCGCATGAGCACGCGCCCAGCGCCGCCGACTGGCGTCGTTTCTCCGAGACCTGGCGCGCCATGCTGCAGGATCGGATCACCGCCCTGACTCAGCTGCGGGACCAGATCACCAGCTGCATCGGCTGCGGCTGCCTGTCGCTGGACGAATGCCCGCTGCGCAACCCCGACGACGTGTTGAGCCTGGAGGGGCCGGGCCCGCGACATCTGATCCCGCCGGTCTGACCGAAGCGCGCTTGACCTCAAGTCTACTTGAGGTTCTACAGGCTCATCGGCTTGCGGCAGCCCCGCCGCCTCCTTGAGAGCCGATATGACCGACATACCCAACGACGCCCCGCCGGGCTGGAGTACGCTTCTGAGCGGACGCAACGGCGTCTACGCCCTGGTCCTCGCGGGCGGCGTCGTCCTGCATTCCGTCAACATCTACATCGCCACCACCGTCATGCCCTCGGCGGTGCAGGATATCGGCGGACTGGACTTCTACGCCTGGACCACGACCCTGTTCGTCTTGGCCTCCATTCTGGCGGCGGCTGTGACCGCCCCCTTTCTGCGCGCCACAGGCCCGCGCGCAGCCTATGCGGCGGCGGCCCTGATCTTCGCGGGCGGCTCGCTGATCTGCGCCCTCGCGCCCTCCATGCCGGTGATGCTGGGCGGCCGCTTCATTCAGGGGTTCGGCGGTGGCCTGCTCTACGCCCTGGCCTACGCCGTGACCCGCATCGTTTTCCTCGAGGCTCTGTGGGGCCGGGTCATCAGCGTCATTTCGGCCATGTTCGGCGTCGCCACCCTGATCGGCCCGGCTATCGGCGGTCTGTTCGCCGAGATGGACGCCTGGCGGCTGGCCTTCGGTTCCCTGATCCCGGTGGCGGGGCTGTTCATCCTGCTGGCTCTGACCGCACTGCCGGGCCGCGACGGAGCGCGAGAGGGCGGCGGCCGCCTGCCCCTGTTCCAGTTGCTCCTGCTGTCCGGCGCCGTGCTCAGCGTCTCGGCCGGAAGCCTGTCGCCGCTGCTGGCGTGGAACTTGGCCGGATTGGGCGCGGCGGTCGCCCTGGTGGTCCTGATCGCGGTGGTCGACGGACGTTCGCAGGCGCGCCTTCTGCCGCGCCGGTCCTTCAGCCTGAAGACGCCGCTGGGCGTGCTCTACCTGACCATCGCCCTGCTGATGGCGGGAATGCAGGCCGAGACATTCGTACCCTATCTGCTGCAGACCCTGCACGCCCAGTCGCCGCTGTGGGCCGGGTATCTGGCCGCCCTGATGGCCTTCGGCTGGACCTTCGCCACCCTGGCCAGCAGTCGCTGGCAGGGCGGATCGGGCACGCGCCTGCTGCTCGCCGGCCCCCTGCTGATGCTGGGCGGGCTGATCCTGATGTCGGTCTTCCTGCCGATCGAGACGGCCGGAGGCGCAGGCGTGCTGGCGGGCGTGTGTCTGGGTCTGTTCCTCGTCGGTTTCGGCATCGGCCTGGTCTGGCCGGCCCTGGTGACGCGGGTGTTCCAAAACGCCCCCGACGACGAGCGCGGCTTGACCAGCGGCGCCATGACTACGGTTCAGCTGTTCGCCATCGCCATGGGCGCGGCGGGCGCAGGCATGATCGCCAACGTCGCCGGGATCGCGACGCCCGGCGGGGTAGAAGGCGCAGCCTCGGCCGCCTTCTGGCTGTCCGCCCTCTTCGCCGCGGCTCCGATCCTGGTGCTGTTGCTGACGCCGCAGTTGTTGCGGCTGACGGCGGTGCGGCGCAGCTAGTTCAGAACGCGCCGGGGATCCGGCACGTCCAGACTGAAGGCCGGAATGGCGGCTTCGAACATCCGGCCTTCGGCGTCCTGCATGAAATAGGCGCCGACCATGGAGCCCGAGGGCGTCGTCAGCGGACAGCCCGAGGCGTAGGCGTAGCTGTCGCCCGGCTCGATCACCGGCTGTTCGCCGACCACGCCGGGGCCGCGCACCTCCTCGACCCGGCCCAGGGCGTCGGTGATGGTCCAGCGCCGGGCCACCAGCTGCACCGGGCCGCCGCTCAGATTGACGATCTCGACCTGATAGGCCCAGACCCAGCGGCTCTCAGCCGGGTCCGACTGGCCCGCCAGATAGGAGGGGCGGACGCGAACGACGACGCCTTCGGTCTCGGCGGTATAGGCAGGAGCGGAGTGCATGCGCTATATGCGTCCCGCCGTACGCGGGGTTCAAGCGTCTGTCGTCGCCGACAAGCTACACAGACGAGAAAATCCGTGTGAGAACAGGACGGCATGACCCGCTTTTCCATTCCCGACCAGCCCGGCATCCTTCCCTTCCAGGGCATTGAGACCCTGATCGCGATCGGCGCCATCGCCTCCGACACCCCGTTCGACGTCGATCAGGTCCAGCCGGCCAGCCTGGACCTGCGCCTGTCCGACCGGGCCTGGCGCGTGCGCGCCTCCTTCCTGCCCGGCCAGCGCCGCGTCGAGGAACGCATCGCCGACGTCGCCATGCACGCCATCGACCTGCCCGACAGCGGCTATGTGATGGAAAAGGGCTGCGTCTACATCGCCCGCCTGCAAGAGCGCCTCAGCCTGCCCAAGGGGCTGAACGCCCGCGCCAATCCGAAGAGCTCGACCGGCCGCGTCGACGTCTTCGTGCGCCTGCTGACCGATCAGGGCGGCAGCTTCGACGATGTGGACGAGGGCTATGACGGCCCCCTCTATCTCGAGATCGCGCCCCAGACCTTCTCCATCCTGGTCAAGCCGGGCACCCGCCTGAACCAGCTGCGTCTCAAGGCGGGGGAGCCGCCCAAGCTGGAGACCCGCAGCGTCGGCGTCGACCTGCGCGCGGGCGACAACGGCGTCGTCGGCTATCGCGGTCGCCGCCATGCGGGCGTGGTCAACATGGATCACATCGACGGCCACGACCCGCGCGACTTCTGGGAGCCGCTGACCCTGCGCCGGGGCGAACTACTGCTGGATCCGGGCGAGTTCTACATCCTGGCCTCGTCGGACGATGTGGAGATCCCGGTCGATCAGGCCGCCGAGATGACCCCGATCGACCCATCGGTCGGCGAGTTCCGCGTCCACTACGCCGGCTTCTTCGACCCCGGCTTCGGCACGGACGAGGCCCACGGCGCCGGCTCCAAGGGCGTGCTGGAAGTCCGCACCCACGACACCCCTTTCCTGCTGGAGCACGGCCAGATCGTCGCCCGACTGGTCTATGAGCCGCTGACGGAACGGCCCTCGCGCCTCTATGGCGAAGGCGGCAGCCACTACCAGAGCCAGGGTCTCAAGCTGTCGAAACACTTCCGCCCCTGGGGCTGATCTGCCCTTCTCCCCTTGAGGGAGAAGGCAGCATGCGAAGCATGACGGATGAGGGGTGACGTCGCCGCCGTTCGTCATGTCTCGCATGGAAGGCGGCGCCGCAATCGGCTGACCGCAGCGCTCACCCCCCTCATCCAAGCGCCTTGGGCGCCCACCTTCGCCCACAAGGGGAGAAGGATCATTTTGAGCGCATCAGGTCAGCCTGTTCGCCTTCCTCAGGCTGGGGAAGGTCTTGGCCCAGACCCCCGTCGCGGCCAGGGCGCCGATCCCGCCGAACACCGCCGCGCCGATCGGGCCCAGCAGGCGCACCATGACGCCCGAATAGGCCTCGCCCAGTTCGTTCGAGGCGCCGATGAACAGCATGGACACCGACGACACCCGCCCGCGCATATGATCGGGCGTGGCCAGCTGGATCAGGGTCTGGCGGATGTTGACGCTGATCATGTCCGCCGCCCCGCCCAGGAACAGCACCGCCCCTGACAGCCAGACGCTCTTGGACAAGCCGAAAATCAGGGTGCAGACGCCGAACACGGCCACCGCCCCGAACATCCACCGTCCGCCGTGGCGCACGATGGGGAAGCGGCTGAGATACAGGGCCATGATCAGCGCCCCCACCCCGAACGAGGCCCGCAGCAGGCCGAAGCCGACAGCCCCGACATGCAGGATGTCGCGCGCGAAGATCGGGGTCAGCAGGGCCACGCCCGCCAGCAGGACGACGACCAGATCCAGCGAGATCGCGCCCAGCACGATCTTGGTCTTCCACACATAGGCCAGGCCTTCCCTGACCTGCTGCACCGGACCCAGCTTAGACGGATCGACCTGCGGCTTGCCCTTGGTGCGGATCAAGATGAAGCAGGCCATCGCCGCCAGGAACAGCGCCATGGCCGAGGCGTAGGCCATCGGCACGGACACGGCGACGATGACCCCGCCCAGGGCCGGACCGGCGATGGCCCCGGTCTGGAAGGCGATGGACTGGGCGGCGATGGCGGGCGGAAGGGCCCTGCGCCCCACCACCATCGGCAGGAAGGCCTGGCTGGCCGGAGCCAGGAAGGCGCGCGCCGCGCCGAAGACGGCGGCCACCGCCAGCAGACCCCACAGCGGCGGCGAACCGTGCAGCGCCATCAGCAGGAAGGCGCCCGCGCACATGCCCTCGACGATGATCGACAGGGTGACGGTGTGCTTGCGGTCGCGCCGGTCGGCCATGGCCCCGGCGGGCAGGGTGAAGGCGAGCAACGGCAGGAACTGGCACAGCCCCACCAGCCCCAGATAGAGGCTGGCCTCCTCGATCGGACGGTCGCGCCGGGCGATCTCATAGACCTGCCACAACAGGGCCGAGGACTGGATCTGGATGCCCAGAACCGCCGCCACGCGCCCCAGCCACAACAGGCGGAAGTCGGGAATGCTCCAGGGACTGGACGGGCCGTCGTCAGGGCGAGAAGCGGAGGTATTGTCGGTCGTCACGTTCGTCTGGGCGTCTTCGGATAGGGGGTTCCGTCGCGGTGGAAATAGCGATCGGCGCCCAGAGGAGGGGCATGGGGGAGGATCATGTCGATGTCGGGATAGTCGCAGGCGTCGTCGGCCGGGCGGCGCGAGCCGACTTCCAGCAAGACCGCCTCGCGATCGCTGCGGTTCTCGATCTTGTGGCCGTTGGGGACGCCCGCCTTGAAGCCCGCACAGTCGCCGGCGCGCAGGATCGTCTCGCCCTCGTCCTCGACCAACACCACCTCACCGTCCAGCACCCAGACGAACTCGTCTTCAGCGGCGTGCCAGTGGCGCTGGCTGGACCAGGCCCCGGCGGGCAGGCGCAGCAGATTGACTCCGAACTGGTCCAGCCCGACCGCATCGCCCAGTCGCTGGCGACGGCGCGGCTTGCACGGCGCGGCGAATTCGTCCGGGTATCCGGTTCCGTTGAGGGTCGGGGCGGCGTCGATGTCGATCTTCGGCACGGTTTTCGGGCCTTCTCGCGAGTGCGGGATATGCCTAAAGCAATAGCCTCATGAACGCCGCATCACATTCCGTCATCGATCCTGTCGAACTGACCCGCGACCTGATCCGCATCCCCTCCGTCACCCCCGCCGACGAAGGGGCCATGGACGTGCTGGAGCGCGCCCTGACCGGCCTGGGCTTCGCCTGCCGCCGCATGGTGTTCGAAGGACCGAGCGGCGTCGGCCACGACGCGCGCATCGAGAACCTCTACGCCCGGCGCGGCACCGCCTCGCCCAACCTCTGCTTCGCCGGCCACACCGACGTGGTGCCGATCGGCGACCTGAAGGCCTGGAGCGCCGGCCCCTTCGAGGGCGAGACCCGCGACGGCGTCCTGTACGGCCGCGGCGCCGTGGACATGAAGGGCGGCATCGCCGCCTGGGTCGCCGCCGTCTCGCGCGTGCTGGCCCGAGACGAGATCGAAGGATCCCTGTCCTTCCTGATCACCGGCGACGAGGAAGGCCCGGCCCTGCACGGCACCAAGAGGGTGGTCCAGACTCTGGCCGCCGAGGGCGAGGTCATCGACGCCTGCGTGGTCGGAGAGCCGTCCTCGGCCCACCACCTGGGCGACATGATCAAGGTCGGGCGGCGCGGCTCGCTGAACACCTGGATCACCGTCTTCGGCAAGCAGGGCCACGTCGCCTATCCCGACCGCGCCGCCAATCCGGCCCCGGTCATCGCCCGCTTGCTGGCCCGTCTCGACGCCCACGTGCTGGATGAGGGCTACCCCGAGTTCCCGCCGTCGAACCTGGAGATCACCACCATCGACGTGGGCAATCCGGCGAGCAACATCATTCCAGCGGAGGCCAAGGCGCGGCTAAACATCCGCTTCAACCCGACCCACACCGGCGACGGCCTGATCGACTGGCTGAACCGCGAGGCGGGCGCGCTTCAGGCCGAGACGGGCTTGCGGATCGAGCTGGAGCACATGTGCTCGGGCGAGGCCTTCCTGACCGAGCCCGGCGTCTTCGTCAGCGCCGTGCAGGACGCGGTGGAAGCCGTGCTGGGCCGCCGTCCGGAAGCCTCGACCACCGGCGGCACCTCCGACGCCCGCTTCATTCGTTCACTGTGCCCGGTGCTGGAGCTGGGTCTGGTCGGCCAGACCATGCACCAGGTCGACGAGCGCGTGCCTGAGGCCGAACTGCGCGCCCTGACCGACGCCTATGAGCGCGTCATCACCACGGTGCTGGAGCGTCTGCAGCCCTGATCCGCGTGGTCATGTCACACTCCGCCGCCCTGTCTCGTCATGGAGGCGACGCGCACTCACGCTCGTAGGAGACATGACATGACCCCACGCCTCGCCAGCCCCGCCAAGGCCGCTCCCGAAGCCTATCAGGCGATGGTGCGGTTGGAACAGGCCGTCGCCGCCGGCGGCCTTGAGCACAACCTGCTGGAACTGGTGAAGATCCGCGTGTCCCAGATCAACGGCTGCGCCTATTGCCTGCACATGCACGCCGCCGACGCCCGCAAGGCGGGCGAGAGCGAGGTGCGCCTGCATCTGCTGGCGGCGTGGCGGGAATCCTCGCTGTTCAGCCCGCGCGAACGCGCCGCCCTGACCTGGGCCGAAAGCCTGACCCGCATCGAACAGACCCAGGCGTCCGATGCGGACTACGCCGTGCTCAAGGCCCAGTTCACTGAAACCGAACAGGTGAACCTGACCTTCGCCATCGGAGCGATCAACGTCTGGAACCGGCTCGCCGTCGGCTTCCGCTCGGCCCATCCGGCAGGCTAGCCGCATGTCGCGGCCTGATCCCGTCACCGAGACCTTCGAGACGCATCGGCCGCGACTGACGCGCCTGGCCTATCGCATGCTCGGCTCCCTGGCCGAGGCCGAGGACGTGGCGCAGGACGCCTGGCTGCGGTGGAGCCGCATCGACCCGGCCGAAATCCGCGAACCCGGCGCCTGGCTGACGCGCACCGCGACCCGCCTGGCGCTGGACCGGCTGAAGTCCGCCCGGATGCAGCGCGAGACCTATGTCGGCGCCTGGCTGCCCGAGCCCCTGATCACCGAGCCTGCGTCAGGCGTCGAGGAATTCGCCGATGACCTGACCCTGTCGCTGATGACGGCGATGGAGCGTCTGTCGCCGCTGGAGCGCGCGGCCTTTCTGCTGCACGACGTCTTCGATGTCGGCTTTGACGAGGTGGCGACGACCCTTGAGCGCGACCCTGTTTCCGTCCGGCAGCTGGCCAGCCGCGCACGTCGCCATATCCAGGCCGCCCGCCCCCGCTACGCCGTCGAACCCGAGGAGGGCGAGCGTCTCGCCCGCGCCTTCTTCGAGGCGGCGAAAACCGGCGACACCGCCGCTCTCGGCGCCCTTCTGGCGGACGAGGCGACGCTGAGATCGGACGGCGGCGGCAAGGTCATCGCCTTCCACAACGCCATCCACGGCGCGCCGAAACTGCTGCGCCTCTATGCCGGGCTACATCGCAAATACGGTCACGAGGGCTCTGAAATGGTCCGGCCGCTCTGGATCGACGGCCTGCCCGGCTATGTCAGCCTGGAACGCGGGCGGATTCTACAAACCACGGCGCTGAACATCGCTCAGGGGCGGATCGTCGAAGTCTTCATCACCCGCAACCCGGACAAGCTGGCGCGCATCGCCGCCCTGTTGGACGCGTCGCCGCTCGCCTCGACCTAGCGGCAGGCGTCGACCCACGCGGCGCCCGTCAGTTCGAGCATCCGGTCGGGGCTGATGCGGACGGCCGCGTGGATGTCTCCCGCCGCCGGGATCACCACGTCCCAGGCCTTCAGCGAGACATCGCAATAGACCGGCAAGGACGTCGCCAGGCCGAAGGGGCAGACGCCGCCGACCGGATGGCCGGTCACGCCTTCGACCTCGGCGAGGTCCAGCATTTTCACCTTGCCGCCGAAGGCCGCCTTGGCCTTGGCGTTGTCCAGCCGCGCATCGCCCGCCGTGACCAGAAGGACGGTGCGGTCGCCCGCCTGCAGCGACAGGGTCTTGGCGATCTGGCCGGGTTCGACGCCGTGGGCCGCGGCGGCTTCGGCCACGGTGGCCGTGCTGACGTCCAGTTCGATGACCGCGATGTCCGGCGCCCGCTCCGCGAAGAAGGCCCGGACGCTGGCCAGGCTCACGCCTCGCCCGCCGCTTCCAGCCGCGCGATGCGGCGGTCCATGTCGGCGACCTGATCCTTCAGCCGCTGCGCCTCGGACGCCATGTCGACCGGAGCGCCGTCGTCATAGGTCAGCTGCGCCCCCTTCTCGATCAGGTCGAGGCGGTAAAGGGCGGTGACGCGGGTCGCCTTGAACCGCTCCAGCTCGCTCTGGTTCGAGATGACGCGCGCCATGTCAGCGCGCCGCCACGACGATGACCTCGACCAGGTAGTCGGGCGTCGCCAGCTTGGCCTCGCAGGTGGCGCGGGCGGGCGGGTTCGCCGGATCGACCCAGGCGTCCCAAACGCCGTTCATCGCCTCGAAATCGGCGATGTCGGCCAGCCAGACCTGGGCCGACAGGATCTTCGACTTGTCGCTGCCGCACTCGGCCAAGATCGCCTCGACCTCGGCCAGGGCGGTGCGCGTCTGGGCGGCGACGTCCTCGCCCGGCTCGCCGACCTGTCCGGCCAGGTAGATGGTCTGGCCGTGGATCACGGCCTGGCTCATGCGGCTGTCGGGCTGGATGCGGGTGATCATGACGGCTCCTTGCGCTGAGGCTCGGACTTAACGCGGCGGGACGAAGGCTCCAAGGACAAACGCCGGGCGCCTCTGCGTCTTCCTAAACGCAAAAAGCCGTGTCACAGGAAGCGCCATGGAAACGATCCGCATCGAGAACCGCATCGGCGTGCGCGCCACGGCCGAACGCCTCTGGGAGGTGCTGACGGACTTCGGCGGCTGGAACCGCTGGAACCCGCACGAGGTCGAGGTCGAAGGCGCCCTGGGCTTCGGCGCGCCGATCAGCCTGACGGAACGCCTGCCCGACCTGGGCGAGCGTCAGGTTCAGGCGCAGCTGGGCGAATGGGAGCCCAACGCCCAGTTGGTCTGGATCGAGCGCCGCGGCTTCTTGTTCCGCACCCTGCGCTACTATGAGATCGAGGAGCTGGAGCGCGGGGCCTGCATCGTGTCGCACGGCACGGTCTTCACGGGCCTGCGCGCCGAGCTGTTCCACGACAAGCATCGCGCCCGCATCCGCCCCGCCTATCAGGCCATCAGCGAGGCCCTGAAGCGGACCGCCGAAGAGGGCTGAGACGTCCCAGCCCCTCAGCCGCCCTTCATCATGTCCTGGATGTTGATGATGGCCGGGCCCAGGATGACGACGAACAGCACCGGCAGGAAGAACAGGATCATCGGCACGGTCAGCTTGGCCGGAAGGGCCGCGGCCTTCTTCTCGGCGGCGGACAGGCGCAGCTCGCGGTTCTCCTTGGCCATGACGCGCAAGGCGGAGCCCAGCGGCGTGCCGTAGGTCTCGGCCTGGGTCATGGCCGTAGCCACGGCCTTGATGCCCGGATGCTGCGTCCGCTTGGCCATCCCCTCATAGGCCATGCGCCGGTCCGGCAAATAGCTCAGCTCGGCCGACAGCAGCGACAGCTCCTCGGCCAGTTCGATCGACTGGCCGCCGACCTCCTGGCTGACCTTCTGGATCGCCGCCTCGATCGACATGCCGGACTCCACGCAGATCAACAGCAGATCGAGCGAATCCGGGAAGGCCGCCATGATCGAGGCCCGCCGCTTGTCGATCATGTTCTTCAGATAGATGTTCGGCGCATAGAAGCCGACGCCCGCCGCCATCACCACCATGGCGACCTGAGTCATCATCGGCAGGTCCGGCTTGACCACGACGAACAGATAGAAGGCCGTCAGCGCCATCAGGATGAAGGGCGTGGCGAAGCGGAAGAAGTAGAAGGTGTTCAGCGGACCGGGCCCCCGGAAACCCGCCTGGATCATGTTGTCGGCGACCTTGGGGTCTTCCAGCAGCTTCATCAGGTTCAGGCGCGCGACCACGCGACTGCGGAAACTGTCGTCGGTCCGGCGCAGGCTGGAGGCTTCGTTCCCCGCGCCGCCGCGCATGGCCTGGCGCGAGCGGCGACGCAGCTCCTCGCGGCGTTCGGCCACGGCCTTCATCCGCTTGTCCAGCCGCGCGCCGCCGCCGACGAAGGACGACAGCAGGGTCAGGACGCTGGCGAAGACCGCCACGCCGACCCCGATGCTCAGCAGGTTCTGCGGGTCGGTGATGAAGCGCATGAAACCGTTCACGATCGTCGCCTCCGCCTCAGAACTTGAAGGAGATCATGCGCTTCATCACGAAGACGCCGGTCGCCATCCACAGGGCCGCCCCCATCAGCATGACCTGGCCGCGGATGTCGGTGAACATCAGCATCATGTAGCTGGGGTTGGACAGCATCACGAGGATCATCACCGCCGGCGGCAGGGAGGCGATGATGCCCGCCGAGGCGATGGCCTCGGACGACAGGGCCTTGATCTTCTCGACCATCATCCGCCGGGCGCGCAGCACCGTAGTCAGATTGCCCAACGCCTCGGCCAGGTTGCCGCCCGACTTCTGCTGAATGGCGATGACGATGGCGAAGAATTTCAGCTCCGGCGTCGGCATGCGCTCATACATCTTGTCCAGGGCCTGAGCGAGCGTCAGCCCCACCCCCATGCCCTCGACCAGGGTGCGGAACTCGCCGGCCAGCGGCTCGGGGCTCTCGCGAGCGATGATCTTGAAACAGTCATGGACCGGCAGGCCGGTCTTGATGCCGCGCACCAGGATGTCGATCGCATCGGCGAAGGCGAGAGAGAATTTCTTCATCCGCGCCTTGGCCTTCATGCCGATGATCCAGCGCGGAAGACCCAGACCCGCCGCCACGCCGACGCCCAGGACGATGATGATGTTCGCCCCCAGGACGAAGGCCAGCAGCGCCCCGACCAGGCCTGCGGCCACGCTTATGATGACGAAAGTCCGCACCGACAGGCTCAGTCCAGCCTGTTTCAGCTTGGCCCCCATGGTCATGCGCGCCTTGCGCTCGCGTCGATCGACCTCCTGAAGCTGCAGCAGGATCTGCTTGCGGCGCGCCTCGGGCGTATTGGCCGCAGCCGCGCGCTTGGCGCTGGCCGCCGCCTCGGCCCGCACCCCGCCCATGGTCTTGGCCCGCTTGACCGCCTGGCTCGAGGAATCGTCGCCGCCGACCAGCACCCAGCCGACGCCGCCGATGGTGATGAAGGCCAGGACCGCCGCCAGGATGGAAAGCAGCATCGTCCCTACTCCGCCGCGTCCAGGGCTTCGGCCAGTTCCCGCTCCAGCCCATAATAGCGGGCGCGATCCCAGAAGCGCGGGCGCGCGATGCCGGTCGAACGGTGGCGGCCGGTGATCTTGCCGTTCGCGTCCTCGCCGGTGATGTCGTAAACGAACAGATCCTGGGTGACGATGACGTCGCCCTCCAGCCCCACCACCTCGGTGATGTGGGTGATGCGGCGCGAGCCGTCGCGCAGGCGCGCGGCCTGGACGATGACGTCGATCGAGCCGACGATCATCTCGCGGATCGTCTTGGACGGCAGGCCGTAGCCGCCCATGGTGATCATCGATTCCATCCGGCTGATGGCTTCGCGCGGGGAGTTGGCGTGCAGCGTCCCCATCGAGCCATCGTGGCCGGTGTTCATAGCCTGCAGCAGGTCGAAGGCCTCGGGTCCGCGGACCTCGCCGACGATGATGCGTTCGGGGCGCATGCGCAGACAGTTCTTCACCAGGTCGCGCATGGTGATCTGGCCCTGGCCCTCCAGGTTCGGCGGCCGGGTCTCCAGACGCACGACGTGCGGCTGCTGCAGCTGCAGTTCGGCGGCGTCCTCGCAGGTGATGACGCGCTCGGTCGGGTCGATGAAGGCCGTCAGGGTGTTGAGCAGGGTCGTCTTGCCCGAGCCCGTACCGCCCGAGATGACCAGATTGCATCGCGATGCGCCGATGACGCCCAGGACGCGCGCGCCCTCGGGACTGATGGAGGCGTACTCCACCAGATTGCGCATTGTCAGCTTGTCCTTCTTGAACTTGCGGATCGTCAGCGTCGGGCCGTCGATGGCCAGGGGCGGGGCGATGACGTTGACCCGGCTGCCGTCGGGCAGGCGGGCGTCGCAGATGGGGCTGGCCTCGTCGACGCGGCGGCCGACCTGGGACACGATCCGCTGACAGATGTTCATCAGCTGGCCGTTGTCGCGGAAGCGGACATTGGTCAGCTGAACCTTGCCGCCGACCTCGATGAAGACCCGACCGGCGCCGTTGACCATGATGTCGGCGATGTCGTCGCGCGCCAGCAGCGGCTCCAGCGGCCCATAGCCCAGCACGTCGTTCAGGATGTCCTGAACCAGGTGCTCCTGCTCGGCCACCGACATGGAGACGTTCTTGATCGCCACCAGTTCGGCGACGATGTCGCGGATCTCCTCGGACGCCGCCTTCTGATCCAGCTGCGCCAGCTGGGCCAGGTCGATGGTGTTCATTAGGGCGTTGAAGATGGTGGTCTTCGTCGCGTGATAATAGTCGCTCTGCTCGCGCACGATCTCGGCGACGGCCTGGGCCTTTTTCAGCTGCTCCAGGCCCGGCGTGGCGCGAGGCCCCGCACTCGAAGGGGCGCTCGACGCAGGCTCGGGCTTGCGGCCGAGCAATCCGTCCAGGGCGTCCAGCCGATCGCTGCGCGGCGCGGCGGCGACGGGCGGCGGCGTCAGAGGATCAAGGTCTTCGGCCGAGAAACCGTCCACCGGCTCGGGCGCGCGGCGCGCCGGCGCCTCCGGCGCGGGGGCCGGCGCGGGGCGGGGCGCGGCGGGAGCCAGACCCGGCTGTGCTGTCCGCTTGCCGAACACGGCCTCAGGACTTCTTGCTGAACAGGGAGCCGAGCAGCGAGCCGCCGCCCTTGGCGGCCGGCTTGGCGCGGCCCGGCGCGCGCGTCGTCGCGGCCGGCAGCTCTCGGCGCGAGACGATCTGGGCCAGGGTCTCGAAGGCCTCGGCCGCCTTGGTCTTGGCGGCGGCGTCGACGATCATCTGGCCGTTGTTGGCGGCCGCGCCGAACACCTTGGCGTCGAAGGGAATGCTGAGGCTGGGATGGACGCCCAGGGCCGCGCCGAAATCCTTGGCCGGAATCTCGGGCCGCCCCGGTATGCCCACCTGGTTCAGCACCAGGCGCGGCGGGGCGTCGTTGGGGCGCCCCTGCTTGATCAGGTCGATCATGTTCTTGGCGTTGCGCAGCGAGGCCAGGTCCGGCGTCGCCACCACCACCACCTCGTCGGCCGCGATCAGCGCCCGGCGCATCCAGCCCGACCACAGGTGCGGCAGGTCCAGCACCACGAAGGGCGCGGTCGCCCGGATGCGGGTGGTGACTTCCTCAAAGGCCTCGGCGCCGATGTCCCAGTCGGTCTCCAGCGTCGCGGGCGCGGCGAACAGGCTCAGCTTGTCGGTGCAGCGGACCATCATCCGGTCCAGCAGGGTGGGGTCCAGGCGATCCGGCTGGTTCAGGGCGTCGGCCACCCCGTTCAGGGGATCCTGGTTGAAGTCCAGCCCCGCCGTGCCGAACGGCAGATCATAGTCGACGATGACGGTGTTGACGCCGATCCGTTCGCTCATCGCATAGGCGGTGTTGTGCGCCACGGCCGAGGCGCCCGCCCCGCCGCGCGCGCCGACGAACGCGATGGTCCGGCCGACGAAGGGCTGGGCCGGATCGGCGAACAGGCCCCCGATGGCCGCGATCAACTGCAGCGGCTGCACCGGCGCCACCAGATATTCGCTGACGCCCCGCCGCATCAGCTCGCGGAACAGCAGGATGTCGTTGGTCGCGCCGATGATGACGACCTTGGTGCCCGCGTCGCAGACCTGGGCCAACTGATCGATCTCGACCAGCAGATCCTGCGGCGCCTTCAGGCTCTCGACGATGATCAGGGGCGGCGTCGGCTCGGCCTGATAGGCCTCGATCGCCGCCTGGACGCCGCCGAGGCGGATCTGGGTTGTGGCGCGGGCCATGCGGCGGTCCTGGCCCGCGCGCTCGGCGGCGGCGGCCGTGTCCTGGCGCTCGGCGAAGATGTGCACCCCGATGCGCGGGATCGACACCTCGACCGAGGCCGGCCCGCCCATCGTCAGCGCCGTCGACGTCTCGACCGCGGGCATGGCGGCCATCACGGGCGGCGCGACGGCGGCGGAAGGCGTCGACCTATTCATCGCCGCCTCGGTTTCGGTCCGCATCCGCCCGACCGGATCGAAGGCGTCCGCCGCCTGTCCCGAGGCCGAAGGCGCGGGCGTCCCGGCGCCGGTCGGATGCAGATCCATGAACTCGTCATCGAGATCGAAGCCGTCCAGGGCGTCGAAATCCTGAGAAGGAAAGGGCTTGGGCGCCGTCGTCATTGCACAGCCTGTGAAATCTTGGTCTGCGACAACAGGGTCTCGCGCTGGGCGGAGGTCTGTTCGCCCTTACGATAGGCGTCGAACACCACCGAGCGACGACCGGAATCGGCCGGGATCATGGCGCGCGGGGCGACGATGTCGCGCGGATCGGCGATCTGGGCGGCCAGATTGGCGGTGACGGCGCAGCCGAAGTTGGAAGCCGACTGATTGTCGCCGGTGCGGCCCAGATTGCCCCACTGGGTTCCGCACTGAGGCACCACCGCGCGCACCGTTTCGAAGCCGACCAGCACCGGCGCCCTGGGGTCCGGTGCGGCGTAGCCGACCAGTTGAATGCGCTCGCCGGGCACGCCCGCCGCCTCGAACGCCGCCTTGACGTTCCAGGCCGCCTGGGCCGCCACGGGATCCCCGCCCGCCGGGGCCTCGATCACCAGGACCGGCGCGCCTTCCATGGCGAAGCGCCCGACCAGGGCGTCCAGCGCCGCGCTCTGATTGGCCGACAGGCCCGTCTCGTGCACGGCCAGGGCGATGCGGTCCAGGCCTGGCTCGACCTGCAGGCTGAAGCGCGAGGTGGGGGTCAGCGGCGGCTCCCCGCCCAGGCCGGCCGGGCCGCCGACGCAGGCCGACAACGCCAGGCTCAGGCTCAGAACGGCGGCGGAGATGGAGGCGGTGCGGATCATGGCGCTCACTCGATCACATAGCCGACAGGGCCGCGCCATCCGGCGCCCGGCTGCGCCGCCGGAGCGGGCGAGCCGTAGACCTGGTTCAACTGGCCGAAGAAGATGGTCTGGGCGTCCTGGGCGATGCGCAGGCCGTCAGCGGGCGTCTGCATCCGATCCGGCGAGGTCGGGTTGACGATGTAGGGTTCGACGATGACCACCAGTTCGGTCTCGCCCATCACATAGTCGCGCGAGCGGAACAGCTGGCCCAGCACCGGCAGATTGGTCATGCCCGGCAGGGCGTCGATCGCCTGACGCGTCGATTCCTGCAGCAAGCCGGCGATCATCATCGACCCGCCCGAGGGCAGTTCAATGGTGTTCTCGCTGCGCCGCACCGTCAGGCCCGGCAGGGTGATCGAGGACGGCGTGCCCGCGCCGATGGTCAGACCGCCGTTAGGCGTCAGCTCCGACACCTCGACCTTGACCTGCAGGCTGATGCGCCCTTCCGACAGAACCACCGGCCGGAACGACAGGCCCACGCCGTAGGGCTTGTACTCGACTGTAATCTGGCCTTCGCGGTCGCGCCCGGCGGGCACGGGGAACTCGCCCCCGGCCAGGAAGCTGGCCGCCTCGCCATTGACCGACGTCAGATTGGGCTCGGCCAGCGTCCGCACCAGACCGACGCGCTCGAAGGCCTTGAGCATGGCCTCGCCCTTGTTCAGCCCATCCGAGCCGGGGCCGGTGCCGGGCTTGGCGGTGTCCCAGTTGGAGGGGTCGCCGGTGCTGCCGTCAACCGTGACCGGACACATGGCGCCCTCGGGCCAGCCGGGGCCGACACAGGGCACCTGCATCTGGAAATTCTTGGTGGTGTCGCGCGCGATCCCGCCGGCCAGACCGCCCAGGAATGAGCCGTTCACGCCCCAGGTGGCGCTGTTGCCCAACAGCCATTGAGTGTCGCCGACACGGCCGATCACCGCCTGGGTGTCGAATCCGAGCTGCTTGATGGCGTTGCGCTGCACCTCGACCACGCGCACCTTCAGCGTCACCTGATCCGATCCGGCGACGGCGATCATGTTCATGACCTTTTCTGGCGCGCTGACGAAGGCGCGGGCCACCTGGGCGGCGCGTTCGGCCTCCAGCGGGCTGGCCGCCACGCCGGTCAGAATGATGCTGTCGTTGACCGCCTCGGCGCGCACGTTCGAGCCCGGCGCCACACGCGCCAGGGTGTCCTGAAGCGCGCTGACGCCCGCGTCCACGCGCACTCGCAGCGCCAGGATGGTGCGTCCGCTCGCATCCAGGAAGACGGCGTCCGTCTCGCCGCCCGCCAGGCCGATCATGGTGATCCGGCGCGGCGAATGCAGCATGGCTTCGGCCACGGTCGGGTTGGAGATGATGACGTCGCGCGCATCGGCCGGCAGGTCGACGGCGAAGGAGGTTCCGCGCGGCAGGTTGACCATCTGCGGGGCCGAGCCTGCGGTGATGGCGGCGCGCGTCTGGGCGCGAGCGCCGTCCGACGCCGCAGAGCCGCCCAGCGCGATCAGGGCGGCGCAGGCGGCGAAAGCGAAACGATTCATGCCCGATAGTCCCGTCTTCATGGCACCGCCACCGTCTCGGCCTGGCCTTCGCGATAGACGCGCACGACCGAGCCTCCGCCGCTCGTCGCGCGGCCGCGCACCGCCCCCGGCACATGGCCCGACGGTCCGGCCGTATCGGCATAGGAGCGCAACACCAGCGACAGTTCGCCCTCGGACTTGGCCAGGGCCAGGACTTCGGCGTCGCGGCCCGTCAGCTCCAGCGTCGCGGTGGCGCCGACGACCGCCTGCTCGTCCTCGGCGGCGCGGGTGCTCTGGTCGATGGCCAGAACCTTGACGTTGCGCATCACCGTGGCGGCTGAATATTTGGTCCCGCCGTCGTCGCCCGAGCCCTTGACCTCGCGCGTCAGCAGGACGTCCACACGGTCGCCAGGCAGGATGAAGCCGCCCGCCGCCGTCTCGACCGTCACGCGGATCGCCATGGCCCGCATGCCCGGCTCCAGATAGGCGGCCATGTAGCCGCTGTCCCCGGCGCGCACGATCTTGCGCGCCACCAGAGGCTCTCCGGCCAGAATAGGTTCGCGCACCACGGCGCCGATGTAGTCGGACTTGGCCCCCGGCGTGTTCAGTTCGGCGACGGCCTTCATGGCCTTGTCCACCGTTGTGCTTTTGGCGTCGCCCGCGCCCTCGACGGCCGCGTTCTCGGCGGCGGCGCCCTCGGCCTTGGACGGCGGCGGCGGACCGTCGGTGATGAAAAGGGGATTGAGTTCGTCGGCCGGCCAGTCTTTCCAGCTCAGATCCGCATCGACCAGACGACGGCCCGGCTCCAGGTCGCGCGCCGCGACCAGCACCTTGGCCATGGGCCCCGTCTCGACGGCGGCGGTGGCGGTCGCCGTCGGCTGTCCCGACGAGCCCATGGCGCGCACGACCAGCGCCAGACCGATGGCCGCGAGGGCTGCAATACAGATGACGGCGATCTTGGCGGGTTTCATCCAGTGTCTCCGGCAGACGCGATCGCGCGAACCCGGATGATCCGCCCCCTGCCTGTCAGGGATAATGGCTCGTCATGGTTAACGCGCCCCTAAGCTGGGCCGCCCTTGACGAACGACGTCATCAGCCGGCGATGTAAGCCGTAATCAGCGGGCTGGACGGATAGGCCAACAGGGCGCCGATGGCGATGGCGACCCCATAGGGAATGTCGCCCTTGGGCTGCATCAAGCGCATGACCCAGCCTGGGCCGGTCTGGGCGAAAAAGGGCAGATGGCTGCGCGCCGTCATCAGCAGCAGACAGAAGCCGCCGCCGACCAACGCTGTATAAAGAACAAACGGCACGCCGCCCGAGACGCCCATCCACAGCATGGAGGCGGCCAACAGCTTGGCGTCGCCGCCGCCGATCCAGTTCGCCGCGAACATGCCCATGCCGACGACGAGCATAGCGATCGCCAGACCGACCGAAGCGCCCACCACGCCGAGCGGCAACCCCAGGGCGAACGCCGCTGGGAAAAAGGCGACGATCAACACCGCCGAGATCCAGTTCGGGATCTTCATGGTGGTCAGATCATGGAGGGCCGCAATGACCGCCAGAACGGGCAAGATCACCACAACAGCAGAGAATATGACGCTCATGCCCAAACGATACACCCGAGAACTTAAGACGTAGTTTCTTGATCGGCAGCAAACTTCAGCCAAAAGTAAAAACGGCCGGAGCGATCCGCTCCGGCCGTCTTCATCGTTCTTGAGCGTATCAGCCGCCCGTCGGCGGGCTCGCCATGTCGTCCTTCACCTTCTCAAAGGTGCCTTTGAGCTGAGTGCCCAGGGCGGCGACGGCGCCGATGATGACAACCGCGATCAGAGCAGCGATCAGGCCGTATTCGATGGCCGTGGCGCCGGATTCGTCTTTGGCGAAGCGCGTGATGAAGTTACGCATATTGTGTCTTCCTTCTTTCAGTAACGAGCAGATGACCCACTATCAGGGTCGTCGGTTTTGCCCGCTTGACCCCCGTTTGCATGGAGACAATGCGCCGCCGCCCCTTAAGAGCGAGTAAAATCTCGGCGCCGCTGCGCAATATTGATGGTTACTTTCTCGTTTACTAGATTTCATGGCTGAGTTCGGCCCAAGCGGAGAATTTCAGGGTTTCTTGACCTTTGCCGGTCAGGTTCGCGTACGGCGCTCGCGCGCGCCTGTTCTGATCCTCACGGAGGCCCCGCCATGCGCCCAGCTTCTCTTCTCGCCGGCCTGACCGCGACGCTCGCGCTCGCCATGCCCGCCCTCGCGCAAGAGCGCCCGCTCGACGTCAAGCTGGACCAGGCGACGCAAGTGCGGCTTCGCGCTCCAGCTGGGTCGGTGATCGTGGCCAATCCGCGCATCGCCGACGTCGCCGTGACCGACGCCCGCACCCTGTTCATCACCGGCAAGAGCTACGGCCTGACCGAGATCATCGCCGTCGACGCCCTGGGCCGCCCCCTGTTCCAACGCCAGGTGGCCGTCAGCCCCGGCGAAACCGGCTCGGTGCGCGTCTGGCGCGGCGGCGAAGCGGTGGAAGTCGCTTGCGGAGCCCGCTGCGCGCCCGTCGCCGCCCGCCCGTCCACGGCCCCCTGATCCCATGCGCCGAGGGCTGGGCCTGATGCATCGTCGGCGTCGTCGCGAGGGCTCCACCGCCGTGGAGTTCGCCCTCGTGGCCTTCCCTTTCTTCATCCTGCTGTTCGGCATATTGGAGATCGGTCTGATGCTGCTGGTCGACGCCCTGGTCGAAACGGCCGTCTCCGACGCTGGACGCCAGATCCGCACCGGTCTGGCTCAGGAACAGCAATTGGAGATTGGAGACATCAAAGAGCGCCTGTGCGCCAAGATGAGCGTCTTCGCCGCCGACTGCCCCAGCCGCGCCTTCATCGACATCCGCGTAGTCGACGGTTTCTCGACCCCGCCGGACGCCGACCCGCTGAAAACAGGCGTCTTCGATCCCAGCGTCCTGACCTATATGCCGGGTGATCCCGGCGATCGGGTGCTGGTGCGCGTCTGGTACGAACAGCCCATCGTCACACCCTTTATCGCCCAGGCCGTGTCGCGCACCACCGATCATCGCGTGATGCTGACCACCACCCTGGCCTTCCGCAATGAGCCCTACCAATGAGGCGCGCCGCGAACATCCGGCCGCTGCGCCGCCTGTTGCGGGACCGGCGCGGGGTCTCGGCGGTCGAGTTCGCCCTGATCGCGCCCGTGATGATCACCATCTACTTCGGCCTGATCGAATTCTCCCAGGGCTATATGGCTGAGCGCCGCGCCAGCCACGTCGCCTCCATGGTCGCGGATCTGGTGGCCCAGTCCGGCGGCACCAATGTCGAGGATCTGAAAGGCGTCTTCGCGATCGGCGACATGATCATGCGGCCCTTCTCCGCCGAGACCCTGTCGATCCGCGTCTCAAGCGTCACCGTGGATACGCGCGGCGTCGCCACGGTCGAATGGAGCCGCGCCAAGAGCGCCAAGGACGCCAAGGGTGCCGACATCCTACCGGCCCGCGGCCGGGGATCCCCCGTCGCCGACCTCCCGCCGGACCTGATCACCGACGGCCAGACTGTGATTCTGGGCGAGACGAACTACGGCTATGCGTCCGCCTTCGGCCAGATGATTCCGGGCGGCATCGCCTTTCAGCGGAACTACTATCTGCGGCCGCGGACGACGGATCGGATCGCCTGCACCGACTGCTAATCGACGCCGACCAGGGCCTCCTTCAAGGCGCGGAACTTGGCCTCGGTCTCCAGCCGTTCGGCGCGGGGATCACTGTCGGCGACGATCCCCGCCCCGGCCAGGGCGCGCCAGCGCCAGCCGTCCGCACGACGCTCGAACGCCGCCGTGCGGATCAGGACCGAGGCCGTCAGCCGCGCCTCGTCGCCTAGCCCCCAGCCAAACAGAGAGCCGCACCACGGCCCGCGCGGCGGCTCGTGGCCCGCGATCACCTTCATGGCCTGATGCTTGGGCGCGCCGGTGATGGAGCCGGGCGGGAAGGCGGCCTCCATGACCTCGGCGGGGCCGACGCCCTGCGCCGCCTGGGCGCTCACCGTCGAGACCAGATGATGCACCGTCGGATGGCTCTCCAGCGCGAACAGGCGCTCGACCTGAACCGAACCGGGCCGCGCCGCCCGCGCCACGTCGTTGCGCATCAGATCGACGATCATCAGGTTCTCGGCCCGGTCCTTGGCGCTGGCGACCAGCTCCGCCGCCAGGGCCGCGTCGCGCGCCGGGTCGGGGTGGCGCGCGCGGGTGCCCTTGATCGGCCGGGTCTCGATACGACCGCTGTCGCCGTCGAAGGTCAGGAACAGTTCCGGCGAGTTGGACACCAACGCCCGCTCGCCCAGCCGCCAGAAGGCGCCATAGGCCGCGCCCCGCCCCGCCGACAGCCGCAGGAACACCTCGAACGGATCGCGCTCCGGCTGCAGCCGCCCGGTCCAGGCGCGCGCGATATTGGCCTGGAACAGCTCCCCGGCGCCGATGCGGGCGACCACGTCGGCCACCGCCGCCTCATAGGCCGCGCCCGAACCTTCCTCGATCACGCCGTCACTCGGCGGCGCGGGCGTGTCCGTCGAGGCCGCCGTCTCTAGCCAGGCCGCCGCGCGCTGCGCCTCAAGGCGCGCCGCATCGATGTCCACCCCGCGCCCGATCGCCCGCACCTGTCGGTCTTGGTGGTCGAAGGCCAGCAGGGCCGGATAGCGCGCCAGCATCAGGTCCGGCCAGTCGCCCCCACGCTCGCCGGTTGCAGGCCGCGCCCCGGCGTCATAGCTCATCAGCCCGACGACCCCGCCGTCTGCATAGGCGGGCTCACGCAGGCGCTGGAACAGCGCCCCATCGTCCGCACGACCGACAAACGTCTGATCCGGTTCACAGGCCACGAAGGACCAGCGTCCGCCGTGCGCCCGCGCGTCGCCCGCCCCGGCCAGCAGGGCGAGGGCGCCCGCGCGACGATTCACCCCCGCCGCCGCCGCCAGGGGATCGCGCCACGGGCGCGTCTCGACATGGCGAACAGATAAGCCGCTCACGGCGTCAACCGCGCCTGGATGCGGTCGGCCAGCGACGCATCCACGCCCAGAACGCGCTCCAGATAGGCGTCGACCGAGCCGCTGTGCGCGCGCATGGCGCCGAAGGCCTCGTCCAGATAGGCCGCCTCGACGCCCAGAAAGGCGACCACCGCCCCGTGCGACGCCGTGCGGCCGGTCATGGCGGTCAGCTTGCGCGCGACCTCATCGGCCCGACCGTCCATATCCACGGCCTGATTGGTCGCCAGATAGTCCGCCATCAGGTCGTCGTGGGCCACGCCCAGCAGTCTGTGGGTCAGGGCCGCCAGAAGGCCGGTTCGGTCCTTGCCCGCCGCGCAGTGGATCAGCACCGGCCCCTCGACCTCGGCCAGCAGGCGGAAGTAGCGCCCGAACAGGTCGACATGGGCCGCCTCGAACGGCAGGCGGCGATAGGTTTCGGTCATGAAGGCGCGGCCTGACGTCTCGGTCAGGTCGGCGGTCTTCAGAAAGGTCAGGTGCGGCGCCTCGCCGCCGTCGTCATGGTCGCTTTCGATCAGTCTCCCGGCCCAGCCGACCGGACGACGCGAGGGCTGGGCTCGCCGCTCGCTGGGCCGACGCAGATCGACCACGGCCGCCAGCCCCAGCGCCTCCAACCGCGCTACGTCCGCCTGCGTCGCCCGCGCCTGATGCGCCGCGCGGTAGAGGCGCCCGCGCGCCAGCAGGCGATCGTCCACGGCGTAGCCGCCATAGTCGCGGAAGTTGTCGATGGCCTCGAACGGCGAAAGGCGGTCGCTCATGACCGCCTTTCTTAGACTGTTCGACGGGAGGCGCCAGTCTGGGCTAACGCCCCGCCACCAGGGCCGACATGGCGTCCAGATAGGCGAGGAAGGCGTCACGCCCCGTCTCCGTCATGCTGGCCCGCGTCAGGGGCTTGCGGCCCTGGAAACTCTTGGACACGGCGACGAAGCCCGCCTCCTCCAGCTTGCGCAAATGCACCGACAGATTGCCGTCCGTCGTCTGCAGCCGCGCCTTCAGCTCGCCGAAGTCGGCGCTCTCCACCCCGGACAGATAGGCCATGATCCCCAGGCGCACCCGGCCGTGGATCACCTCGTCGATGCGGCCGATGTCGAAGTCGTCGCCTGTATCGGTCACGGGTTCCGTGGCGGTCATGTCAAACCACTCCCGTCGGTTCTTGGCGCACCAGGATCAAACCGGGGATCAGCGCGAACAGGAACAATCCGGCCGCATAACCCAGCCACATCAGCGGACTGCCGATCAGGAAGGCGATCAGCGGCGTCGCGATCCAGCAGCCCACCGCCAGCCACCACTGCCACTTCTGCCCGCTCATCGTCGCCGACACCGCCCAGGCGGAGCCATAAAGGGCGAAGATCAGCGACGGGAAAACCATGGCGGCGGTGTCGCTCTGCGTCTTCCACCCGATCACCCCCATGGCCAGGGACATGACGAAAATGCCCAGACCGGCGCCCATCCAACCCGCGCCGGAGGCGCGATTGCTCGCCGATTGCGCGCCCGGTTTGCGGTCCGCCTGCCTGATCCCCACGATCAGGGCGCCGAAAAAGATCAGCATGGCCGTCCCCCAGACAACCGGGTAGGCGACGGGCGAAACGTCTATCAGGCCGCTGTCGACGCCGTAGTGAACGATAGCCGCCACGCCGAACACCAGACCTGCGGTGATCAGAATGCGGCCGCCCACCAGCGGCGCCTGACGCCCTTCCTGGGCGAGGGCCTTCATATAGGCGATGTCGTCGTGAACGGATTGAACCTGGTCGCGGGTCATGGCGTCTCTCCCTGCTTGTAGCAAAAAAGATGAGCCAAGAACTTTCTTTTGTAAAGTTCTTTTGTTGTCGTCGACGCGCGGGTGCGGTTACCCCCTCCACCCAAGCAAAAAAGGCGCCGGGGAAAACCCGACGCCCTCGCTAGGTCAGCGTTTCGGCTTACCTAAACGGCGGCTCATCGAAGGCGCGCAGTTTGCGCGAGTGCAGACGAGCGCCCTCGGCCCTGAGCAGGTCCACCGCCTGAATGCCGATCTGCAAATGCTCGGAGATCGAACCTTCGTAGAAGCGGTTGGCCTGGCCCGGCAGCTTGATCTCGCCGTGCAGCGGCTTGTCCGAGACGCACAGCAGCGTCCCGTAAGGCACGCGGAAGCGATAGCCCTGCGCGGCGATGGTGGCGCTTTCCATGTCGATGGCGACGGCGCGGCTCTGGTTGAAGCGCAGGGCCGACTTGGAATAGCGCAGCTCCCAGTTGCGGTCGTCGGTGGTGACCACGGTGCCGGTGCGCAGCCGCTTCTTCACCTCTTCGCCCGGCGCGCCCGAGACCAGCTTGGTGGCATCGTAGAGGGCGCGCTGCACCTCGGCGATGTTGGGGATCGGAATGTCGGCGGGCAGGACGGCGTCCAGCACATGATCGTCGCGCAAGTAAGCGTGGGCCAGCACATAGTCGCCGATGGTCTGGCTGCCGCGCAGGCCGCCGCAATGGCCGATCATCATCCAGGCGTGCGGCCGCATGACCGCCAGGTGGTCGCAGATGGTCTTGGCGTTGGATGGCCCGACGCCGATGTTGACCAGGGTGATGCCCTGACCGTCCGGCCGCGTCAGGTGATAGGCCGGCATCTGATGCTTGCGCCAGGCGGCGTCCATGATGGCCGCCTCGGGGTTGTCGGTGGCGCTGGTCACCACCACGCCCCCGGCGCAGGACAGGCTTTCATAGGGGCTGTCGGGGTCGGCGATCTCGGCCGTAGCCCAGCGCACGAACTCGTCGACGTAGCGGTTGTAGTTGGTGAACAGGATGAAGCTCTGCACGTCCTCGACCGGCGTGCCGGTGTAGTGACGCAGGCGAGCCAGCGAGAAGTCGGTGCGCAGGCCGTCGAACTGGGCCAGGGGGAAGTCCTCGCCCGGCTCGAACAGGCCGTCCGAGATTTCATCGCCGATGTGGGCCAGATCCGTGGTCGGGAACCAGCGGGCGATGGCCGCCGTCATGGAGCTGTCCAGCACCACGCCGGAACCGTCCAGCACATAGGGGAAGGGGATTTCCTGTTCCGACGGCTCGACCGTGATCCGGGCGCCGTATTCATCGGACAGCAGCGTCAGTTGCTCCAGCAGATAGGCGCGGTACAGGTCGGGGCGGGTGACGGTGGTCGTATAGACGCCGGGGCGCGACAGGCGGCCGAAGGCGCGGGTCTCGAGATCCTGCGGGCGGTCGCCGAACCAGCTGATGGTCAGTCGGGGATAGGCGAACAGGCCGGCGGCCCGAGCTTCGGGATCGGCGCGCTCGCCGGTCTCGAGAAAACGCTTCACTGCGGTGCGCAGGTTGGCGACCGATTGATTGTAGAGGGTTTCGAGGCGGTCCAGCGCCGCCTGGGGGGTCATCTTGTCTGTCATGGCTTCCTCTAGCGGAAAACCGTGACCTTGGCGAGACGGGGGAAACACGCTGACACGACAGTTGACCGCCGAGACCTAGCCCAGCGCCCCGCGCAGGAAGGCGAGTGCGCCCGCCCTATCGCCCGCCGCTCCGCGCCAGACCGGCGCTGCGTCGGGGGCGCCGCCATAGGCGGACGGGTCGGTGAAGGTCGCGTCCGGCCGCTGCGGCGCGCCCAAGGCCGCCGCCGCGCGCACCGCGCCGGGCGCGCCCGCCGCCGCCAGATAGCGCCGGTCCAGCGCCAGCATCAGAGCCGCGCGGCCGCTCTCGCCCTGGCCCAGCACGCCGATCCGCCTCGCGTCGCCGCCCAGATCAGCCGCCCGCCGCGCCGCCCAGGCGAGGGCCGCCGCCGCATCGGCGATATAGGCCGGGTAGATGCTGCTCGGCGCTGCGCGTCGGTCGGCCACGACCACGACGAAGCCGCGCTCGGCCAGATCGCGCGCCGCCCGTTCATCCGCCGCGTCGGGCGCGCCGTCGGGCAGCAGGACCAGGATCGGCAAGCCTCCCGCCCGCGCCGGGCGATAGAGGCGCACCGTCTGACGCGGATCGGCGCCATAGGCCGCGCGCGCCATCCGCCAGCCGGGCGGCCCCAGCGGGGTCGGCAGCGTCGGGCCTTCGCCGACCAACGGCGCGCAGGCCGCCGTCGCCACAGTCGCCAGAAGCGGCGCCAGAAGCCCTCGTCTCGTCATTCCGCCTCCCCGAAAGCCGAAGGGCGCGGCCCTGTCGAACCGCGCCCCGAAGTCAGGCCGAGCCCTACTTGGCCAGATGCTTTTCCAGCCAGCCGAACACCTCATTGTGCCATTGCAGGCTGTTGGCCGGCTTCAGCACCCAGTGGTTCTCGTCCGGGAAGAAGACGAAGCGGCTCTCGACCCCGCGCCGTTGCAGGGCGGTGAAGGTCGACAGGGCCTGAGACGTCGGGATGCGGAAATCGAGGTCGCCCTGGATCACCAGCATCGGGTCGCGCCAGTTCTGCACGTGGTTGGCCGGGTTGAACTTCTGATAGCCTTCCGGATTCTCCCACGGCGTGCCGCCGTATTCCCACTCGGTGAACCACAGCTCCTCGGTGCCGTAGCCCATGCCGAAGGTGTCGAAGACGCCGTCGTGGTTGACCAGGCATTTGAACTCGCCCGGCCAGTTGCCGGCGATCCAGTTGATCATATAGCCGCCGTAGGAGGCGCCCAGGGCGCAGGCGTTGTTCCCGTCCAGGAAGTCATACTTCGACTGGGCGAAGGCCCAGCCCTTCTGCAGGTCTTCCAGCGGGCGGTCGCCCCAGTGCTGGCTGATGGCGTCGGTGAATTCCTGGCCGTAACCGGTCGAGCCGTGGAAATCGATCATCACCACCGCATAGCCCGCGCCCGCATAGGTCTCGGGGTTCCAGCGATAGGACCAGCTGTTGCCGAACGAGCCCTGCGGCCCGCCATGGATCAGGAAGGCGACCGGATACTTCTGTCCTTCGACGTAATTCGCCGGCTTGATGACATAGCCGTGGACCGTCTCATTGTTCCAGCCGGGGAAGCTGAACTGCTCGGCCTCGCCGAAGGCCTTGGTCGCCAGCTGCGGGTTCACGTTGGTCAGGCGGCGCGGCATTTCGCGGCCGCGATAGGTCTTGAAGAACAGGTCGCTGGGCGAGGTCAGGGTGTCGACCGCCATGACGAAGCCCGAGGGCGTCTGCTGAAAGGCGCCGACGTGGCCTTCGCCTGTCAGCGGCGTCACCACCCCGTTGCGCGCGTCGATGGCGAACAGGCGGGTCTGACCGACGTCGCCCGCCGTCGTATAGAGGGTGTTCCCGTCCTTCGACCATTGCAGCGTATCGGCCGAGCGATCCCAGTTGGCCGCGATCTGGCGCGTCTGGCCGGTGGCGACGTCGCGCAGGAAGATCGAATATTTGTCGGCCTCGAAGCCCGGACGAGCCATGGCGCGGTAGGCCAGGGTCTGACCGTCGGGCGAGAAGACCGGGCCGGTGTCCCAGGCCGGGTTGGCCTCGGTCAGATTGGTCAGTTGGCCGGGCGCCGAGACGGCGACGCTGTAGAGGTCGAAGTTGGTGCTCCACGGCTCGCTGTTCCCGGCCTTGCGCGCCGAGAAGACCAGCGACCGCCCGTCAGGGGCGAAGGTGAACTCGCTCTCGTCGCCGAACGGCTTGGAGGGGGTGTCGCCGTCGAAGCCCTTCGTGACCCAGACCGGCTCGCCGCCCGCCTTGCCGTCGGCGCCGATCGACTGGACGAAGAGGTGGTTCTGGGTGTGGTCGTTCCACGTATCCCAGTGACGCACGAACATGCGATCATAGACCTGGCCGGTCGACTTGCGCTCGGCCTCGGTCTTGCCGCGCGCGACCGAGGCGTTCAGGTCCGCCGCATCCGGGTAGACAGCCAGAGACACGGCCACGGCGTCGCCCGCGCCATTGATGCGATAGGCGTTGACGTCGGTCGGCAGGGCCGTGACCTGCGTCGCCGTCGCGCCCTTGTCGGCCGAGACCCAGACCTGGCTGGAGCCCGAACGGCCCGACAGGAAATACAGCTTGCCGTCGGCGCCCCAGCGGGCGGTGTTGGCGCCGCCTTCGGAGATGGCCAGCTTCTGCGGCTGCGCCTCGCCCTTCAGGCCCAGGAGGTAGAGGGCGCTGGAGCGCTTGTTGGCCGCCACATCCGTCTGGGTCAGCGAATAGACCACCCACTCGCCGTCCGGCGACACCTGAGGATCGCCCAGCCGGTTGGCCGAGATCATGTCCTGATAGGTGAAGGCGGCGCGGGCCTGGGCCGTCGCTGGGGCCGTCGCCGCGGCCGGAGCGGCGAGCGTCCCCTCGGCCAGGGCCGGAAGGGCCGTGGCGGTCAGCAGGGCGGCGGCGCTGAGGCCGGACAGGAGATGGGGCAGGCGGCGCATTCAGGCGCTCCTCATGCGGATGTGAAGTCTGGCCGAAGGCCTAACACCGCCGCGCGCCGCCCGCAAAGTCTCCTGTTCAGCTCGCGGTTTACTGACCTTCCTTCGTCCAGTCGGCCGTCCAGTCCAGGATCTCCTGCTGCCACTCGACCCAGGTCTGGGGCTTCAGCACCCAGTGGTTCTCGTCCGGCACATGGACGAAGCGGCTGGGGATGTTCAGGCGCTGCAGCGCTGAGAAGGTCGCCAGCCCCTGCTCCATCGGCACGCGGAAATCCTTGGAGCCGTGCAGCACCAGCATCGGTTTCTTCCAGTCGCCGGCGTAGGTCTCGGGGTTGTGGGCGTCATAGACCGCCTTGCGGTCCCAGGTCGCGCCGCCGAACTCATGGATGAAGGTCGAGATGTCCATGGCGTTCATCAGCTGCGGCACGTCGAACACCCCGGCGTGGTTGACCAGGCAGCGCCACGGCTCGTTCCACTGGCCCGCGATCATATTGACCATATAGCCGCCGTAGGAGGCGCCCAGCGCGCAGGCGCGTTCGCCGTCGATCCACGGATTGGCCGACAGCGCCGCCTGCCAGCCCTTTTGCAGGTCTTCCAGCGGACGATCGCCCCAGTGGTCGTTGATGGCGTCGGTGAAGGCCTGGCCGTAGCCCGGCGAGCCGTGGAAGTTGACCATCACCACCGCATAGCCCGCCGCCGTATAGACCTGCGGATTCCAGCGGTAGGACCAGCTCTCGGTCCAGGGCGACTTGGGCCCGCCGTGGATCAGATAGACGGCCGGATATTTGCGGCCCTCGACGAAGCCCGCGGGCTTGAACACCCAGCCGTGCGCCGTCTCGTCGTTCCAGCCGGGGAAGCGGATTTCCTCGGGACGGGGCAGATCGATGCGGGCCAGCAGTTCGGCGTTGTGCTGGGTGGCCTGACGCGCGGCCTGGCCGTTCCGGGCGATGAAGACCTGCGTCGGGGCCGTGAAGCTCTCATGGGCGTAGGCCAGGACGCCGCCGACCTCGTCGAAATCGCCGACCGAGCCGATGTCGGTCAGGGCCTTCACCGCGCCGGTGCGGGCGTCGATCTCGAACAGGCGGTTCTGGCCTTCGTCGGCGGCCGTCACATAGAGCGCACGGCCGTCCGAACGCCAGGTCAGGCCGCTGGGGCCGCGATCCCAATTGGTCAGGGCGCGGGCGTTCGCGCCGTTCGCATCGGCCACCATGACCACCGGCTGATCGCCGCCGACGTTCTCGCGCGGAGCGGCCAGCCAGGCCAGACGCCGTCCGTCGGGCGACAGGGCGGGCGCGCCGTCCGGCCCCGAGTGATCCGGGGTCAGGTTGACGGCGGGGCCGCCGTCCAGGCTCAGGCGATACAGGTCGCTGTTGTTGGTGAAGGCGGCGCGGTCCGCCTGCTTGCGCGCCGCATAGATGAAGGCGCGCCCGTCACGCGCGATCGTCAGCCCGCCCTCGCCGACGCTGACGTCGGCGTCCAGTCCGGCGGTCAGGTCGCGCGGCTGACCCTCGGCGAAGCCCGAGCCGTTCAGCGGCTGCAGGAAGATGTGGCTCTGGCGTCCGTCGGCCCAGCGGTCGAACACCCGCAGCGGCATCCGGTCATAGACCTGCTGGTTCGACTTGGCCCGTTCGGCCAGGCGGTCCTTGGTGCAGTCCAGGGTCTCGCAGTCCGTATAGACCGACACGCCCAGCACCAGGGCCTTGCCGTCCGGCGTGAAGCGGAAGCCCGACAGGGACACCGGCAAGGTCGTCACCTGGGCCGCCGCCATGCCCTCGCGGTCCGTCCGCCACACCTGGTTCGACCCGCCGCGCGGCGACAGGAAATAGATCGACTGCCCGTCCGGCGCCCAGCGCGCGCCCGAGACGCCGCCCTCTGAGATCGGCAGGCGACGCGGCGCCGTCGCGCCGTCGACGTCGACCATCCACAGGCCGGTCAGGTTGCGGTTGCCCTCCCAGTCCGTCCGGGTGACGGCGTAGATGACGCGACGGCCGTCGGGCGAGACGCGCGGATCGCCGACCCGCTCCATCATCGCCAGATCCTTCAGCCCGAGGCGGTCCGAGGCCTCAGCCTGAGCCGGCGCAACCGCTGCGGCCGGCGCTTCCTGGGCCAAAACCGGCGTCGCGGCCAAGCCGCCCGCCAGCAACAGCATCTGGACGGCCGCCGCCGTCATCCAGTGTGATTGGGTCATTACGCTACACTCCCCCAAAGAATGGTCAGGCTTCCTGCATAGGCGGCGATCCGGTCCTAGCCAAGCTGGATGGCGCTTGCCCGCCGCCGCCGCCTCGGCGACAAGCAGGCGATGAGTCCGGCTCCGCACATTGTCGACGTCCTGATCGCCGAGCGCGCGCCCCGGCTGACGGGATCGGCCGCCTGGCCTTTGGCGCGGCCCGCCCTCTACGGCCTGCTCGACTACGCCAAGGCGCGGCGCATGGCCGACGCCATCGGCCCCATGGCCGGACGACAGGCGCTGGATTACGTCTCCGACCTGCTGGAGTTGACGGTGCGGACGGCGCATCTGGACCGCCTGCCTGCGTCTGGCCGCTGCCTGGTGGTGTGCAACCACCCGACCGGCATCGCCGACGGCCTGGCCGTGCACGACGCCCTGCGCACGGTGCGCAACGACCTGATCTATTTCGCCAACGCCGACGCCCTGCGCGTCTCGCCCCGCCTGTCGGAGACCGTCGTCCCCGTCGAATGGGTCACGGCCAAGCGCACGCGCGAAAAGACCCGCGCCACCCTCCAGGCCGCCAAGGAAGCGTTCGAGGCCGAACGCTGCGTCGTCATGTTCCCGGCCGGGCGTCTGGCCCGCGTCGGCCGGGACGGCTTGCTGACCGACCCCGACTGGGCCGCCACCGCCGCTTCGCTCGCCCGCAAGTACGAGGCGCCGGTGATCCCGATCCACGTCGCCGGTCCGACCAGCCGCCTGTTCCACCTGTTCGACAAGGTGTCGCAAGAGTTGCGCGACATCACCCTCTTCCACGAACTGCTGAACAAGAAGGGCCGCGCCTTCGACCTGATCGTCGGCCGCCCCATCCCGCCGCTGGCCCTGGACGTCGACGCCCAGGCCGCCACCCTGAAACTGAAAACCTTCGTCGAGCGGACCCTGGCCGCCGATCCTGACGCGACCTTCGCCTGATGCCCTCCGCATGACGACTTTCGACCTTCCCGACGCCGACGCCACCACCCGCCTCGGCGAAGCCATCGCCCCCCTGCTGGAACCGGGCGAGGCCGTCCTGCTCTACGGCCCGCTGGGCATGGGCAAGTCGACGCTGGCGCGGGGCCTGATCCGCGCCCTGACGCGCCCCGACGAGGACGTGCCGTCGCCGACCTTCACCCTGGTCCAGTTCTATGAGAGCGATCCGCCCATCGCCCATTTCGACCTCTATCGCCTGACCCGGCCCGAGGAGGCCTTCGAGGTCGGACTGGACGAGGCGCTGGACGAAGGCTGCGCCCTGATCGAATGGCCCGAACGCCTGGGCGACGATCCCGGCCGGATGCTGGGCCCCGACCGGTTGATCATCGAAATCTCGGAACCCGCCCCTCAAGCAGCCGCCCTCCGCGAGGGCGGCGATAGGGGCCTCTCTGGAAGAGTTGCGACCGTTTCCGGCGCAGGCTCGTGGGAAGCGAAACTGAAGGAACTCCATGTCTGACCGCGAAGCCCTCCGTCTCGATTTTCTGCGCTCGGCCGGGCTGGCCGGGGCCGTCCGCGCGCCCCTGCCCGGCGACGCCTCGACACGCCGATACGAGCGGCTGACCACGCCGTCCGGCGCCTTCCTGATGCTGATGGATCAGGCCCCCGCCGCCGAGAGCCGCCCCTGCGATCCGTCATGGACGCCGGACCAGCGCCACGCGCACGGCTGGAACGCCGTCGCCCGCCTGTCGGCCGGACGCATCGAGGCCTTCGCCGCCGTCGCCGCCCACCTGAAGTCGCTCGGCCTGTCGGCGCCCGAGATCGTCGCCGTCGACGCCCCCAACGGCCTGGCCGTGATCGAGGATTTCGGCGACGCCCTGTTCGCCCGCGTCATTGAGGACGGCGCCGACCCCGCCCCCCTCTATCGCGCCGCCGTCGAGGCGCTCGCCGTCCTGCACGCCGCCCCGACGCCCGAGACGCTGACGGGCGCAGCGGGCGACTGGCCCCTGCTGACCTATGACCAGACGGCGCTGCAAGGCGGGGCCGACCTCTTCGTCGAATGGCTGCCCAAGCTGATCCCCTCGCTCAGCTTCGACGACGCCGCCGTCGCCGAATGGCGCGCCGCTTGGGCGCCGATCACGACGGCGGGCGAGGCGGGCGCCTCCATCATGGCCCACCGCGACTATCACGCCGAGAACCTGATCCGGCTGGACGGCAGGACCGGCGCCGCCTCGGTCGGGATGATCGACTTCCAGGATGCGGTGAAGGCCCACCCGTCATGGGATCTGCACTCCCTGCTGCAGGATGCCCGCCGCGACGTGGCGCCCGAACTGGAGGCTCTGGCGCTCGAGCATTATTTCGCCCTGCGCCCCGAGACCGACCGCGAGGCCTTCATGGCGTCCTACGCCGGTCTGGCCGCCCTGAACGAGGCGCGCATTCTCGGGATCTTCGCCCGCCTGATCGCCCGCGACGGCAAGCCCCGCTACGCCGCCTTTATGCCGCGCATGTGGGCGCACCTGAACGCCAATCTGACGGCGCCCGGTCTCGAAGCCGTCGCCGCCTGGATGGACCGCCACGCGCCGAAGGAAGTGCGTCGATGACCGCCCCCCCCACCGCCATGGTCCTGGCCGCCGGGCTCGGCACGCGGATGCGCCCGCTCACCAACGACCGGCCCAAGGCTCTGGTCGAGGTCGGCGGCAAGGCGCTGATCGACCATGTGCTCGACCGGCTGGCCGAGGCGGGCGTGACCGACGTCGTGGTCAACGTCCACTGGTTCGCCGACCGGCTGGAAAGCCATCTGGCCGCCCGCACGCGGCCGAGCATCCGCATCTCTGACGAGCGCGCCGAACTGCTGGAGACCGGCGGCGGGCTGAAGAAGGCCCGCCCCCTGCTGGGCGACGGTCCGGTGTTCGTGGCCAATATCGACAGCGTGTGGATCGACCGGGGCGACGCTCTGGGCGACCTGATCCGCCTATGGAATCCCGCGCGCATGGACGCCGCCCTGCTGCTGGCCCGGCGCGAAGGCTCCATCGGCTTCGAGGGCGGCGGCGACTTCTTCCTCGGCGACAACGGCGCCCTGACCTTCCGGGGCGAGGCCGCCAGCGCGCCCTACGCCTATATGGGCGTCCACATCACCCGGCCGGACTACGCCGACCAGGGCCCCGACGGCCCCTTCTCGCTCAGCCCCCTGTGGCGCGCCTCGGCCGCCGAGGGTCGCCTGTTCGGCTGCGTGCTCGACGGCGACTGGATGCACGTCGGCGACCCGCAGGCGCGCGATGAAGCCGAGGCGCGGCTGAAGGCGGAGATCTGACCATGACGGGGGGGCGCTTCGATCCTTTCTCGGGTGACGGCCCGCGATGGCGCGCCGTGCCCGCCTGGCGGCCCTTCCTCGAAGACCTGGCGGCGGGGGTGCTGGACTGGTTGGGCGACGCCCCGCCCGAGACCCTGACCGACGCCACCATCCTGCTGCCCAACCGCCGCGCCGCCCGCGCCTTCTCCTTCGCCCTGGGCAAGCTGGCGGGCGAGCGCCCCGTTCTGCTGCCTCAGGTCCGCCCGCTCGGCGATCTGGAAGAAGACGAGCCGCCCTTCGCCCCCGGCGAACTGGGTCTGGACCTGCCGCCCGCCATCGCCCCTCTGACGCGCCGCTTCGAGATGGCGCGCATGATCGCCGAGGATTTCGAGCCGGGGATGAAGCCCCTGCGCGCCCTCGAAATGGCCGATGCGCTGGGCGCCTTCCTTGATTCCTGCCAACTCGAGGAAGTCTCAGATCTGTCGCGCGTCGCGACGCTGGCGGAACAGGATCTGGCCGAGCACTGGCGCGAGAGCGCGCGCTTCCTCGGCCTCGCCGTCGACGCCTGGCCGAAACGGCTGGAGGCGCTGGGCCTGGTCGACCCCGCCTGGCGCCGCGCGACCCTGCTGCGTCGTCTGGCCGAGGCGTGGGATGCCCGCCCGCCTCAGGCCCCGGTCATCGCCGCCGGGTCCACTGGCACCGTCCCCGCCGCCGCCGACGTGCTGAGGGCCGTGGCCAAGGCGCCGCAGGGCGTGGTCGTCCTGCCCGGCCTCGACCTCGATCTGGCCGCCGACGCCTGGGACCGCATCGACGACCAGCATCCGCAGGCGGCGCTGAAGGCTCTGCTGGCCCGCGCCGAAGTCGCACGCGAAGCCGTCCAGCCGTGGCACCAGCCGCCGCTCGATCCCGCCATCGAGGCGCGAGGCCTGGCCCGCCAGCGCCTGATCAACGAAGCCCTGCGCCCGGCCGAGGCCACCGACGACTGGCGCCGCGAGATCAAACGCCTGCGCGCCCGCTCGGCCGAGGCGGGCCGCGCCGCCGACCCCATCGCCGAGGGCCTGTCGGGCCTGACCGTCCTGTCTGTCCGCGCCGAGGAGGAGGCGGCGACCGCCGTCGCCCTGATGATGCGCGAGAGCCTTGAGCACCGCACGCCCGACGGCCGCCCCATCACCTGCGCCCTGGTGACGCCGGACCTGCAGCTGTCGCGTCGGGTCGAGGCGCGGCTGGCGCGTTGGGGCATCGTGGCGGACTCCTCGACCGGCCAGCCGCTGTCGCGAATGACGGCGGGCGTGCTGGTCGACCTTTGCGCCCGCTTCCTGGCCGAACCGCTGAAGCCGCAGACCCTTCTGGCCCTGCTGAAGCACCCGCTGGTCCGCCTCGATCTGGGCGAGACGTCGCTGCACGACGCCGCCGAGGCGCTGGAGGAACACGCCCTGCGCGGCCCGCGCCCGCGCCGCTGGTCCCAGCTTCACGAACGCCTGCTGAAGGCGGCCGAGCCTCGGCGCGGCGGCCTGCCGCTGGCCGACTGGAAGCTGGCCCGGTTGAAAAGCGCGCAGACCCTCGCGGACCGGCTGGAGGCGCTGGCGACCGCGCGCCCCTGTCCGCCGGACGAGGCCGCCCGGACCCTGACCGCTCTGATCGAGGCCTTGGCCGGTCAGAACGCCTGGGCCGGGCCAGACGGCGAGGCGGCGGCCTCCCTGCTGTCGGCGCTGATCGAAGGCGGCGGTCCGCTGGGCCCCACTACCCCCGCTGAGTTCGCCGATCTGATCGCCGCCTTGCTGGCCGAGACGACGGTGCGCACCGGCGGCGCCACCCATCCGTCCCTTCGCATTCTCGGCGCCATCGAGGCGCGGCTGGCGCGGGCCGACCGCATGATCCTGGCCGGGCTGGAGGAGGGCGTCTGGCCCAACGCCGCCCCGGTCGATCCCTTCCTGTCGCGACCGATGCGCGCCGCCCTGCCCCTGCCCGCGCCCGAGCGGCGTCTGGGCCAGACGGCGCAGGACTTCGTCCAGGCCGCCTGCGCCGATGAAGCGATCATGGTCCACTGCGAGCGGCGCGGCGGCCAGCCCGCCGTGCGCTCGCGCTGGCTGTGGCGACTGGAGATGCTGACGCGCGGCGCCCATGCCGATGACACGCCGGTCAGGCTCAGCGCCCCTGAGGGCGTCGCCGACTGGACCCGCGCTCTGGACGCCCCGCCGCCCGGCCCGGCCCGGCTGGCCCCGCGCCCCGCGCCCACGCCCCCGGTCGAGCGCCGTCCGCGCAGCCTCTATGTCACCGGGGTCGAGCGTTGGGTCCGCGACCCTTACGCCCTCTACGCCCGCCGCATCCTCAACCTCGAACCGATGGAGCGCCCCGGCGCCTCGGCCGAGGCCCTGGCCCGCGGCAACGCCGTGCACAAGGCCATCGAGCGCCTGACCGAGGACTGGCCCGACCTGCTGCCCGACGATCTCGACGCAGTGCTCGAGCGCCTGCTGCTGGAGGAGCTGGGAGCCCACGGCTTCGAGGACGCCGCCATGGCCCGCGAGGCGCCGCTGGCGAAGAACGCCGCCCGCTGGCTGGCCGGGTTCGAGACCGAGCGTCGTGCGCGCGGCGTGGCCCTGCTGATCGAGCAGCAGGGAGCCCTGACCTTCAACGCGCCGGGCGGCCCCTTCACCGTCAAGGCCTACGCCGACCGCATCGAGGTCGGCGCCCTGTCGGCCTCCGTCATGGACTTCAAGACCGGCCAGGTGCCGACCGCCAAACAGATCAAGGCGGGCTTTGCGCCCCAACTGACCCTGACGGGCGCCATCCTGGCCGCCGGCGGCTTCAAGAAGACGAACGGTCCCGTCCCGCCAGAGGAGCTGACCTACGTCCGCGTCGTCGGCCGCAAGAAGGCGGGCGAGGTCGCCGTGCGCGCGGCCGGGCCGGAAGCGCAAATCCTGTCCGACGCCGCTCTGCAAGGCCTGATGGCGCGCGTCGCCGAGTTCGACCGGCCGGAGACGCCCTACCTCTCGTGGGCCGCGCCTCATCTGATGGGCAGCTACAGCCCCTACAACCTGCTGGCCCGCGTCTGGGAGTGGCACGTCATCGGCGGCGGCGAAGAAGGAGAGGCGGAATGAACCTCCACGTCCGCGACGGCCTCACCCCCCAGACCCGCGCCGCCGACCCGGCCCGCTCGGTCTTCGTCACCGCCAACGCCGGATCCGGCAAGACCACCACCCTGGTCAGCCGGGTGGCGCGCCTGCTGCTGGGCGGCGCCGCGCCCTCGGCCATCTTGTGCGTGACCTATACCAAGGCCGCCGCCGCCGAGATGCAGGCCCGCCTGTTCGAGACGCTCGGCAAATGGGCCGTCATGGACGACGGCGAACTGTCAGCGGAACTGGCCCGTCTGGACGACAGCGACCCCGCCGCCCTCAACCCCGCCCGCCTGTCCGAGGCGCGTCGCCTGTTCGCCCGCGCCCTGGAGACGCCCGGCGGGCTGAAGATCCAGACCATCCACGCCTTCTGCGAAAAGCTGCTGCGCCGCTTCCCCATCGAGGCGGGCGTCTCGCCGCGTTTCACCGTGCTGGAGAATGAGGGGGCGATCGCCCTCAGCCACGCCGCGCGCGAAGACCTGGCCCGCGCCGCCCTCGCCGACGCCGAGGGGCCGGTGGGCGAGGCCTACAGCCATTTCGCCGTCGAACTGGACTGGGGCCGCTTCCAGGATCTGCTGGCCCTGATCGAGGCCAAGCGCGCCGAACTGACCGACTATGTCGCCCGCGTCGCCGACGGCCGCGCGCCCGGCCCCTACGTCCTGACCGGCGCAGACCCGCAGAAGACGCCCGAAGACATCGAGGCCGACTTCCTGCGCTGGCTGGACCGGGGCGAGGTCCGCCGCATGGCCGAGCTGATAGCCACCGGCTCCAAGACCGACAAGGACCGGGCCGCCGAACTGATCCACGCCCTCGACCACGACTGGAGCTTCCATGGTCTGGGCGTCGTCTTCCTGACCGGCTCCGGCTCGCCCCGCAAGTCGATGGCGACGAAGCAGGCTCCCCCCGACGCCGCAGGCTGGCTGACAGACCTGCAGGACAAGTTCCTGGCCGCGCGCGACCAGTTGCGCGCCGCCAGGGTCGCCGACGACACCATCAGGCTGCTGACCCTCGCCAACGCCCACGCCGCCCTCTACGAGGCGGCCAAGACGGCCCACGGCGCGCTCGACTTCTCGGACCTGGTGGCGCGCACGGTCGAACTGCTGACCGTCCGCTCGACCGCCGCCTGGGTGCTGTACAAGCTGGACGGCGGCGTCGATCACGTCCTGATCGACGAGGCCCAGGACACCGCGCCCGAACAGTGGGCCATCATGCGCGCCCTGACCGGCGAGTTCTTCACCGTCCCTGATACCGACCGCACTGTCTTCGCCGTCGGCGACGAAAAGCAGTCGATCTACTCCTTCCAGGGCGCCCGGCCCGAGCGGCTGCGGCAGGAAGCGCAGGTCTACGACAGCCTGATCACCGGCGCGGGCGGCGCCTTCGAGGGCGTGCCGCTGGAGACTTCCTACCGCTCGACCGAGGCGGTGCTGAAGTTCGTGGACGAAGTCTTCGCCACGCCCGAACGCGCCCGCGCCCTGGTCGGGGAAACGGGCGAGATTCCGCACCACACCGCCGCCCGTCAGGGCCAGCCCGGCGCGGTCGAACTGTGGCCCCTGTTCTTGGACGAGGCCCCGCCCGAGCGCGACGCCTGGACCGATCCCGTCGATCAGGAAGGAACCGCCAGCGCCCGCAAGCGCATGGCCCAGACCCTGGCGCTCGAGATCAAACGTCAGGTCGAGACCGGCGCCGTCGTGTTCGACAAGGGCGGCGCCGCGCGCCCGTGCGGCTACGGCGACTTCCTGATCCTGGTCCGCCGCCGCGACGCGACCTTCGAGGAGATCATCCGCGCCCTGAAGGCGGCCGGCGCGCCCGTGGCGGGCGCCGACCGGCTGAAGCTGTCCCAGCACATCGTCTTCGACGACCTGAAGGCGCTGGCCCGCTTCGCCCTCTTTCCCGGGGACGACCTGACCGTGGCCGAGGTGCTGCGCGGCCCCTTCTGCGACGTGGATGAGAACAGCCTGTTTGAGCTCGCCGGCCTTAAGGACCGCAAGGGCCTGTGGCGCGAGCTGAAGCGCCGGGCGGGCGAGCGGCCCGAGTGGGGTCAGGCGCTGGACCTGCTGCGCGCCGCGCGCGGCGCCCGCGACCTCGATCCGTTCGGCTTCTTCTCACGCCTGCTGAACCGGGTGGACGCGACCGGCCGATCAGGCCGCGCCCGCATCCTGACCCGACTGGGGCGCGAAGCCGAGGAAGCCGTCGACGAGACCCTCAATCAGGTGCTGGCCGCCGAGGGACGCGGCGGGATCGATCTGGAGACCTGCCTCGCCCTGCTGGAAGCCGCCGACGTCGAGGTGAAGCGCGAACTGGAAGGGCCGCGCGGCGAAGTCCGCGTCATGACCGTCCACGGCGCCAAGGGGCTGGAGGCGCCGGTCGTCATCCTGCCCGACACGACGATGAAGGCGAAGGCGCAGGGGCCTTCCTTGATGCCGGTCGCCACCGAGAGCGGCGAAGCCTGGCTGATGTGTCCCGGCTCGTCGAAGGAGGACTGCCCCGCCTCGGTCGACGCCCGCGCGGCGCGCGAGGCGCGGGTCGGCGATGAATCCCTGCGCCTGCTCTACGTCGCCCTGACCCGCGCGCGCGACCGGGTGATCGTCATGGGACGCGGCTCCAAACGCGCGCCCGAGGCCGGGGACTGGTGGTCGGTGATCGAAGAGACGTTCGACCGGCTAGGCGATCAGGTGCGCGAGCTCGACGGCGGCGTCCGCCGCTACGGCGCCGATCCCGACAGCCTGCCCGCCGCCGTCGCCACGGCGGCAGCCCAACCCGAGGCTCCCGCCTGGGCGCGGACTGAGCCGCCGCGCGACGCCGCCGCCCGCTTCGCCTCGCCCTCGCAGATGCAGGAGCAGAAACGCATCCCGGCGCCGTCGCCCTTGGCGCGCGGCGAAGGGCCGGGCGCCGGGCTGGGCCGCTTCCGACGCGGCGACCTGATCCACCGCCTGCTGGAGCGCCTGCCCGACCTGCCCGCCTCCGACCGTCCCGACGCCGCTCGCCGGATGTTGGCCCGCGAGCGCGACCTGACCGAGGACCAGCGCGCCGAGATGATCGCCGCCGCCTTCGGGGTGCTGGACGACGCCCGGTTCGCCCCCGTCTTCGGCCCCGGCAGCCGCGCCGAGGTCGCCCTGACCGGGACCGCGCCCGACCTGCCGTCCGGCGTGTCCATCTCGGGCCGCATCGACCGGCTGGTGGTCACGCCCGAGCGGGTGTTGGTGGTCGACTTCAAGTCCAACCGTCCCGCTCCCGATCTCGTCGAAGACGCCGATCCGGCCTATGTGCTGCAGATGGCGATCTACGCCGCCGTCCTGCGCCGCCTCTATCCAGACCGCACGGTCGAAGCGGCCCTGGTCTGGACCGATGGGCCGAAGCTGATGGCCGTGCCGCGGGGCCTGATGGACGCCGCTCTCGAAAATGCGCGTTGATTTGTCGGGGATTCGCACCCACATCTGCGCCTGAACGCCGGAAATTCAATTCGGCGCGCCACTAAACGCGCTCAAGCAGCGAGCGACCGCGTCGCGAGCGTAGCGCATAAAGGAGAGCCATTCATGGCGACTGTGAAAGTCACCGACGACAGCTTCGACGCCGACGTCCTCAAGTCCTCGACCCCCGTACTGGTGGATTTCTGGGCCGAGTGGTGCGGCCCCTGCAAGCAGATCGGCCCGGCGCTGGAGCAGATCGCCGACGAACTGGCCGGCAAGGTCACGGTCGCCAAGGTCAACATCGACGACAGCCCCATGGTCCCGTCCAAGATGGGCGTGAAGGGCATTCCGACCCTGATGCTGTTCAAGGACGGCCAGATGACCTCGATGAAGGTCGGCGCCATGCCCAAGGGCAAGATCGTCGAATGGCTGGCCGAAGCCGGCGTGACGGCGGACTGACACGACATTCTCCCTCCCCTTCATGGGGAGGGCGGCTGAGCCCATAGGGCGAAGTCGGGTGGGGCGGCGTTTCGAAAGAGGCGCCGCCTTTTTCTTTGTTCGCTTTGCTACGCGACCACCCTCCCCAAGCCGGGGAGGGAGAGGCCTGGCGTTTGCTTCAGATCGGCCAGGTCTCGCGGCTGGCGCCCAGCACCTCGCCCGCCAGATACAGCGAGCCGCAAATGACCACCCGTCCGGCGCCCAGGGCCAGGGCGCGGTCCAGCGCAGCGTCCACCGATCCCGCCGCCAGAGCGCCGAAGCCGCGTCCCTGCGCGACGGCGGCCAGGGCCTCCGGCTCGGCGGCCGTTCCGTCGAAAGCGACGGTGAAGACCTGGGCGTCGATCCCCTTCAGCGCCTCGAAGAAGCCGCCGGCGTCTTTGTTGCCCAACATACCGACGATCAAGGCGGTCGGGCGCGGCGCGCGCGTCTGGCGGTCGGCCAGGGCGCGGGCCAGGGCGCGGGCGGCGTGAGGATTGTGCCCGCCGTCCAGCCACAGTTCGGCGTCGGCTTTCTGGGCCTTCTCGGCATAGGGACCAGCCGTCAGCCGCTGCATCCGCGCGGGCCAGCGCACGGTCTTCAGCCCTTCGGCGATGGCGGCCTCAGGCAGGTCCAGCTCCAGCGCGGCGGCGATCGCCACGCCCGCATTGTCGAACTGGTGCGCGCCGGACAGGGCGGGTGCGGGCAGGTCGAGGAACCGCTCCTGATCCTGATAGACGAGGCCCCCGCGCTCGGACCAGGCGTCGAAATCCACGCCCATGACGGTCAGGGGCGAGCCGACCTCGGCCGCGCGGCGCTCGATCACCGCCATGGCCGCCTCGGACTGACGCGCCACGACGCCGCGCGCGCCCGCCTTGAGGATGCCCGCCTTCTCGCCCGCCACGCCCTCGATGGTCGCGCCCAGAAACTCGGCGTGGTCCAGATCGACCGGCGTGATGACGCTGAGCAGGGGCCGGGCGATGACGTTGGTGGCGTCCAGCGATCCGCCGAGGCCGACCTCGATGATGGCCAGGTCGGCGGGCGCCTCGCTCATGGCCAGAAGGCCCGCCGCCGTGGTGCTTTCGAACACCGTGGCTTCGCCGCCGGTCTGGGCCATCGCCGCCTCGACCCGGTCGAGGATGGCGTTCAGGGCGTCATCGGTGATCAGCGTCCCGGCCAACCGGATACGCTCGTTGAAACGCACCAGATGCGGCGAGGTATAGGCGTGGACGCGCAGGCCCGCGGATTCTGCGATGGCCCGGATCAGGGCGACCGTCGAGCCCTTGCCGTTGGTGCCCGCGACATGGACCACCGGCGGCAGCTTGTTCTGCGGATTCCCGAGCGCGGCGCACAGGGCCCGCATCCGATCCAGCGACAGGTCGATGCGCTGGGGATGCCGGGCGCGCAGGCGTTCCGAGATCGGGTCCATAAGGGCTGGGCTTACGCCGCCTTCTGCTTCTGGGCCGAACCGCCCATCAGCATGGACAGGATCAGGCCCAGCGTCGTCGGCAGGTCGCCGCGCGACACCACCTTGTCGACCATGCCCTTGTCCTTGAGGTATTCGGCGCGCTGGAAGCCCGGCGGCAGTTTCTCGCGGATGGTGGTCTCGATCACGCGCGGACCGGCGAAGCCGATCAGGGCGCCCGGCTCGGCCAGGTGAACGTCGCCCAGCATGGCGTAGGAGGCCGTGACGCCCCCCGTGGTCGGGTCGGTCAGCACCACGACGTAGGGCAGCTTGGCGGCCTTCACTTCCTGCACCGCCAGGGTGGTGCGGGCCATCTGCATCAGGCTGAGAGCGCCTTCCTGCATCCGCGCCCCGCCGGCGGCGGTGTAGCAGACCAGGGGAACGTTGCGCTTCACCGCTTCACGCGCGGCGGCGATGAAGGCCTCGCCCGCCGCCATGCCCAGCGACCCGCCCATGAAGGTGAAGTCCTGCACGATGACCACGGCGGGGGCGCCGCCGATGCGGCCGTAGCCGATGGCCATGGTGTCCTTGCGGCCCGCCGCCTTGCGCGCCGCCGACAGGCGGTCGCGATAGGGCTTGCCGTCCGAGAACTTCAGCGGGTCTTCCGGCACGTCGGGTGTGTCGATGCTCTCGAACAGGCCGTCGTCGAAGGTGGCCTTCAGGCGCGTCGGCGCATTGATCCGCATGTGACGGCCCGACGGCGTGACCCACAGGGCCGCCTCCAGGTCCGAGCGGAACAGCATCTCGCCTGTGTCGGGGTCCTTGACCCACAGATTGTCCGGGGTGTCGCGCGGGCTGACGATCTTGCGCACGCCGGGCGCGAAACGCGACAGCCAGCCGCCGCGAGCCTTGTTCTCGGGATTTTTATCGACCATGGGCGGGGCCTTTAAACGGTTTCCGTCACGGAAGCACTAGTTCTCGCCGTCTTCACAGCATCGGCCAGGGCCTTCACCTTGGCCAGAACGCGAGGAACGGCGGGTTCGTTCGCCTCAAGAGCGGCGGCCACCTCGTCAACGAAGACCGAGCCGGCGACCACGGCGTCGGCGACGCGGGCGATCTCGGCGGCGCGTTCCGGCGTCTTCACGCCGAAGCCGACAGCGACAGGCAGGCCGGCCGCGCGGCGCACGCGTTCGACGGCGGGCGCCACATCGGCGGCCACAGCCTCCTTCACCCCCGTCACCCCGGCGACCGAGACGTAGTAGACGAAGCCCGAGGTGCCCTCGGCGATGACCTTCAACCGCTCGTCGTCGGACGTCGGCGTGGCCAGGCGGATCAGCGACAGATCGGCGGCCTTCAGCGCGGCCAGCAGGGGGGCCGCCTCTTCCGGCGGGCAGTCGACGACGATGATTCCATCCACCCCGGCCTCGGCCGCATCGCGGGCGAAGACCTCATAGCCGTAGGATTCCACCGGGTTCAGATAGCCCATCAGGATCAACGGCGTGTCCTGATCGCCCTTGCGGAAGTCCGCGACCAGATCGAGCGTGCCGCGCAGGGTCATCCCCGCCTTCAGCCCGCGCAGGGCGGCGCGCTGGATCGGCGGCCCCTCGGCCATGGGGTCGGAAAAGGCCAGACCCAGTTCGATCAGATCGGCGCCTGCGGCGGGCAGGCCTTTCAGAATTTCCAGCGCCTCGTCCCGGCTGGGATCGCCGGTCATGACATAGGGAACGAAGCCGGCCCGGCCCTCGGCCTTCAGCTTGGCGAAGCGGGCGTCGATGCGTGCGGTCGTCACTGCGCCGAACCTCCCGAAGGCGTTGTCGGAGCGGCGGGCGTCGCCGTGCAGACGTCGCCCGGAATGACGGCGAAGCCCAGATAGCCCGGCGCGGTCGCCTCAGCGGGCTTGGTCTCGTCGTAGAAGGCGACCATCTGCAGGCCGTCGCAGCCGCCGCCGTCGCGGCGACGCACGAAGATGACGCGGTTGTCGTCGCCGTCGGCCGCCAGCCAGTTCAGCGTGGCCAGATGCTCCGTATAGGCGTCGGCCAGGGCGCCGATCTGATCCAGTTGGGCCGTCACGCAGAAGGCCGGACTACGCAGCAGGCCGCCGCAATCGGCCGCCTCCGTCGCTGGCGGAAGAACCGGCATTCCCGTGGCCGCCGGGCCGGGCGGAATGGTCGGCGCGGTCTGCACGGGCGCCTGGCCAGAAGTCGTCTGGGGCGCCGGCGCCGCCGTGTTCTGCGCCAGGGTCAGGGTCGGTGAAACAGCCGCCGCGAGGGCGGCGATCAGCAGGGTCTTCATCATCACAGCTCCACGCCCAGGTGTTGGGCCACGGTGTTGATATCCTTGTCGCCCCGGCCCGACAGGACGATCACCAGATCGCCGTCCTTGCCGATCTGCTTGGCGACCTCGCCCGCGCGCGCCAGGGCGTGCGAGGCTTCCAGCGCCGGGATGATGCCTTCCAGCTTGCAGAGCTGCTGGAAGGCCTCCAGCGCCTCGTCGTCGGTGCTGGACAGATACTCCGCCCGGCCCAGATCGTGCAGCCAGGCGTGCTCCGGCCCGATGCCCGGATAGTCCAGACCAGCCGAGATGGAGTGACCTTCCAGAATCTGGCCGTCGGCGTCCTGCAGCAGATAGGTGCGGTTGCCGTGCAGCACGCCCGAGCGCCCGCCCTTCAGGCTGGCGGCGTGGGCGGGGGTGTCCAGGCCGTGGCCCGCCGCTTCCACCCCGATCAGGCGCACGCCCTCATCGGCGATGAAGGGGTGCATGGCGCCGATGGCGTTCGATCCGCCGCCGATGCAGGCCATGACGGCGTCGGGCAGGCGGCCGATCTGGCGCTGGCTCTGAGCCTTGATCTCCTTGCCGATCACCGACTGGAAGTCGCGCACCATGGCCGGATAGGGGGCCGGGCCCGCCGCCGTGCCGATGATGTAGTAGGTGTCGGCGACATTGGTGACCCAGTCGCGCATCGCCTCGTTCATGGCGTCCTTCAGCGTCGCCGCACCGGCCGTCACCGGGTTCAGTTCGGCGCCCAGCAGCTTCATGCGGAAGACGTTCGGCTGCTGCCGCGCCACGTCGACGGCGCCCATGTAGACCGTGCAGTGCAGGCCGAAGCGAGCGCAGACGGTGGCCGAGGCGACCCCGTGCTGACCGGCGCCGGTCTCAGCGATGATGCGCGTCTTGCCCATGCGGCGGGCCAACAGGATCTGGCCCATGCAGTTGTTGATCTTGTGCGCGCCCGTGTGGTTCAGGTCTTCGCGCTTCAGCCAGATTTTGGCGCCGCCGAAATGCTCGGTCAGCCGCTCCGCGAAATAGAGCGGGCTGGCGCGGCCGACGTAATGCTCCAGATAGCCGTCGAGTTCGGCCTGGAAGCTGGGATCCGCCTTGGCCGCCGCATAGGCCGCCTCCAGCTCATGGATCAGCGGCATCAGGGTTTCGGGCACGAAACGACCGCCATAGGGGCCGAAACGGCCCTCGGCGTCAGGCCAGGCGTAGGAGTTCGACAGGGGGGCGTTCACGATATCCGGCACACGAAAATCTTCAGGGAGGAAGGCGACGAAATCAGGACCGCGATGCGGCGTCCAGAAAAGCTTTGATCAGGGTGCGGTCCTTAACACCCGGCGCGCTTTCGACGCCAGAGGACACATCGACCATCGGCGCCCCTGAAATCCGCACAGCCTCGGAAACATTTTGCGAGTCCAGCCCGCCCGCGAGGAACCAGTTTGCCGGAAGCGCCCGGTTCTGCATCAGCCTCCAGTCGAACGAGGCTCCCACCCCGCCGGGCAGATCGGCGCCCTTGGGCGGCCTGGCGTCGAACAGCAGATGATCAGCGACGCCGGTCCAGTCGGCGACGCTCGCGAAGTCCGCCTCGTCCTGGATCGGCAGGGCCTTGATGATCCCCGCTCCCGTCAGCCTTCGCGCCTCGGCCGCGCGCTGCGGCGTCTCATAGCCGTGCAACTGGATGAAGTCGGGCCGCAGGATCAGGGCGACCTCGCTCAGCAGGGCGTCGTCGGGATCGACCAGGACGGCCACGATCTTAGCTTTTCCGCGCGCCCGATCGAACAGGGTGGCGGCGTGCAGCGGCGGGATGTGGCGCGGGCTCTTGGGAAACACCACCGCTCCGACAAAGGCCGCCCCGCCCTCCAGCGCCGCATCCAGCGTATCCGGCGTCGTCAGGCCGCAGATCTTGGTGAGTGTCATGGCGGTGAGGTGCGCGACTGCGGAGGACAGGTCAAGCGCCAGCCCTCTACCTCCCGCTCGCCCCGGCGGACGTCGGGGCCCAGTTCTTTGGCTGCAAGCGCAGCGTATGAGGTTCTCACGGGATCCCGGCCTCCGCCGGGATGAGCTAAGAGACGAAGATCGAAGCGATCTCGTCCTCGGTCAGCAGCCGCCATTCGCCCGGCGCCAATTCATCCGGCAGCACCAGCCCGCCCAGCCGCTCGCGGTGCAGGGCCTCGACGTGGTTGCCCGCCGCCGCGAACATCCGACGCACCTGATGATAGCGCCCTTCCGTCACCGTCAGCAGGGCCTCGGTCGGCGACACGACCTCCAGCCCGGCGGGCGCCAGCGGCTTGTCCTCGCCCTCCAGCACCAGTTCGCCCGAGGCGAACAGCGCCCCTTCCGTCCCGTTCAGAGGCCGCGCCAGCGTCGCGCGATAGACCTTGGCCACATGACGCTTGGGGCTGATCACCCGGTGCAGCAAATCGCCGTCGTCGGTCAGCAGCAACAGGCCGCTCGTCTGCTTGTCCAGCCTTCCGATGGTCGAGATCGCCGGATCGCGCCGCCGCCAGCGGTCGGGCAGGACGTCATAGACCAGCGCCCCGTCCTCCTTGTGCGAACAGGTCATGCCCAGCGGCTTGTTCAAAAGGACGACCAGACCGGGCACAGGGTCCAGCGGCTCGCCGTCGATCTCCATCCGGCTCGGCAGGTCGGGCGTCACCGGAATGCGCTTCGACACATCGGTCAGATCGGCGCCGTCCAGCACGATGCCGCCAGCCTTGCCCAGCCGCGCCATCTCGGCCCGCGAGCCGTAGCCCATGGAGCCCAGCAGCTTGTCCACGCGGGACGTCGGAATCTTCTTGCTCATGCCCTGTCTCATGCCCTGTCGCCCTTCGGGCTGCTTGAGGGCGAGATCACTTCACCGCCTCGAAAACCTTGTAGCCGCCCTGATCGACCATCATCCGCACCCGCTTGAAGGCGGCGTCCAGTTCGGCCTCATAGGGCAGGTGGCGGTTGGCGACGATCCAGGCCGTTCCGCCCTTCTTCAGCATCTCGGCCGCCTTGCGGATGAAGGCCTGGCCCAGCCGCCGGTCCTCGTCTCCGCCGTCATGGAAGGGCGGGTTGCTGACGATGAAGTTCAGATCGCCTGTCCCCTCCAGCGTCCGCACGTCGGCCCAGTCGAAGCCGGCCCGCGCGTCGTCGACGTTGCGTTTCGCCGCCTCGACCGCGCGCCGGTCGACATCAATCAGCCGCAGGGCCGTCACGGCGGACGACCGCAACACCACCGTCGACAGCGCTCCGAAGCCGCAGCCCAGATCGGCGCCCATCCCCTTCAGCGGCGGCAGCACCTGCGCCAGCAACGCCGTGCCCGGATCGATGCGGTCCCAGGCGAAGACGCCCGGTTGCGACCAGGCCTCCAGCCCCGGAACCACGCGCGGCGCGCCCGCCTCGATCGCCGCGTCCAGCCCCTCGGCCGCCTCGGGCCGAGTGACGATGCAGCGGCGATGGTGGGCCTTGGCCGTCTCTGCGACCTCAAGGCCGAAGGCCTTCAGCTCCTTGCCCAGCCGCGAGCCGCCCTTGTCCTTGGGCGCCATGACGTCCAACCGACCGCCGGGCTTCAGCGCCTTCAGCGCCAGCGCCAGCGTATAGCGCCGCTCGACCGCGCCGGGCGGGGCGTACAGCATCACCCCGTCAGCCGATCCGGGCGCAACCGTCTCCAACGCCGTCGAGCCGGGGATCAGGGGCGAGGTCTGCGTCGCCGTCGAGGGCGGATCGAACACCGCGGGCGGGCGGCCGTAGAGAAGCATGGTCATGCGCTGCCTATAGTCCTTTCTCCCACAAACGGTGAAGGGTTCGCGGGTGACACCCCCGGCCGAATACGGCACAACGGCCGCCATGTTGGACTTCCCCCCGCCCGCTGACTTCTCGCCCACCCTGGACGAGGCGCGGACCCTGCTGGAGCGCGTGTGGGGCCATGCCGATTTTCGAGGGCTTCAGGCCTCGGTGATCGAGGAAGTCCTGGCCGGACGCGACGTGCTGGCCGTGCTGCCGACCGGCGGGGGCAAGAGCGTCTGCTATCAGGTGCCCGCCATCCTGCGCGAGGGCGTGGGTCTGGTCGTCTCGCCGCTGATCGCCCTGATGACCGATCAGGTCGAGGCGCTGAAGCAACAGGGCGTGGCCGCCGCCCGGCTGGATTCCGGCCTGACCATGGACGAGCGTTCGGCCGTCTGGCGCGCGGCGCGGTCGGGCGAGCTGGATCTGCTCTATGTTTCGCCCGAAGGGCTGGCGTCGGGGTCCATGCTGGAGCGTCTGGCCGAACTGCCGATCAGCCTGATCGCCATCGACGAGGCGCACTGCGTCAGTCAGTGGGGCCACGATTTCCGCCCTGACTATCGCACCCTGGGCCGTCTGGCCGAGATCTTCCCGCGCACGCCCCGCATCGCGGTTACGGCCACCGCCGACGCCCGCACGCGCGACGACATCCTGGCCTCGCTGAAGCTGGGCGAGGCCCGCGTCTTCGTCGACAGTTTCGCCCGACCGAACCTTCAACTGACCGCCGAGCGGAAGGTCAACGGCTCACGCGCCCGCACCGACGCGCGCGTGGTCGAACTGGTGCGCGAGCGGCGCGGCCGTTCGGGCGTGGTCTATTGCGGCAGCCGCGACGGCTGCGAGCGGGTGGCCGACGCCCTGCGCGACGCCGGGACCAACGCCATCGCCTATCACGCCGGGTTCGACGCCCGCGAGCGCGACCGGCGGCTGGAGCGCTTTCTGGCCGAGGACGGGACCGTGATGGTGGCCACCATCGCCTTCGGCATGGGGGTGGACAAGCCGGACGTGCGCTTCGTCATCCACGCCGATCCGCCCGGGAGCCTTGAGGCCTACTGGCAGGAGATCGGCCGCGCCGGGCGCGACGGCGAGCCGGCCGAAGGGATCACCCTTTACGGCCCGTCGGACATCGCCTGGTCCCTGCGCCGCCTCGACAGCCGCCCGATGGCCGATGAGGTCAAGCAGGTCCAGACCCGCAAGGTGCGCCAGCTGTTCGCCATGCTGGACGGCGCGACCTGCCGTCCGCAATCCGTGCGTCGCTATTTCGGCGAGCAGGACGCCGAGCCGTGCGGCGTCTGCGACGTCTGCGGCGATCCCCCCGCCACCTTCGACGCCCTGGTCCCGGCGCAGAAGGCCCTGGCGGCGGTGCAGCGGCTGGGCGAACGCTTCGGCCGCACGCGCGTCATCGACCACCTGACCGGCCGGACCAAGGACGTTCAGCCGTGGGAGGCGGGACTGTCCACCTGGGGCGTCGGGGCCGATCTGTCGCTGATCGGCTGGCGCGACGTCATCGACCATCTGATGTTCGAGGGCCTGCTGGTCGAGGATCCCAACGACGGCAAGCCCCTGATCCGCCTGGGCGACCCGCAGGCCGTGCGCGCCGTCTATCGCGGCGAGCGGGTGGTGCGGGTCAAGGAGCCGCCGACGCGCGCCGTCGCCGAGGACCGGCCGCGCCGCAACGCCGGGCGCAACCTGGCGGTCGAGGGTCTGGACGCCGACGTGCGCGCCCGCTTCGAGGCCCTGCGCGCCTGGCGCCGCGAGCGCGCCGTCGAACAGCGCGTGCCGCCCTACGTCATCTTCCAGGACAAGACCCTGGTCGAGATCGCCCTGCAGGAGCCGCGCGGGCTGGATCAGTTGGCCGTCATTCCCGGCGTCGGCGCGGGCAAGCTGGACCGCTACGGCCCGGCTGTGCTGGAGGCGTTGGAAGCCGTCGCCTGACGGTTTCCATGACCAAAGCGTAACTGGCGCATCGCCGTCTCGCCTGTCACCCCTTTCGCCGAGAGCGAGGAGAGGGGATGCTCATGAAGCGGATGTTGGCGGCGGGCGTCGCCTGCCTGGCGATGGCGGGCGCGGTTCAGGCGCAGGAGACCCCGAACGCGGCGCCCGGCCCGATGGACCAGCCGCGCGACTGGTCCGCGACCCTGATTCAGGACGCCACCGGCCTGCACGCCGTCATGATCGACAGCCATCCGGGCGTGCATGATCCGCTCAATCCCGGTTTCCGCGCCCGCCTGGATCAGGGACTGGCGACCGCGCTGGAGCGGGCGAAGACCACTACGGACCGGGGCGGCTGGTGGTGGGCGATGCGCGCCTATGTCGCCAGCTTCGAGGACGGCCACGTCCAGATCGGCCTGACCCAGAGGGACTTCGGCTTCCCGACCCGCTGGCCCGGCTTCCTGACCGTCTATCGCGGCGCCGATCAGGTGGTGGCCGACCGCGATGAGAGCGACGCCGTCGCCCCGCCGCTGGGCGCCCGGCTGATCGACTGCGACGGGGTGGACGCCGCGACCCTGGCCGAACAGCGCATCGGCCAGTTCCGGGGTCGCTGGTTCCTGGAGGCGATCAAGACCCGCTTCGGCGACTGGATGTTCCTGAGCGCGGAAAATCCGTGGCAGACCGAGATGAAGACCTGCCGGTTCGAGACCGGCGGCGCGCCCCGGACCTACGCCCTCGACTGGCGCGCGACGCCCGATGATCTGAGCGATCGCCGCGCCCGGCTGTCGTCAGGCGCCCGGCCCGACTTCGCCCTGAAGCATTTCGACGACGGCGGCTTCTGGATCTCGACCCCCACCTTCAACGGCGATCCCGCCAGCGAGGCCCACGCTGAACTGACCGCCCTGATCGCCGACATGAAGGCCAAGCAGGACGCCCTGCGCGCCGCCCCCTATGTGGTGCTGGACCTGCGCGGCAACGGCGGCGGCTCCTCGCACTGGAGCCAGCTGATGGCCCAGGTTCTGTGGGGCGACGACTGGATGGCCGCCCATCCCGAACCGGCGATCGAGGGCGTCGACTGGCGCGCCTCGGACGGCAACATCGCCGAAATCTCCGCCTTCCTCGACAAGCTGCGCGCCACGAACGGCCAGGCCGAGCTGATCGCCTGGGCCGAGGACGCCATCACCGGCATGACGGCGGCGAAGGCCGCCGGTCAGGTCTATTGGCGTAGCGCCGATGACGACGCGCCGAAGGACGCCGCCCCGCCGCCGCCCGCGCCGCAACTGATGAAGGGCCGTGTCTATGTCCTGACCGATTCCAGCTGCGGTTCCGCCTGTCTGGACGCCGTCGATCTGTGGAAGACCGTCGGCGCCGTTCAGGTCGGGCGCGAGACCTCGGCCGACACCGTCTACATGGAGATCCGCGAGCCGACCCTGCCCAGCGGCCTGGCCGAGATCGCCGTGCCGATGAAGGTCTATCGCGGCCGCGCGCGGGGCAACAACGAGCCGCAGCGCCCTCAGTACGTCATCGAGGGCGACATGGGCGACGACGCGGCCCTGCTGACGGCGATCCGTCGGCTTCAGCCGGACTGAAGTCTCAGCGCAGGAAGCGTTCGACCGCCTGCTGGAACTGACGGGGGCGGTCGATCATGACCATGTGCTCCGCCCCCTCGATCCGCTCGAAGGCGGCCGGACGCGGCAAGGAGCGGTAGCCGGCGCGGAACAGGCCGTCGACATGGCTGCGCGGGCTGCGGTCGTCGGGGCTCCAGCCGTAGACGACGGTGACGGGCGCCTCGATCAGCGGCAGGCGCGCGCGCAGGTCGGTGGTCATCACCTCATACAGGCCCTGTGCCAGAACCCGGCGGTCCCCGCCCTGCCAGCCCAGACCGCCCAGAACATTGTCGGCCGCGCCGCCCAGCTCCAGCCCCATGGAAGACGCCTGCGTCCGCAGGGCCTGATCCCCCAGCAGCATCAGCCCCTGATAGGCGATGCGGGCCAGCGGCTCGACGTCGGCGGCGGTCGAGCCGGGGCTGATCAGCGACGGAAAGAAGGGCGAGGCGTCCACCACCATGACCTTGCCGATGCGGTCGCCCGCGTCGGCCGCGACCCGCAGCGCCACCTGGCCGCCCATGGAGTGGCCGATCAGAGCCGGTCGTCGCAGCCCCTGTTCCTCGATGTAGCGGCGGATCTCGGCGGACGTGGGCGCGCCGACCAGCCCCTCGGCGTTGCCGCCGGGCGCCGTCTCGCCGAAGCCGCGCACGGTCACCAGATGCACGCGGTAACGCCCTTCCAGCGCCGCCGCCGTGCGCGCCCAGACCGCCGAGGTCGAGGCCAGGCCGGGGATCAGCACCACGTCCGGCCCGTGCCCCTTCGTCTCGACCAGGATGCGCGACGACTGGAACGGCGCCGCGGCGGGCGCAGCCGCCGGGCTCGCGGCCTGTACGGAGGCGGCCCCGACCGAGACGCTCATCAGGGCGCCGGCCAAAAGGGCGGAAGCAAGGGCGAAACGGAGCGGATGGCGCATCACGTCAGCCTGCCCCGCGATAACGGCGAAACCTCGACCATGGCGGGCGCACGGCTGGGCCATTGTGTTTTTTCTCCAACAGGAGTGAACTCGGTTCCTTCCTGGGGAGGATGCTATGAAACCAATCGTCATCGCCATAGCCGCCGTCGCCGCTCTGGCCGCTTCACCCGCCCTGGCCGAAAGCTGGCACGTCGTCTCGCGCAGTTCGGCCACGGTCTTCATGCTGGACGTGGATTCCATCACCGAAGGGGACGGCGCACGCACGGCCCTGCTGGCGCGCGTGCCGGCGTCGGGCGCGACCGACGACCTGTCCTATTCCGCCGGCCAGATCAGCATCCGCTGCAGCGCCAACCAGTCCAAGCCGGGCGTGGAGGTTCTCTACGGCCCCGACGGCGCGGAGCAGGAGCGCATCGACGACGGCTACGACTTCGACGCCATCGCCAAGAACTCGCTGGATTCCTACATCAAGGACATGCTCTGCGACGGCCAGCGCAGCACGACCATCTACCCGTCCATCCGCGCCTTCATCGGGGCGGGACGGCCGCGCTAAAGCGGCGACGCAAGGCGCCCCGCCCCTTGCCGGAGCGGGGTGCGGCGTCTATCGGCTCGCCTAGGGGCGCACGCCCCTGGTTCGGGCGGCTCTTGTTCACCCTCAGCGCCTGAGGCGACGCCCAGGCGGCCGAACCTGTAGTGTAAACAGTCAGAGTCGCCGCCTTGCCTAACCCGACGTCCGCCGTCGCCGCCCCGTCCTGCGTTCCCGACCCCTCACTCGACCCGCAGAGCCTGGAGCGTCTGCGCGCGCTGTTGAACGCCAACGCCGACGCCATGGTGGCCGCCTTCTATCAGGTGCTGCTCAACGACCCGGACGCCCAGACCTTCCTGCATCACTCCATCGTCCAGGAACGCCTCAGCCCGTCCCTGCGTCGATGGCTGATCGACCTGTTCGCCCCGGATCTGGACACGCGCGACGCCGCCTTCATCGCCCGCCAGACCAAGATCGGCGAGGTCCACGCCCGCATCAAAATTCCGATGCATCTGGTCATGGCCGGCGCCGCCGTGCTGAAGGCCCGGCTGGCGGACGACCTGGCCGGCGACGCGGCGGCCTTCGACCTGCTGCGGCTGGCCGGCCAGCGCATCGACCACGCCCTGCGCCTGATGAGCCAGTCCTATGAGAAGGGCGCCAGCAACCGCGCGCGTCTGGACGAAGCCTACCGTCTCTTCTCCCTGGATCAGGACATCCATTTCGAGCGCGAAAGCCAACGCGCGAGCCTGATGGAGTGGAGCCAGAAGACCCTGTTCCGCATCCTGGCTTCGGGCGGCGTCGACGGGGCGGGCGCCCTGGGCGCCTCGCCGTTCGGCCTGTGGATTCGGCACCGGGCCGACTTCCTGTTCGACGGCTCGCCCCATCTGACGCGGCTGAACGCGACCATGGAGCGGATCGACACGGAGCTGTTGCCGCGCTTCACCCCCGACGCGATCCCGGCCGACCTGGCCGCGCCGCTGAAGGCGCTGGAGGCCGCCGTCGAGGAAGTCGCCTTCCTGCTGAACGAGATGTTCCAGGGCCTGGCGGGCATGGAGGGCGGCCGCGACCCGCTGACCCGCGCCCTGAACCGGCGCTTCCTGTCGTCGATCCTGAGCCGCGAGATCGGCTTCGCCAACGCCAACCACACCCCCCTGTCGGTGCTGCTGCTGGACGTGGACCACTTCAAGCGGATCAACGACACGCACGGCCATCCGGTCGGCGACGAGGTGCTGCGCCAGGTGGCCGAGGCCGTGACCGAGAACGTGCGGCCCAGCGACTTCGTCTTCCGCTACGGCGGCGAGGAGTTCCTGGTGGTCCTGGTCGAAACCAGCCTGCACCAGGCCGCGACCATCGCCGAACGGATGCGCCTGGCCCTGGCGGCCAAGCCGATCGCGGCGGCGGGCCTGCCCCCCTTCAGCATCACGGCCTCGATCGGCGTCGCCGCCCACCGGGGCCATCCGGACGAGAACTATCTGATCAAGGCGGCCGACGACGCCCTCTACCGCGCCAAGCAGAACGGCCGAAACCGGGTCGAACAGGACCGCCGCGGCGCCTGACGGCGCCACGCGCAGTCCCCGCGATCAGGCGTCGACGGCGGCGTCCAGGGCGTTGTCCTGGATGAACTCGCGGCGCGGCTCGACCACGTCGCCCATCAGCTTGGCGAACAGGTCGTCGGCGTCGTCGCCATGCTCCACCTTCACCTGCAGCAGGGTGCGGGCGTTGGCGTCCAGGGTGGTCTCCCACAGCTGTTCCGGGTTCATCTCGCCCAGGCCCTTGTAGCGCTGGATGGCGATGCCCTTCTTGCCTGCGTCCAGCACCGCCGCCAGCAGGTCCAGCGGACCGCGGATGGTCGTGGTCTTGTCCTTACGGCGATAGACGGCCGGGGCCGAGAACAGGCCGTCGAAGGCGGCGGCGCGTTCGGCCAGACGGCGGGCGTCCAGCGAGCGGCCCAGCACCTCGTCCAGCACGATGGTCTCGCTGACGGCGCGGCGCACGCGGTTGAAGGCCACCCCGCCCTGGGCCGCCAGTTCGCCGCTCCACGGACCGTCGCCTTCCTCGGCGTAGAGGTTCAGCCGTTCGGCCGCACGCGCGGCGCGGTCGGCCAGCTCGCCGGCGTTCTCGCTGAACAGGCCGGCCAGGGCGCCCTGTTCGATGGCGAAGGCCGGAGCCCGCGTCGCCAGACGATCGACCAGCGCCTTGAAGCCCTTGGCCTCGCGCACCAGCTCCTGCAGGTCTCGTCCGGCGCGCACCTCGCCCGAGGCCAGCTCCAGCGCGGCCTCGGCGCTGCCTTCCTCGATCAGATAGGCGTCCATCTCCGCCTGGTCCTTGACGTAGCGGTGCTGCTTGCCCTTGGAGACCTTATAGAGCGGCGGCTGGGCGATGTAGACGTGGCCGCGCTCGATCAGCTCCGGCATCTGACGATAGAAGAAGGTCAGCAGCAGGGTGCGGATGTGGGCGCCGTCGACGTCGGCGTCGGCCATCAGAATGATCTTGTGATAGCGCAGCTTGTCGGCGTTGAAGTCGTCGCGGCCGATGCCGGTGCCCAGCGCCAGGATCAGGGTGCCGATCAGGTCCGACGACAGCATCCGGTCAAAGCGCGCGCGCTCGACGTTCAGGATCTTGCCGCGCAGGGGCAGGACGGCCTGATTCTCGCGGTTGCGCGCCTGCTTGGCCGAGCCGCCGGCGGAATCGCCCTCGACGATGAACAGTTCGGACTTGGCCGGATCGCGTTCCTGACAGTCGGCCAGCTTGCCGGGCAGGCTGGAGATTTCCAGCGCCGACTTACGCCGCGTCAGGTCGCGCGCCTTGCGGGCGGCTTCGCGCGCCGAGGCCGCCTCGATGATTTTGGACACGATCATCTTGGCTTCGACCGGGTGTTCCTCGAACCAGGTCGCCAGACCTTCCGAGCACAGGCTTTCGACCGCCGGGCGCACCTCGGACGAGACCAGCTTGTCCTTGGTCTGCGAGCTGAACTTGGGGTCCGGCACCTTGACCGACAGGACGCAGGTCAGGCCTTCGCGAGCGTCCTCGCCGGTCGGCGCGACCTTCTCCTTCTTGGCCAGGCCCGAGCTCTCGATATAGCTGCCCATGACGCGGGTCAGCGAGGCGCGGAAGGCCGACAGGTGGGTGCCCCCATCCCGCTGCGGGATGTTGTTGGTGAAGCACAGCATGGTCTCGTGGTAGCTGTCGTTCCACCACAGGGCCAGGTCCAGCTCGATGCCGTCCTTCTGGCCGCGAATGACGATGACGTCCTTCAGGATCGGGGTCTTGGACTTGTCGAGGTGGCGCACGAAGGCTTCGACGCCGCCCTCATAGTGCAGCATGATCTCGATCGGCTCGGCGCCGCGATGATCCGACAGCTTGATGACCACGCCCGAGTTCAGGAAGGCCAGCTCGCGCAGGCGGTGCTCCAGCGTCTTCAGGTCGAAATCGATGTGGCTGAAGGTCGTGACCGAGGGGAAGAAGGTGACCTCGGTGCCGGTCAGCAGACGGCCCTTGTCCTCGCGCATCGGCGCGTCGCCGACGACGGCCAGCGAGCGCACGGTCTCGCCGCGCTCGAAGCGGACGCTGTGCTTCTTGCCGTCGCGATAGATGACCAGCTCCAGCCAGTCCGACAGGGCGTTGACCACGGACACGCCCACGCCGTGCAGGCCGCCGGACACCTTGTAGGAGTTCTGATCGAACTTACCGCCGGCGTGCAGCTGGGTCATGATGACCTCGGCGGCGGAAATGCCTTCCTCGGCGTGAATGGCGGTCGGGATGCCCCGCCCGTTGTCGGTCACGGTGACCGAGCCGTCCTCGTTCAGGGTGACCGTCACCAGATCAGCGTGGCCGGCCAGGGCCTCGTCGATGGCGTTATCCACCACCTCATAGACCATGTGGTGCAGGCCCGAGCCGTCGTCCGTGTCGCCGATATACATGCCGGGGCGCTTGCGCACCGCGTCCAGGCCTTTGAGAACCTTGATGGAATCGGCGCCGTACTCAGGCGAGGGAGCAGTCTGTTCGGTCATGAAAACGTCGGCTCAGGGTCCGTGGACGGACAGGGAAGAGGCGGCCCTTCGACCGCCCGTCTCAGGGGCGCAAATCAGCGCGCCCCGAAGTCCTCGATATATAGGAAATTCGACGGGAAAAGCGAGCCTTTAAGCCCTAGACGGACAGGCCGCCGCCTTCCACCGCCACGAACTGCGCGCGTCCCTCCAGCGCCGCGAACAGCGGGCGCTCGGTGCCCGTCATGAAGGCCTGCAGCTTCAGCGCCTCGATCTCGTCGAACAGGGCGGCGCGGCGGGCTTCGTCCAGATGGGCGGGCGCCTCGTCCAGCAGCAGAACGGGCTGCGCGGGCTGATCCGCCAGACGCGCCACCTGGGCCAGGATCAGGTTCAGCACCAGGGCCTTCTGCTCGCCTGACGACCCCTCGGCGGCGGGCCGGTTCTTCTCGCGGTGCAGGGCCGTCAGGTCCGAGCGGTGCGGCCCGAACAGGCTGCGTCCCGCCGCCGCGTCTCGGGCACGGGCGCGCATCAGGCCCTCGCCCAGCGCCTCGACGATGTCGGCCTCGTCCGCGCCCGCCGCCGCCATCTCCTCGGCCGGACCGGCCAGCCCCAGATCGGCCTGCGGGAAGGGGCGGTCGGCGCGAGCGTCGATCCCGGCCTGAAGCGCCTTCAGCGCGCCGGCGCGCGCCATAGCCGCCCGCGCCCCGCTCTCGGCCAGTCGGGCCTCCAGCGCGTCCAGCCACAGAGGATCGGCCGGGCGCGTCTCATCGGTCAGCAGCCGCAACCGCTCGCGCAGGGCTTTTTCATAGGTGGAGACGACAGCCGCATGGTCGGGATGGGCGGCGAAAACCAACCGGTCGAAGAACCGCAGCCGCTCGGCCCGCGCGTCCGAGAACAGCCGGTCCTGCTCGGGCGTGGCCCAGACCGGGCCCAGATGGTCCAGCAGCCGCCCCGGCGGCGCCGTCTCGCCGTCGATGCGCACGATGCGCCGCGCCGACGGCCCCATGGTCTGGACGCCGGTGCCCAGGCGAACTTCGTCGCCGTCCGCGCCCCGCAGCGTCGCCGCCACGGCCCAGGGCCGCCCTACCGCCTCGCCCGGCTCGCGCCGCCCCATCTCGGCCGCCGTCGCCCCGCGCAGCCCCTTGCCGGGGGTCAACAGGCTGACGGCTTCCAGAAGGTTAGTCTTGCCCGCCCCGTTCGGCCCATGCAGCACCACAGTCCCGCCGGAAACCGGCAGGGTCGCGCTCGCATAGGAGCGGAAGTCGGTGAGGGCGAGGGAGGTAAGGCTCAATCTATCCGCTCATCCCGGCGGACGCCGGGACCCAGTGCTTTGGCCGCAAGCGGCGCGGTTCAAAGGAGCGTCTCGAACAGATCGGCCCATGCAGGGTTCATACGCTCGATCAGGTCCAGCTTCCACTCACGTCGCCACTCCTTGATGCAGCGTTCGCGAACAAAGGCGGCCTCTCGAGAGTCGTGGACTTCGTACCAGACCAAGCGGGAAACGGCGTATTTCGCAGTAAACCCGCCGCTCAGCTTCTCGCGATGCTCGACAACCCGTTTCAGCAGGTCGTCGGTTGAGCCCGTGTAAAGCGTGCCGTTGGGGCGGCTGGCCAGAATGTAGACGTAGAACATCCGACCGACCGCTCCCGGCTCTCACTGGGTCCCGGCGTCCGCCGGGATGAGCGGAAGAAGGAGCTGCGCCAGCTCGATCAAACCCGCAGCGGCATCAGCACGTACTGGACGCCCACGTCCGCCGGGTCGAGCACCAGCGTCGGGCTGGCCGGGTCGGCGAACTTGAAGTGGGCCGTCTCGCCGGTGATCTGGCCGGCGACGTCCAGCAGGTAGCGGGCGTTGAAGCCGATCTCGAACGGCTCGTCGGAATAGCCGATCTCGACCTCTTCCTCGGCCTGCCCGGCTTCCATGTTGCGCACCGTCAGCTTCACCCGGTCGTTGTCGAAGGCCAGCTTCACCGAGCGGCTCTTCTCGGCCGAGATGGTGGCCACCCGGTCGACGGCCTTGGCGAACAGGCTGTTATCGATGTCGGCCTGCTTGTCGTTGCCCTTGGGAATGACGCGCAGATAGTCGGGGAAGGCGCCGTCGATGACCTTGGAAGTCAGGCTGGCCTCGCCGAACTCAAAGCGGATCTTCTGGGCCGAGACCTGAACCTCGACCGGGCCGGCGCCGTCGTCCAGCAGGCGGCGGACCTGATCCACCGTCTTGCGCGGCACGATGACGCCAGGGCCGCCCGCCGCGCCTTCCGGCGCCGGGGTCTCGGCCAGGGCCAGGCGGTGGCCGTCGGTGGCCACGGCGCGCAGCAGCGGAATGCCGCCGTCGGCCACGGTGTGCAGATACAGGCCGTTCAGATAGTAGCGCGTCTCTTCGGTCGAGACGGCGAAGCGCGTCTTGTCGATCAGGCGGGCCAGGTCTTCCTTAGGCAGGGTGTAGCGCGCGCCCGAAGCCTCGGTCGACATGACCGGGAAGTCGCCCGCCGGCAGCACCGGCAGGTTGAAGCGCGACCGCCCCGCCGCCACCACCAGACGCGGATCATCGCCCGAATAGGTCAGCGACACCTCGGCGCCGTCCGGCAGCTTGCGCACGATTTCATACAGGGTGTGGGCCGGGGCCGTGATCTGGCCCTCGACGTTCACCTGGGCCTCGGCCTCGTCGACCATTTCCATGTCCAGGTCGGTGGCGGCGAACGACAGGCGGTCGCGCCCGGCGCTCAGCAGCACATTGGACAGGATCGGAATGGTGTTGCGACGCTCGACCACGCTCTGGACGTGCCCCAGGGCCCGAAGAAGCGCGGATCGTTCGATGGTCAGCTGCATTTGGTCTCGCCCGGTCGCGACCCCGCCGAAGCAGCGTCGCCGTAAATATGGGCAGGAACACTAGCGCATTGAGCGCGGGGGGCAACGGGCAGAGGCGCTTGCCCCCGATTTCCACAGGCTGGACGCCCCGGAAATCCGCTCATCGAAGTCTTCGCCAGGATGAGCGGAGGGGAGAGCTTACCCGCGCAGTTTGCGCGCCGCGTTCCTTTTACCCGCGCAGTTTGCGCGTCAGTGCCTCGACGTCGCGGGCGATCTGGTCGTCCTTGGGCATCAGCTCCTCGATCTTGCGGACCCCGTGCAGGACGGTGGTGTGGTCGCGCCCGCCGAAGCGGCGGCCGATGTCGGGATAGGAGCGTGTCGTGTGCTGCTTGCACAGATACATGGCGACCTGACGCGGGCGGGCGATGGCGCGGGTGCGGCGCTCGCTCAGCAGGTCGGCCTGCTTGAGGTTGAAGTGCTCGGCCACAGTCTTCTGGATCTCGTCCACGGTGATGCGGCGCTCGGGGCCCGTGCGCAGGGCGGCGCCCAGCAGGGACTGGACCTCGTCCACCGTCAGAGCCGACAGGCGGCTTCCGGCGACGGCGGCCAGGGTGTTCACGGCGCCTTCCAGCTCGCGCATCGAGCCGGGGGTGCGGTCGATCAGATGCTCCAGCACGTCGGCGCGGGCCTCGCCCGTGACGACGCCCAGCTGGGCCAGGGCGTTCAGGCGCGACTGGGCCACAGCGACCTTCAGGTCGCGGTCCGCCGCCTCGACCGGGCAGGTCAGGCCCGCCGCCAGGTGGCTGCGCAGGCGCGGCTCGACGTCGGTCAGGGCCATGGGCGCGCGGTCGGCCGACAGGACGATGCGCTTGCCGTCCTCGATCAGGGCCGTGAGGGTGTTCAGCAGCTCTTCCTGGGTCGAAGTCTTGCCGCCGACGAACTGGACGTCGTCCAGCAGCAGCATGTCGGCCGAACGCAGGCTTTCCTTGAAGGCGGCGGTCGAGCGGTCCTGCATGGCGCGCACGAAGGTCGACAGGAAGCGTTCGGCGGTCAGATAGACCACCTTGGCGTCCGGGCGCAGGCGCTGGGCCTCCCAGGCGATGGCGTTCAGCAGGTGCGTCTTGCCGTAGCCGTAGGGGCCGCAGAAGAAGACGGGGTTGAAGTGGCCGTCGGCCCAGGTCGCCACCTGCTTGGCGATGGCCAGGGCGAAGGCGTTGCCGTGGCCCTCGACGAAGCTGTCGAAGGTCAGACGCTCCTGCAGGCCCGCGGCGCGCACGGCGCGAGCGCCGTCGGTCGCGGCGGCGAAGGCGGGCGCGGGGGCGGCGGGAGCGGCCGGGGCGGGGCTGATCGAGGCCAGGCGCGGGGCGTCGCGCAGGCCCGACGGCGGCGCCGAACCCATCTCGGCGCGGCAGCGCACCTCCAGACGACGCGACAGGCCGTCCAGGCCCAGCCACAGCTCGTTCATGCGACGCAGGGCGTTCTTGCGCACCCAGTCCCGCGCATAGGCGGTCGGCGTCACCAAGATCAGATTGCCCTGGGAGTCCACGCGCACCGCGGAGGGCGCGATATAGCTGCTGAAGGGTCCGTCCCCGATCTCAGCCTTCAGGCGGTCCGCCGCCTCGGTCCAGATACGGTTGGGATCCGTCATTCCCGCCATCACCGCGCCCCCGATCATTCAGAACACCCGCCACAAGAGTTATCACCGACGAACGCCCTTCGAGACGCCACGTCCGGGGACGACTTCTCTCGCCTCGCGAAGCGGGGCTTCGCAAGCGGGGTCGTACTCACAGACAGACATCTCGCGCCAAGGGAAACCATTGATTTCCCTCGTCTTCATCCCAACAGGACGGAAGCGCGTTACCCCTTCAACTTACCCCCGGCGCGGCGGAGATCAACGCTGATTCGAGTCGAGATTCGCACTTAAATTGATTGACTCCGGCAAACCTCGGCAGGGCTTGGGAAAATGGCGATTTCGCCTCAATCGAGAACCCGAATCCGTAAGCGCGACTTAGGAGCAGACAGCAAGACGGCGAGGGAGCTTGCGCTTCCTCGCCGTTGAAATTCTTACATTCTTTTACGAAATGCCTGTTACAGGCCCTCCGTAGCCGTCACATTGCGCCGTTTGACGAAGCCGTGAAGACCCGTCCGAGCGCCCTGTGAAATCAGGCGGCCGACAGCTTCTTCAGCTGGGCGGCCAGACGGCTGACCTTGCGCGAGCCGGTGTTCTTGTGAACCACGCCCTTCGACACGGCGCGCATCAGTTCCGACTGGGCGGTGATGAAGGCGGCCTTGGCGGCTTCGACGTCGCCGCCCGTCAGGGCTTCCTGGAACTTGCGCAGGTAGGTGCGCACGCGGGTGCGGCGGGCCTTGTTCACTTCGGTCCGCGCTTCGATCTTGCGGATCGCCTTGCGGGCGCCTGCATTGTTGGCCATCGGGTAAAAACCTTCGAACGAAAACGCCGTAAACCACACGTCCACGGCGAGAAAATCTCAAGAGCGGGCGGCTATAGCGGAAAGCCCCCGAACGGTCAACGCGATCCGGCGGGAATTGAGTCGGGGCCGGGGTTTGCGCCCCGCAGCGTCCGGCCCCGATGCGGATTCAGCGACCCGTGAAAGCCGGTTTGCGCTTCTCGACGAAGGCGGCCATGCCTTCCTTCTGATCGTCGAAGGCGAACAGGGAGTGGAACAGGCGGCGCTCGAACACCACACCTTGCGCCAGGGTCGTCTCGAAGGCGGCGTTGACCAGCTCCTTATTGGCCATGACGGCCAGAATGGACTGACCGGCGATCTTGGCGGCGGCGGCGCGCGCCTCGTCCAGCAGGGCGTCGGCGGCCACGACGCGCGAGACCAGGCCCGAACGCTCGGCCTCGGCCGCGTCCATCATCCGGCCGGTCAGGCACATGTCCATCGCCTTGGCCTTGCCCACAGCGCGGGTCAGGCGCTGCGAGCCGCCGATGCCGGGGGCCACGCCCAGGTTGATCTCGGGCTGGCCGAACTTGGCCGTGTCCGAGGCGATGATGAAGTCGCACAGCATGGCCAGCTCGCAGCCGCCGCCCAGGGCATAGCCCGACACCGCCGCGATGATCGGCTTGCGGAAGCTCGCCACCCGGTCGTGGGCGCGGGCGAAGAAGTTGCCGCGATACATGTCGGCATAAGCCTGATCCGCCATCTCCTTGATGTCGGCGCCCGCCGCGAAGGCCTTGGCCGAGCCGGTCAGGACCACGCAACGCACGCAGTCGTCGTCGGCCACGCTCTCCAGGAAGTCGCCCAGTTCGCCGGTCAGGGTGGTGTTCAGCGCGTTCAGCGCTTCGGGCCGGTTCAGGGTGACGACCGCATAGCCGTCGGCGTGGCGTTCGATCAGCAGGGTGGAATAGGCGTCGGCCATCAGGCGCTCCTCTCAACTCGTTCGGGGCAGGTCTAGCGCCTCGGGCGGCTCACAGGAACACCCCTCATCCCTTCTGACAGAGCGGGCAGAAGAAGGTCGAGCGGCCGCCCTGCACGATGCGCTTCACCACGCCGCGACAGCCCTCGGTGCGGCACGGCTCATGCTCGCGGCCGTAGACGTCGAAGCGGTGCTGGAAATAGCCCTGGCCGCCCTCGACGTTGGCGAAGTCCTTCAGGGTCGAGCCGCCCGCCGCGATGGCGTCGCCCAGCACATTGCGGACCTCCGCCGCCAGACGCTCCAGCCGGGGGCGGCTGATCTCGCCCGCCGCAGTCAGGGGCGAAATGCGCGCCCGGTACAGGGCCTCGCATACATAGATGTTGCCCAGACCGGCCACGATGCTCTGGTCCAGCAGGCTGACCTTGATGTTCTGCGCCTTACCCGCGAAAGCCTCGGCCAGATGCGCGCCCGAGAAGGCGTTGCCCAGCGGCTCCGGCCCCAGCTTGGCGAACCAGGCGTGACCTTCGACCGCCTCGGTCGGGATCAGGCCCATGAAGCCGAAGCGCCGCGCATCGGCGTAGCCCAGCCGCGTCAGCGCCCCGCCCCGGTCGGCCGTCAGGCTCATATGTTCATGCTTGCCGACGACGGGGGCGTCCGTCTCGAACACGCCGGGGGCGACGCCCTCCAGGGTGAACCGTCCCGTCATGCCCAGATGCGTCACCCAGGTCTCGCCGGTCGACAGGGGGAACAGCAGATACTTCGCGCGCCGCTCCAGCCGCAGCACCGTCGCCCCCTCCAGCCGCTCGATGAAGCGCTCAGGGAAAGGAAAGCGCAGGTCCGGCCGGTTCTGGCGCGGCGCGGTCAGGCGCGCGCCCTCCAGCACGGGCTCCAGGCCGCGACGGACGGTTTCGACTTCAGGCAATTCGGGCATGGATGCAGAGGTAGCGGCTGAAAGGATGTCAGAGAAGAGGCGCGCCCCGTTGTCACGGCCTGGCTTTCAGGCTTAGCCTCCCGGCAAATTCACGAGGCTCCCGCATGACGGACAAACCCGCCGGAACCGGCAAACGCATCGAACTGACGATCCGCGCCCTGATCCTGGGCTGCGTGCTGGCGGCGGTCTTCACGGCGGCCAACACCTATCTGGGGCTGAAGGTCGGCCTGACCTTCGCCTCGGCCATTCCGGCGGCGGTCATCTCCATGGCCCTGCTGCGGGCGTTCCGCGGCTCGACCATCTGGGAGAATATGACCGTCCAGACCGTCGCCTCGGTCGGCGGCGCCATGAGTTCGATCATCTTCGTCCTGCCCGGTCTGGTCATGATCGGCTGGTGGATGAACTTCCCCTTCTGGGAATCGGTGATGATCTGCATCCTGGGCGGCGTCCTGGGCGTGACCTTCTCCATTCCCCTGCGCCGCACCCTGGTCGTCCAGGGCGGCCTGCCCTACCCCGAGGGCGTCGCCGCCGCCGAGGTGCTGAAGGTCGGCTCGCCCGGCGCGGAGCAGACCGAAGAGGCCGTGCGCGAGAACAAGTCCGGCCTGTTCGTGGTCATCGGCGGGGCCATCGCCTCGGCCTTCTTCGGCTTCCTGGCCTCGGCCCGCGTCTTCGCCCATGAGACCACCGCCTTCCTGCGCCTTCCGGCCGCCATGGGCGGCGGAGCGACCGGCGTCGGCTTCTCCATGCAGTTCGCCCTGCTGGGCGCGGGCCACCTGATCGGTCTGGCGGTCGGTCTGACCCAGCTGTTCGGCCTGGTCCTGGCCTGGCTGATCTTCGTGCCCATCCTGACCTCGCCGGAATTCGTCGCCTGGGCGACCGCAAACGGCGTGCCGTCCATCGCCGCGACCGTGCCGGCCGACGGCGGGGCCGAGGGCCTGGCCATGACTGTGTGGGCGCGCGAAGTCCGCTTCATCGGCGCCGGCGTCATCGGCGTGGCCGCCCTGTGGACCCTGGCCAAGCTGGCCAAACCGCTGATCGCCGGCCTGGCCTCGGCCGTCTCGGCCCAGTCGCGCCGCGCCCACGGCGAGGCGCTGGAACTGACCGAACAAGACATCCCCATCAAGATCGTCGGCCTGCTGTCGGTCGCCGCCCTGGTCGGCATCGCCGTGCTTCTGGCTGTCGTCGCCCAGGGCACCGCCCTGGCCGGTTCGGCCCCGCTGCTGGTGATCGGCGGCCTGGTCTATGTGGTGGTCATCGGCTTCGCGGTGGCGGCCATCTGCGGCTATATGGCGGGTCTGATCGGCTCGTCGAACAGCCCGGTGTCAGGCGTCGGCATCCTGGCCATCATCATCGCCTCCCTGCTGATGCTGGGCGTATTGGCCATAGCGGGCGTGCCGGCCGATCCGTCGGTGATCGCCTTCGCCCTGATCGTCACCGCCATCGTCTTCGCCGTGGCCGTCATCTCGAACGACAACCTGCAGGATCTGAAGACCGGCCAACTGGTCGAGGCCACCCCCTGGCGTCAGCAGACGGCCCTGCTGGTCGGCGTCGTCGCCGGCGCCCTGGTCATCCCCTTCGTGCTGGACATGATGAACCAGGCCTTCGGCTTCGAGGGCGGCCCGCCCGCCATCGTCCAGGGCTCTCAGACCCTGGCCGCGCCCCAGGCGACCCTGATCTCGGCCCTGGCCAAGGGCGTCATCAGCGGCGACCTGCGTTGGGATCTGATCGGCATCGGCGCGGTGGTCGGCGTTCTGGTCATCATCCTCGACGTGATCCTGCGCCGCGCCACCAAGGACCGGATCAAGCTGCCGCCGCTGGCTGCGGGCATCGGCGTCTATCTGCCCGCCGCCGTCACCACCATGCTGGTCATCGGCGCGGTCTGCGGCTGGCTGTACGACCGGGCGGTCAAGTCGACCCGCTACGCCGATGTGGCCCGCCGCATGGGCGTGCTGCTGGCGTCCGGCCTTATCGTGGGCGAGAGCCTGTTCGGCGTCTTCACCGCCGCCGTCATCGTCGGCACCAAGAAGGAGGCGCCCTTCGCCCTGCTGCCCGCCGACAGCGGCTGGCCCGCCATGTGGGCCGGGCTGATCGCCTTCGCTGTCCTGACCTACGCCCTCTACGCCTGGGTGCGCCGCCGTTCGGCTCAGGTCTAAGTCCGGCTAGAGGGCGGCGGCGAAGGCCTCCGCCGCCCGGCTGGCGCTGCGCTCGCGGTGTCGCAGCCGATAGAAGGGCCGCTCGGGCAGTTCGAGCGGCAGACGAACCAGCCGCCCCGCCTCGATCAGGGGCCGGGCGGCCAGTTCCGAGATCGCCGTGACCAGGCCGCCGCCTGCGCTGGCCGCCACCGCCGTAAGGATGGCCTCATTGGACGGCAGCACCAGCGCCGTCTTCAGGTCAGAAGCGTCCATGCCGCGCGGCAGGGCCGCCTCGAACTCGCTGCGGGTGCCCGATCCCGCCTCGCGCAGGGCCCAGTCCAGCGCCTTCAGCTCCGTCGCCCCCAACATCCGCTCCCGATCCGCCAGCGGATGTCCCAGCGCCGCCACCACGATCAGCCGGTCGGCGGCGATGCGCGTCCGCTCCAGTCGGGGCGCGTCCTCGGCGCCCTCGATCAGACCCAACTCCGCCTCCCCCGCCAGGACCGCCTCGACCACCTGATGGGTGTTGCCGATCGATAGGCGCAGCTCGATGCCCGGATGGCTCTGGGCGAAGGCCGCCATGCGCGGCGGCAGCCAGTAGGCGGCGATGGTCTGACTGGCGAACAGCCGCACCGAGCCGCGCTTCAGCCCCGCCAGTTCGTCCAGCAGCCGTTCGGCCGCCTCGGCCCGCGCCAGCACCGCCCTGGCCTCCGGCAGAAAGGCCGTTCCCGCCGCGTTCAGGGCCAGGCCGCGCCCGACCCGGTCGAACAGCCGCGCCCCGTGCCGCGTCTCCAGCGCATTGACCGCCGCGCTGACCGCCGACTGGGTCAGATGCAGCGCCTCGGCCGCCCGCGTCATGTGCAGGCGCTCGGCCACGGCGACGAAGATGCGAAGCTGTTCCAGCGTCATACGCCATTGATCGATTATATTGATCGTTAAGTCCATAACTACGCGTTGGATCGATCAGAGAGCGGAGCGGATAAGAGCCGCATGACCGTCGCCCTCGATCCTGCCGCTCCCTCTCGTCGCCTGACGGGCTTGGCGCGCCTGCTGCCCGGCGTGGCGCTGTCGGCGGCCATCGGCGCCGTCGCCTATGGATTGCAGATCGTCGAAACCCGGCTGTTCGAGCATCCTTGGATCGAGGGGCTGGTCCTGGCCATCCTGATCGGCGCCGGCCTGCGTCTGGCGTGGACGCCCTCGTCGTTGTGGACGCCGGGGATCAGCTTCAGCGCCAAGACCCTACTGGAGGTCGCCGTGGCCCTGCTGGGCGCGACCGTTTCAGGCGCGGCGGTGGCGGCGCTGGGGCCGTGGCTGCTTCTAGCCATCGTCGGCGTGGTCGCCGCAGCCATTGTCGGCGGCTATGCGCTGGGGCGGGCGTTCGGCCTGCCGCACGCCATGGCCCTGCTGGTCGCCTGCGGCAACGCCATCTGCGGCAACTCGGCCATCGCCGCCGTGGCCCCCGTCATCGAAGCGGAGGGAGAAGACGTGGCCGCCGCCATCGGCTTCACCGCCGTTCTGGGCGTCGCCGTGGTGCTGCTGGTTCCCGTGGTCGGGGCCATGATGGGCTATGACGCCACGCGCGTCGGGGTGCTGGCGGGGCTGACCGTCTACGCCGTGCCTCAGGTGCTGGCCGCCGCCGCCCCCGCCGGCCTGGCCGCCGTCCAGACGGGCGCCGTGGTCAAGCTGGTGCGCGTGTTGATGCTGGGGCCGGTCTGCCTGGTGCTGGGCCTGATGCGCTCGAAACAGAGCGAAGCCGGGCGCGGACCCAGGCTGCACCAGATGGCCCCCTGGTTCATCCTGGTCTTCCTGGCCCTGATGGCCGTCCGGTCGCTGGGCTGGCTGCCGGAGGCGATCCTGCCGCCGCTGCAGGCATCGGTCTCGGCTCTGACGCTGATCGCCATGGCGGCGCTGGGGCTGATGGTCGATCCGCGCGCCGTAGTTCGCGCCGGGCCGCGCGTCGCCGCCGTCGCCGCCCTGTCGGCCCTGCTGATCGGGCTTCTGGCGCTGGGCGTCATCGCCCTGCTGCCCCTGGGTTGATCGCGAGACGACGGGCGCTCAGCCTCGATCACGCACTGGACTGGCGTTTTGGCCCGCATCCCTGTAAGAGGCGCGCCGAACCCTTCCCTTCTCTGCAATCTTCTTGCAGCGGCGCGGCCCTTCCGTGACCGAACACAGTCCGCCCGAGCCCGAAATGAACCTGCGCAACATCGCCATCATCGCCCACGTTGACCACGGCAAGACGACCATGGTCGACGCCCTGCTCGCCCAGTCGGGCCTGTTCCGCGCCAATGAGGCGACCACAGAACGCGCCATGGACTCCAACGATCAGGAGCGCGAACGCGGCATCACCATCCTGGCCAAGTGCACCTCGATCCTGTGGAACGGCAAGGCCGGCGAGACCCGCATCAACATCATCGACACGCCGGGCCACGCCGACTTCGGCGGCGAGGTCGAGCGCATCCTGGGCATGGTGGACGGCTGCGTCCTGCTGGTCGACGCCGAAGAGGGCGTCATGCCCCAGACCAAGTTCGTGCTGACCAAGGCGCTGAAGATGGGCCTGCGTCCCATCCTCTGCATCAACAAGGTCGACCGCGCCCACGCCGACCCGGACCGCGTGCTGAACGAGACCTTCGACCTGTTCGCCGCCCTGGGCGCCACGGACGAGCAACTGGACTTCCCGGTCATCTACGCCTCGGGCCGTTCGGGCTGGGCGACGCTGGACCTGGCCCAGCCGAACGACAACCTGCACCCGCTGTACGATCTGATCGTCGACCACGTCCCGGCCCCGGCCGCCCAGGATCGCGTCAACGAACCGTTCCAGATCCTGAACGTGCTGATCGAAAGCGATCCCTTCCTGGGCCGCCTGCTGACCGGCCGCATCCACTCGGGCAAGGCGGTTCCGGGCATGGCCATCAAGGCCATGTCGCGCGACGGCAAGACCATCGAGCAGGGCCGCATCACCAAGGTGCTGGCCTTCCGCGGCCTGAAGCGCCAGCCGGTCGACGAGGGCGCCGAGGCGGGCGACATCGTCGCCATCGCCGGCATGTCCAAGGCCACTGTGGCGGACACCCTGTGCGCCCTGGAAGTGACCGACGCCCTGGACGCCCTGCCGATCGACCCGCCGACCATCTCGATGACCGTGGGCGTGAACGACAGCCCGCTGGCCGGTCGCGAAGGCGACAAGGTGCAGTCGCGCGTCATCCGCGACCGCCTGCTGAAGGAAGCCGAGGCCAACGTCGCCATCCGCATCACCGAGACGCCGGGCTCGGACGCCTATGAAGTCGCCGGTCGCGGCGAACTGCAACTGGGCGTGCTGATCGAAAACATGCGCCGCGAGGGCTTCGAACTGTCGATCAGCCGTCCGCGCGTGGTCTATCAGACCGGCGAGAACGGCGAACGCATGGAGCCGATCGAAGACGTGGTCATCGACGTCGACGACGAATTCTCGGGCGTGGTCATCGAGAAGCTGTCGGCCCGCAAGGCCGAGCTGACCGACATGGGCCCCTCGGGCGCCGGCAAGACCCGCATCCAGCTGAAGTGCCCGTCGCGCTCGCTGATCGGCTATCAGGGCGAGTTCCTGACCGACACGCGCGGCTCGGGCGTGCTGAACCGCGTCTTCAGCCACTATGAAGGCCACAAGGGCGCCATCGAGGGCCGCCTGAAGGGCGTGCTGGTGTCGAACTCGGACGGCGACACGGCGGCCTACGCCCTGTGGAACCTGGAAGAGCGCGGCGTCATGTTCGTCGGCGCCGGCGAGAAGACCTATCAGGGCATGATCATCGGCGAGAACAGCCGCTCCGACGACCTGGACGTCAACCCGATCAAGGGCAAGCAGCTGACCAACGTCCGCGCCTCGGGCAAGGACGAGGCCGTGCGCCTGACCCCGCCGCGCAAGATGAGCCTGGAACAGGCCATCGCCTATATCGAGGAAGACGAACTGGTCGAGGTCACGCCCAAGTCGATCCGCCTGCGCAAGGAAGTCCTGAACCCCTCCTTCCGCAAGAAGCGCGTCCGCGCCGACTGATCCCGGCGACCAGCCGAAACGAAGAAGGCGGCCCCTGCGGGCCGCCTTTTTTTGCGCGGTCGCTACTTCTTCAGCCCCAGCAGACCCAGCCAGCCGCCGCTGGTCAGCAGGGCCACGTCCAGCAGGGCCAGCGCCAAGGGCGTGGTCGTGGGAGCGGCGATGAACTTCGGCCGCCAGACGGGGCCGAACTTAGCCTTGTAGGCGCGCAGGCCCTGGAAGCCGTAGACGGCGCCCCCCTCCTCGAACACCAGGGCGCCTACGCGGGCGAAGACCGGGGCCATGCGGCGGTCCTCCAGACCCGACAGGGGCGCCATGCCCAGATCCAGCCGCTCCATGCCCTGCTCGCGCGCCCACTGGGCCGTGCGGGTGAACAGATAATCCATGATCCCGTGCGGCCCCTCGGGGTCATGCCGCATCAGGTCGATCATCGCTTCGCGCCCGCCCGCCCCGACCAGAAGATTGGCGAAGGCGACGATGCGGCCGTTCTCACGCGCCACGGCGATCGGCGAACGGTCCAGATAGTCGATGTCGAACCGGCCCAGGGAGAAGGCCTTCTCCGAGCCGTTGTGGTGGTTCAGCCAGGCGTCGGACACGGCGCGCAACTCGGCCTCGAGCGCCCGCGCCGCGCCCGGCGGGGCCACCTCGAAGCTGGCGCCCTCGCGCTCGGCCCGGTTCACGGCGGTGCGCAGGTTCTGCTTGCCCTTGCCCTCGGTCGTGAAATGGGCGGCGTCGATCACGGCGGCCTCGCCCACCTTGCGCATGGCCAGTCCCAGGGTGGCCAGGTCGGCCAGCAGCCCCTCGCTCACCGAATAGAAGACCGCCGCCCCGCCGTAGCTGTCGGCCATCTCGGCGAAGGCCCACAACAACTCCAGCCGCTCTTCCTTCAGCCCGGCCGGTTCGCTCATGGCGATCCAGCGGCGGCCGCGCACGCGATAGGCGATGAAGCTGCGCCCCGACGGGCTGAACAACAGGGCCTTGTCGCCCAGCAGGGCCAGGCTGGCTTCGGGCGTGGCGATCTCGGCCGTCTCCAGCGCCTGACGGGCGCGTTCGACATCAGCGGGTGAGGCGGGGCCGTGGCTGCGGGCGCCCGGCGCCGTCAGCAGGGAGCGCACCCCGACCGCCAGGGTCAGCAGGGCCAGCACCGCCCCGGCGCGCAGGAAGCCCGAAGCCTGCTTGTCGACCAGGAAGGTCCACCACAGCTCGTCGGTATAGGCGGTGTCGCGATAGGCGAAGAAGCCCAGCCACAGCATGGCCGCCACCGCCGCCGCCAGCATCAGCAGCCAGCCCGGCCGCAGCGGCTCGCCCAGGCGCGAGCGGCGATTGAAGGCCGAACGGCACGGCGTCAACAGGGCCGCCGCCAGGGTCAGCTCGATCGCCTCCTCCCAGTCCAGCCCCTTCATCAGCGAGAAGACCGCCCCCACCAACAGGACCGCCAGCGCCGCGTAATAAGCGCCTCGCCGACGCCGCCACAGCCCCGCAGAGATCAGCAGCAGGACAAAGCCCGTCACGCTGGCCGCAAAGTGGGACAGGTCGATCAGCAACGGCGGATAGAAGCGTCCGAGCGCGCTGAGCCGGTCGCTGAAGGCGGGCGTCACCGCCGACAGCAACATCACCCCGCCCAGCAGGAAGGTGGCGACCGCGAACATCTGCGGCGTCAGCTCATAGGCCAGCCCCGCCAGGCGACGCGTGATCCGCCAAGGGTCGTGTTTTGCGCTCGGTTTGGTCAATCAACCTCCGAAGAGCAAGAATCGGTCGTTTGGGGCGAGTAAAAGGTCATTTCAGGGCAGAGGAAACCATCAGAGATCACGGGGGTTCATTTTTTCGCGAGCGCCGGGCTCGCCCTTTCAGGAGTTTCTCATGATCCGCAAGACCGCCCTGCTGACCGGCATCGCCGGCGCCTTCCTCATCGCCGCCCCGGCTTTCGCCCAGGACGCCACGACGCCGCAGACGCCCGAACCGGCTCCCGCTGAGGCGGCCGCGGCCCCCCAGAGCCTGACCCTCACGCCGGGCTCGACCGTCAAGGGCAGCGACGGCGCCGAGATCGGCAAGCTGGTCGGCGTCCAGAACGGCGCCAACGGCCAGGAACTGACCGTCCGCACCGCCGATGGCCAGGTCCGCCCGGTGCCGCTGGCCGGCATCCGTCAGGACGGCGCCGACATCGTCGTCGACGCCAGCGCCTCGGACATTCAGTCGGCCGCTCCGATCGCCTCGGACACGGCTGAACCCACCCCGGACGCAGCGGCTGACGCCCCTCCGGCCGACACGCCGCCGGCCGATGAGCCGACCAGCGACGAACCGCACGGCGACGAACCTCACTAAATCGTCTGGTTCGACGGCAAAAGGGGCGGCCCGACGGGCCGCCCCTTTTTTCTTGTTTGATAAACGGCGATCAGGTGCGCCGCTTCACCAGACCGAGCAGGAACAGCAGAACCACCGCGCCGATGGTGGCCACGATGACCCCCACGATCCAGTTGCCCGCCGCGTCCACGCCCAGCAGATTATTGGCCAAAAACCCGCCGATCAGGGCGCCGACGACGCCGACGATCAGGTTGGTGAGCAGGCCGTGATCCCGTTTCATGATCTTTTCCGCCAGCCAGCCGGCGACGATGCCGATGATGATCCAGGCGATAAATCCAAATCCACCCATGCTTCTTCCTTCCTGCAAGGCTCACTGCCTTCGCCGTTAATGCGCGGGCGGGTGTCGGGTTGCGCCGCGGGTCAAGGGCGACAACGGCACGACGCTTGCGGCGAAACGCCTCGTCCGTGCCGATTCGGCACAGGCCGAGGGAGACAGGAGAGTCGTCATGCCCGCCGAGATCGACCTTCACCTGGGTCGTCGCCTGCGCCGCCGTCGCCGCCTGCTGGGCCTGACCCAGCAGCAACTGGGCGACCGTGTCGGCATACGGTTCCAGCAGATCCAGAAGTACGAGTGCGGCGCCAACCGCATCTCGGCCGCCCGTCTGTGGGAGTTGGCCGAAGCGCTGCAGACGCCGGTCAGCTACTTCTACGACGGCGCGGGCGAAAGCCCCGACAACAGCCAGCCCCGGCCCGACGCGCCCCTGGCCGCCGCCGCTTGATCGCCGCCCCAGATCAATGACCCCTTGATTCAATGAATTTTGAGCCATCACGCTCCGGGCGGTGTATGGCCGGGGCATGACCGAGCTGGAATCCTTCGCCGTCGCCCTGTCGCATGAAGCGGCCCGCGTCGCCCTGCCCTTCTTCCGCGGCGACTTCGCCCAGGAGGACAAGGGCGGTCCCGGCGCCTTCGACCCCGTGACCGAGGCCGACCGCGTCGCCGAGGCGGCCATCCGCCGCCTGATCGCCGCCCGCTATCCCGACCACGGCGTCATCGGGGAGGAATACGGCGAGGATCGCCCCGACGCCGACCATGTCTGGGTGCTGGATCCGATCGACGGCACCCGCGCCTTCATCGCCGGCCTGCCCCTGTGGACCACCCTGATCGCCCTGCGCCAGGAGGGCGCGCCCGTGATCGGCGCCGTGGGCCAGCCCTATCTGGACGAGGTCTTCCTGGGCGGCCCGTCGGGCGCACGCCTGCTGAAGCGCGGATGCGAGACCCCGCTGAAGACCCGCGCCTGCCCCGATCTGGGCCAGGCCCTGATCGCCACCACCGATCCCGAGATCTTCGTCGGCGCCGACCGCGCCGCCTGGGACCGGCTGCGCGCCTCGGCCCGCCTGGCCCGACTGGGCTGCGACGGCTACGCCTACGCCATGGTCGCGGCCGGGCGCATCGATCTGGTGGCCGAGAGCGAGCTGAAGGTCTGGGACTGGTCGGCGCACAAGCCCCTGGTCGAGGCGGCGGGCGGCCGCTTCACCGATTGGCGTGGCGCAGCGCCGCACGACGCCGACGGCCGCGTCCTGGCGGCCGGCGACGCGCGCCTGACCGATCAGGCCCTGCCCCTGCTGGCCGTCGCCTGAGCGATCAGGCCGGTTCGGCGGTCCGCGCGGCCGGAGAGGTCGAAGGCGCGGCGGCGCCCGGCGCCACATAGTCGGCCAGGGCGTCGAACTCGTGCAGGAAGACGCCGCGCAGGTCGTCGACCTCCATGATGACCTCATGCTTGGCCGTCGGCACCTCGACATAGCGGCCGCGGCCCATGCGGCGGGCCGCCCAGCGGTTGGTCTGTTTCCACACCTTGTCGTCCTCGGCCGCCTGAACCACGCAGACCGGGATCTTCACGCTCTTGAGCGCGCGCGGCTTCAGCGCCCGCTCGCCCGCGTCCAGGGCGAAGGCCAGCCAGCCCCAGGTCGGGCCGCCGATGGCCAGGTGCGGGCAGGCGTAGAGCTGCTGTCGCCACAGATCGTAGCGCGCTTGGTCCGAGGTCAGGCCGTCCTTCTCGAAGGTGTGGTCGAAGGGATCGTCCGGGTCGTCCAGCACATAGTCCCCTGCCTTGCCGTGACGCAGGGCCCAGCGCACCGCCAGCTTGACCGTCCACATCGACCGCTTGCCGGTCTTGATGCGCAGCATGGGACTGGACAGAACGGCCCCGGCGAAGCGGGTCTCGTCGCCTTCCAGCGTCAGCAGGTTCAGGGCGCCGCCCATCGAGTGGCCGACCATGATCCACGGCTTGGGCGCGCGCGCCTCATAGGCGTCCAGCAGGCGGGCGTAGTCGTCGAGGAACTCCTCGACCGCGCGGGCGTGGCCGCGCAGGCGGTCCGGCAGCAGCCGCGCCGACAGCCCTTGCCCGCGCCAGTCATGCGCCAGGACGCAGAAGCCGCGCGCCAGGAAGTTGCCGATCAGTTCGAAATACTTCTCGATCGGCTCGGTGCGGCCGGGGCTCAGCACCACCGTCCCGCGCGGCGTTTTGGCCTGCAAGGTCGAGGGCGTCCAGAACCCGGCGCGCAGGCGCAGGCCGCCGGCTCCGCGGAACCAGTCGCCCTCGCCTCCCGGCGGACTGGCGGCGCCGGGCACTCCCATCAGGGGCGCATGGGCGGCGAAGGCGGCGGTGCGGCTCACTCGGGCTTCCTGAACTTCAGCGTCATGCGGTCGCTTTCGCCGATGGCGTCATACTTGGCCCGATCGAACTCGGGATCGGCGGGCTGACCCAGGGGCGCCGTCAGGCGGCGCGGCGGGAGGGTCTCGACGCCGAACGGATGGTCCTTGGTGTCGGCCGGATTGGCGTTGATCTCGGACGCCTCGACGAAGATGAAGCCGGCCTCCTGGGCCAGCTGCTTGACGAAGGCCTCCTGCACATAGCCGTTGGCGGCGGCCGGATCCTGATCCTCGTCCGGCTGAAGGCGATGCTGCTCGATGCCCAGGATGCCGCCGGGACGCAGGGCCGTGAAGGCGTCGGCGAAGGCCTTTTCGGCGATCCCCGCCGCCATCCAGGCCTGGATGTAGCGCATGAACAGCACCATGTCGGCCGTCCCCGCCGGGGCCACCGGCGGCGAGCCGGGACCGAAGGCGGTGAACTGCACCGGGCCGTACAGCTTCTTGTCGGCCAGGATGCGGGCCTTCAGGGCGTTGTTGATGGCCACCTGGGCCGGATCGGCGTTCGGCCCCTCGACGAAGCCCGCCAGATAGAGGCTGCCGCCGCCCTTGTTCAGATAGGGGGCCAGGATTTCGGCGTACCAGCCGCTGCCGGGCCAGAAGTCGACCACCGTCATCTTCGGCTGCAGGCCGAAGAACCGCAGGGTCTCGACCGGGTGGCGCCAGACATCGCGCGCCTTGTCATCCGCCGGACGCCAGGCCCCGGCGACCGCCCATTCCAGCGAGCCTTCCGGCGGACCCTTGGGCGCTTCGGGCGCGGCGGGCGCCGGCGCCTCCTCCTTGCGTCCGCAGGCGGCCAGGCCGAACAGGGGCGCGACCAGGGCCAGGGCGCTGGCGCCGGTCAGGACGGATCGCCGCGTCGATCGTTCTGTCATGCGCGCTTCCTCTCGCCGCCGGGTGTCTTCGCTTGGGGCTTAAGGCGCTTCTGCGCCAGCGTCAAAACCACGCACTGCATTGTCATCGGGCCGTCAGTCCGCCGCGTTGGGCTTGCGGAAACGCAGGGTCATCCGGTCGCTCTCGCCGATGGCGTCCAGCGCCGCCCGCTCATCCGCCGTCAGGGCCCGGCCGTCGCGCTCCGAGGTGCGCGTGGGCTTCAGCGTCCACACTCCGAACGGGTGGTCGCGGTCGTCCTTGGCATTGGCGTTCAGCTCGCTGCGAGCCTCCAGTTCAAAGCCGGCGCGGCGGGCCGCGTGGATGAGCCAGCTCTCGGGGACGTAGCCCGTCGGCGCCGTCTCCGTCACGTTCAGCCCCTCGGCCGCGCGGTGCTGCTCGACCGCCAGCACGCCGCCGGGCTTCAGCGCCGTGAAGAAGGCCGCCAGATAGGGCTCGACCCGGCCGTCGCGCGACCAGTTGTGGAAGGCGCGGGCCACCACGACCATGTCCGCCGTCCCGTCGGCGACGCCCATGCCCTCGGTCGGGCGATTGACCGGGACGTAGCGCCCGCCGGTCGCCGCCGCATAGGGCTCAAGGATGTTGCGCCACCAGCCGGCGCGGCCCGGCTCGATCTCCACCACCGTCAGGCCGGGCTGCAGGCCCCAGAAGGTCAGGGTCTCGAACGGATGACGCTCGCCGTCGCGGGCGCGGTCGGCCTCGGGCCGGGTCGTCGCGGCTACGGCCGCCTGAAGCGCCGCATCCTCTGAAAAGCTCGGCATCTCCATCGACAGGCCCTGGCGGTGCGGCAGCGGCGCAGCGTCCGGCGGGCCCGACTGGGCGAGGGCGGGCGAGGCGAGCAGACACGCCGCGACGGCGCTGAGGACGAAGGTTCGCATGGCGGGCTCCGGTCGATCCTGGACGAGGAAGGGTAAACCCTTACGGCGCTTCGCGGCCACGGCAAGGCGCAGAGGCCGAAAGCGACGATTTCGCGCGCCCCTTGCGCTCGGAAAACGGCCTCCTACCTCTTCATCCGAGAGCGCCGATCCCGGGCTCTCCAGACCTGACGGGGCCGATTACGGACCGCCGGGACTGAAACCCTCCGTCGTCCGGGGCCAAATCGCCGGGCGGCTCAACCTTGCTGAATGTCAGAAGGATGACCCATGCGTACCTATGATTTCTCGCCGCTGTACCGTTCCGCCGTCGGTTTCGACCGTCTGGTTCGTCAGTTGGAAAGCGCCGCGCGCTCCAGCCAGGAAAACGGCTGGCCTCCCTACAACATCGAGACGACCGGCGAGGACGCCTATCGCATCGAGATCGCCGTCGCCGGTTTCTCGGCCGATGAACTGAACATCGAGGCGAAGGAGAACCTTCTGACCGTCACCGGCAAGAAGGCCGCCAACGACGACGGCCAGCGCACCTTCCTGCATCGCGGCCTGGCCGAGCGCGACTTCGAGCGCCGCTTCCAGCTGGCCGACTATGTGGTGGTCAAGGGCGCGGCCCTGGCCAACGGCCTGCTGACCGTCGAGCTGAAACGCGAACTGCCTGAGGCCCTCAAGCCCCGCAGCATCGAGATCGCCACCGGCTCGTCCCTGATCGAGGACCAGGTCGAGACCAAGGCCAAGAAGGCGGCCTAAAGGCCTCACGCCTGACTGAAAAGTCGAAGGGGCGGCGTTCGCGTCGCCCCTTTTTCGTGCGCCTTCCCTAGGCTGCGTGCAGGTCCGCCGGGTCCAGCCCGCGCGCGCCGCTCGTCTGGGCGCCGGTGAAGTCGGCCTGCTTGGTCTGGGCGCCGTGCAGGGTCGCCCGGCTCAGATCGGCGTCGACCATCACGGCCCGGCGCAGGTCGGCCCCCGTGAGGTCGGCGCCGCGCAGGATCGCCCCGGTCAGATCGGCGGGCAGCAGTCGATCCGCCGCCAGCATCAACGGCCCCAGTTGGGCCTCGCGCAGGTCCGACCCGTTCAGCCGCGCCCGCGTCAGCCGCGCGCCGCGCAGGTCGGCCCGGCGCAGATTGGCCGAGCGCAGGTCCGCACCCTCCAGTTGCGCGCCCTGAAGCTGCACCCCCTCCATGTCCAGGCCGTAGAAGACCGCCCCCTTGGCCGACAGCGCCGTCAGGTTCAGCCCGCGAATAGAAACCAGCGGCCGCAGGTCGACCCCGTCGAACACCGAGGGCTGGCCCTCAGCCCCGCCCGTCTCGCACCATTGGGCGTGGTCGCGCAGCATCTCGGCGGCGGGCATCTGGCTGACCGGCTCGCCCGCCGGGCGGTTGTCCACCAGGGCGCCGTCCATATTGGCCCCGTCGGTCCGCCACATGGCGGCCTTGACCCCCACCAGGATGGCGTCGCTGAGGTCCGCACCCGACAGGTCGGCGCCCGACAGGTCCGCCCCGGCCAGATCGGCGCCGCGGAAGCTGGCCTGCTTCAGATTGGCCCGGACCAGCTTGCAGTCCTTCATGATGGCGTCGGTGAAGTCGGCGGCCACGGCGACGACGCCGGTCATTCGCGAGCGTTGCAGATTGGCGCCCGCCAGCACGGCGCCCTGCGCCTGGGTGTCGGCGCGTTTGCGCGCCTCGACCACGCGGAAGCCCAGCTTGGCGTCCTTGGCGGCGATGGTGCCCTCGCGCAGGTCGGCCTCGAACAGGTCGGCCCCCGACAGGTCCGCGCCGCGCAGGCAGGCCCCGCGCAGATCGGCCCGGCGCATGCTGGCGTCGACCAGGGTCACGTCCTGCATGTCCGCGCCGAAGAAGTTGGCGTTGTCCAGTTTGGCGCCCGTCAGGTCGCAGCCGATCAGGCAGGCGGCGGTGAAGTCGGCGTCGGCCAGATTGCGGCCGCGCAAGGACACGCCCGACAGGTCCATCCACGCGAAGACCGCCCGCGCCCCGCCCGGCCGCGCCTGCCACAGGCGGTCGTGCTTCAGGCAGACGGCGTCGACCTCTTCCTGGGTCAGCGTTCTGCGGACAGGTTCTGCGGCCTCGCTCATGACGCCGATCATGGCTTACGGCGGATTAAGGAAGCTTTGCGGAAACAACCGTTTTCGCGGCGTTTCCGCTCGCCGGAGCCTCGCCCTACTCCGTCAGCAGGCCTTGCTCGCGCAGGGCCTCGGCCAGCTCGCCTTCCTGGGTCCACAGGCGGGTGTAGCCCGCCTCGCCCAGCCGGTTCAGCTCGGTCGTCAGATCGGCGCGCGGCGAGGCGGCGAAGCGGCCGTCGAAACCCGCCCCGTCGAGGCTGACGCGCACCATCGGGCGGCCCGTCTCCAGCCGGTGCAGGAAGCCTTCGCTCAGCACCGAGGCCTCTTCGCACAACAGGCCCGTCTCGACCGTCAGGCCCGACTGGCGCAGCCGCTCCGTGCCCCGACCCGAAGCGAAGGGCGAGGGATCAAGCGCGGCGATCACCACCCGCTCGACCCCGGCCTCGGCCAGGAAGTGGGCGCAGGACTTGCGGCCCGACGAGCGGGCGCCGCACGGCTCCAGCGTCACATAGGCGGTCGCGCCCTTCACGGCCTCGCCCGCCTCGGGCACGGCCTGCTCCTCGGCATGAGGACGCCCGCCCGGCGCCGTCGCCGCCTCGGCCAGCACGACCCCGTCCTTGACCAGGACGCAGCCCACCGCCGGATTGGGCCAGGTCTCGCCCATGCGGCTGAGGGCCAGATCGATGGCCCGCCGCATGAAGACGGCGTCTTGCGCCGGCCCGCTCACGCGATTTGCGGCAAGGCCTGCGCCCGCCCCTCGTCCAGATAGCGGGCGGCGACCGGCTTCAGGTCGGCGTCCAGGTCGATCTCCAGCGGGTTGCCGGTGGGGATCTCGACGTCGACGATCTTGTCGTCCGGCACGGCGAACAACAGTTTGACGATGGCGCGCAGGGAGTTGCCGTGGGCGGCGATCAGCACGTCCTCGCCCGCCTTCAGGCGCGGCGCGATCTCGGCGTCCCAATAGGGCTGCACCCGGTCCAGCGTGGTCTTCAGGCTCTCGGTGTCCGGGATTTCCTTGCCGGCGTAGCGAGGATCCGCGTCGAAATCGAACTCGCCGCCCGGCGCCAGCGGCGGCGGCGGCACGTCATAGCTGCGGCGCCAGACCTTGACCTGGTCCTCGCCGTGCTTGGCCGCCGTCTCGACCTTGTCCAGTCCGGTCAGCCCCCCGTAGTGGCGCTCGTTCAGGCGCCAGTCCTCGATCACCGGCACATCCTTCAGTCCAGCCGAATCCAGCGCCAGGGCGCCGGTGCGCTTGGCCCGCTTCAGCACCGAGGTGAACATGACCGCAGGCTTGAAACCCGCCTCGGCGATCAGCTCGCCGCCGCGCCGGGCCTGGGCCTCGCCCTCGGCCGTCAGGTCGACGTCGACCCAGCCGGTGAAGCGGTTTTCCAGGTTCCATTGGCTCTGGCCGTGGCGCAGCAGGATCAGGCGGGTCATCAGGGTCTCCGGGAGCATCCGTATCTGGGTTTCTCGCTAGGCCCCCGACGCGGGGGCGGTCAAGGTTTCGCCGCACGTCAGAGAATACAGCCGCCTCGACCGCAGCGATAACAAGGGTCGCGCGTTGTGGCCTCTCGAGCAGCGGGAGGCTATAGGCCGAGATCGCACTGCGGTCCCCGCTCTCCCCAGCGGCCCATCTAGGAAGACTTATGCAAAAGCCCCGTCAGGACATCCGCCCCAACACTGCGGAATATGAAACCCTGCCCCTGGTCAAGCCGACCGGCTTTCGCGAGTATGACGCCCGCTGGATTCTGGAAAAAGAGATCAACCTGCTGGGCATCCAGGCCCTGGGTCTGGGCCTGGCCACCTATGTCCACGAGATCGGCCAGACGCCGAAGATCGCCGTGGGCCACGACTTCCGCGGCTATTCCCTGTCGGTGAAGCAGGCGCTGATCCTGGGCCTGCTGGAAGGCGGCATGGAGGTTCTGGATATCGGCCTGGCCCTGTCGCCGATGGCCTATTACGCCCAGTTCGCGCTGGACTGCCCCTGCGTCGCCATGGTCACGGCCAGCCACAATGAGAACGGCTGGACCGGCGTGAAGATGGGCGCCCAGGCCCCCCTGACCTTCGGCCCCGACGAGATGGGCCGCCTGAAGGAGATCGTCCTGAACGGTCAGGGCGTCGCCCGTCCCGGCGGCCGTCTGGCGCGCGTCGAGGGCTTCCGCGACACCTACATCAAGGACGTGGCCTCCAAGGTGAAGCTGTCCCGTCCGCTGAAGGTCGTGGCCGCCTGCGGCAACGGCACGGCCGGGGCCTTCGCGCCCGAGGTTCTGCGCCTGATGGGCGCCGAAGTGATCGAGATGGACACCGACCTCGACTACACCTTCCCCAAATACAATCCGAACCCGGAAGATCACGCCATGCTGGTGCAGATGGCGGCCAAGGTGAAGGAAACGGGCGCCGACCTGGCCCTGGGCTTCGACGGCGACGGCGACCGCTGCGGCGTGGTCGACGACACGGGCGAAGAGATCTTCGCCGACAAGATCGGCCTGATGCTGGCCCGCGACCTGTCGGCCATCCATCCGAACGCGACATTCGTCGTCGATGTGAAGTCGACCGGCCTCTACAAGACCGACGAAGTGCTCAAGGCCAACGGCGCGACCACCGTCTACTGGAAGACCGGGCACTCCTACATCAAGCGCAAGACCGCCGAACTGGGCGCCCTGGCCGGGTTCGAGAAGTCGGGCCATTTCTTCCTGTCGGGCGACCTGGGCCACGGCTATGACGACGGTCTGGTGGCGGCGGGCGCCGTCCTGGCCATGCTGGACCGCAACCCCGGCAAGTCGCTGTCGGAACTGAAGTCCGCCCTGCCCGACGCCTGGACCAGCCTGACCATGTCGCCGCACTGCGACGACGAGCTGAAGTACGACGTCCTGGCCAGGATCGTGAAGGAATACGAGGAACTGGCGGCCTCCGGCGGCGAAATCCTCGGTCGCAAGATCGTCGAAGCCATCACCGTCAACGGCGTGCGCGTCCACCTGGAGGACGGCTCCTGGGTGCTGGTCCGCGCCTCCTCCAACAAGCCCGAACTGGTCGTGGTGGTCGAGAGCATGCGCTCCGCCGACGACATGCGCGACCTCTTCCGCAAGGAAGTGAAGCCGCGCCTGGCCGCCCACCCGGAAATCGGCGCCTTCAACCAGGAAATCTGATTCCGGTTTGACCGGCGGCGGCGTCGTGGACGATGCTTGATTCCATGAACGACGCCGCCGCCTCCCTCCCCGTGGTCATCGTCGGCGGCGGGTTCTCCGGCGTCATGCTGGCCGTGCGCCTGGCCGAACTGGGCCAAGCCTCGGTCCTGATCGAGCGCGGCGAACAGGTCGGCCTCGGCGTCGCCTATTCCACGCCGCTGGACGACCACCGGCTGAACGTCCGCGCCGAGCGGATGAGCGCCCGCCCCGACCGGCCCGCCGACTTCACCGACTGGTTGGCGCTCCACGCCCCCGCCTTCGCCGATCCCGAAGGCTTTGCGCCCCGCCGTCTCTACGGCCTCTATGTGCAGGCTCGCCTGGCCGAGGCCGAGGCCGCCCGTCCCGGCCTGATCCGTCGTGTGAAGGGCGAGAGCGTCCGCATCGAAGGCGAGACCGTCCTCCTCGCCGACGGCGCCCGCATCCCCGGCCGCGCTGTGGCGCTGGCCACCGGCAACCCGCCGCCGCGCCCCGCCGTGGCGGGCGAAGGCCCCCGCCGCATCGCCGACCCGTGGCGGTCCGACGCCCTGGCCGCGATCGGCCCCGACGACGACGTGCTGATCCTCGGCTCCGGCCTGACCATGATCGATGTCGTTCTGGCGCTTCAAGCCCAGAACTGGCGCGGCCGGGCGACGGTCGTGTCGCGGCGCGGCCTGCTGCCCCAGGCCCACGGCGCCCATCACGACGCCCCCATCGACCTGCCGCCCGAGGCGCTGACCGGCGCCCTGTCCCGCCGCCTGGCCTCGGCGCGACGACTGGCGCGCGATCACGGCTGGCGCCGCGTCATGGAGGGCTATCGCCCCATCACCGCCGCGCTGTGGGGCGCCGCGACGATCGCCGAGCGCGGCCGCTTCCTGCGCCATCTGCGTCCCTGGTGGGACGTTCATCGCCACCGCATCGCGCCCGAGATCGCCGCCGTGCTGGAGAGGTTGAAAGCGGAGAACCGACTGACCGTCGTCGCGGGCCGCGCCCAGGCGATGGCGGCCGACCGCCAGGCCGCGAACCTGACCGTCCGTCTACGGAACGGCGAAGTTCAAGTCTTCTCCGCCGCCTGGTTGATCGACTGCACCGGTCCCGGCCACGACGCCGCCTGCACGCCCCTGACCGCCGCCCTGATCGCCGAAGGCCGCGCCCGCCTCGATGCGGTCGATCTGGGCCTCGACCTCGACGCCGAGGGCCGCGTGCTGCACGCCGACGGCGTCGCCGACCCCGGCCTGTTCGTGCTCGGCCCGCCCGCGCGCGCCGCCTTCTGGGAGACCATCGCCGTGCCGGACATCCGCCAGCGCATCGAGGCCCTGGCCCGCGCTCTCGCCGGTTGAAGCCAACCGGTCAGGCGCGGTCGGAATTTCCAATGCTCCGCGCCTTCCTCTCCGAGGTTTAGCGTCTGGCGGGCCTTTCCTGGGTCGGCTATCACCGCCTCAGGAGAGGAAACACAAAAATGAACCGTCACCGCACCCGCGTGCTTGGGGATCGCACCCTCGCGCCTGAAACCCTGATGATGGGCTACGGCTATGATCCGGCCCTGTCGGAGGGCGCGATCAAGGCGCCGCTGTTCCAGGCCTCGACCTTCGTCTTCAAATCGGCCGAGGACGGCAAACGCTTCTTCGAGGTCGCCTACGGCCTGCGCCAGCGCGACCCGGACGAGGCCCTGGGCCTGATCTATTCGCGCATCAACAATCCAAACCTCGAGATACTCGAGGACCGCCTCGCCGTCTGGGACAAGGCCGACAAGGCCCTGGTCTTCTCCAGCGGCATGGCCGCCATCTCGACCGCCATGCTGGCCCTGGTGCGGCCCGGCGACGTCATCCTCTATACGGCCCCGGCCTATGGCGGCACCGAATATCTGTTCGACCGCATCCTGCCCCGCTACGGCGTCAAGGCGATCAGCGTCCCCGCCGCCGAGGGCGCCGCCGCCCTGGACAAAGCCATGATCGCCGCCGCCGCCGAGGCGAAGACGACGGGCGGGCGCCTGGCCGCCGTCTATCTGGAGACCCCGTCCAACCCGACGAACCAACTGGTCGACATCGCCCGCGCGGTCGCCGGCGCCAAGGCGCTGGATCAGGCCGAGCCGCCCGCCGTCGCCGTCGACAACACCTTCCTCGGCCCCCTGTGGCAGAGCCCGCTGGAGCTGGGCGCCGACCTTGTCCTCTACTCCCTGACCAAATACGTCGGCGGCCATTCGGACCTGATCGCCGGCGGCTGCATGGGCGGGGCGGACATCATGGCCCGCGTCGGCGAGATGCGGACCATCTGCGGCACGACCGCCGACCCCCACACCGCCTGGCTGCTGCTGCGCAGTCTGGAGACCCTGCACATCCGCATGGAGCGGGCGCAGGACAACGCCCTGATCCTGGCCGATCGGCTGCGCGCCGATCCCCGCGTCAGCGCCGTCCTGACCGCCGGAGGGCCGGACGCCTCGCCCGAACAGCAGGCGATCTTCGAGGCCCAGTGCAAGGGCTCCGGCTCGACCTTCTCGCTCGAACTGCCCGGCGGCGAGGCCGAGGCTTTCCGCATGCTGAACGCCCTGCGCCTGTTCAAGCTGGCCGTCAGCCTGGGCGGCGCCGAGAGCCTGGCCTCGCACCCCTCCAGCATGACCCATTCGGACTACACGCCCGAAGCCAAGGCCCGCAGCGGCATCGGCGACAATCTGGTGCGCCTGTCGGTCGGCATCGAGAACGTCGACGACCTGTGGGCCGATCTGGATCAGGCCCTGTCCGCGATCTGACGGCGCGGGCGGCGGGCGATCAGCCCGCCGCCTTCACCGCCTCGGCGACCTCATTGACCACGCGCTTGACCAGGGCCTCGTCGTCGCCCTCGGCCATGACGCGGATCAGTTTCTCCGTGCCCGACGGCCGGACCAGCAGGCGGCCCGAGCCGTTCAGCGCCGCCTCGGCCTCAGCCATGGCCGCCTTGACCTTGGCGTCCTCCAGCGGCTTGCCGGCGGTGTAGCGGACGTTCTGCAGCAGTTGCGGCACCGGCTCGAACTGACGCGCCAGCTCGCTCATGGGCGCGCCCGCCTCGACCAGGACGGCCAGCACCTGCAGCGCCGCCATCAGGCCGTCGCCGGTCGTGGCGTGGTCCTTCAGGATGATGTGGCCCGACTGTTCGCCGCCGATGTTGAAGCCGCCCTCGCGCATCCGCTCCATGACGTAGCGATCGCCGACCTTGGTGCGCTCCAGCGTCAGGCCCTCGGCCTTCAGACGGCGCTCCAGGCCCAGGTTGGACATGACGGTGGCGACCACGCCGTTGCCGTTCAGCCGCCCGCGCTTGGCCCAGTCCAGCCCGATCAGGGCCATGATCTGGTCGCCGTCGACCACATGGCCCTTTTCGTCGCAGATGATGACCCGGTCGGCGTCGCCGTCGAGCGCGATGCCGATATCGCAGCGATAGCGCTTCACCGCCTCGGACACGGCCTCGGGGTGGGTCGAACCGCATTCGGCGTTGATGTTCAGACCGTTGGGCTCGACGCCGACAGGAAAGACCTCGGCGCCCAGTTCATAGAGGGTCGTCGGCGCCACGCGATAGCCGGCGCCGTTGGCGCAGTCGATGGCGATGCGCAGACCCTTCAGGCTGAGCCGCTTGGGGAAGGCCTGTTTGGCGATCTCGATATAGCGCGGCGGGGCGTCGTCGATGCGTTTGACCCGGCCCAGCTTGTTCGACGGCGCCAGATCCTGATCCAGGGCCCCGTCCATCATGGCCTCGATCTTCAGCTCGATCTCGTCCGACAGCTTGTAGCCGTCCGGTCCGAACAGCTTGATGCCGTTGTCCGCATAGTCGTTGTGCGAGGCCGAGATCATGATGCCCAGATCGGCGCGCATCGATCGCGTCATCATGGCCACGCCCGGCGTCGGCAGCGGCCCGAACGTCCGCACGTCCATGCCGACCGAGGCCAGACCGGCCACCAGGGCCGGCTCGATCATATAGCCGGACAGGCGCGTGTCCTTGCCGATCACCACCAGATGGCGCCGGTCGTCGTCGGTGCGGAACAGCCGCCCGGCGGCCAGGCCGACGCGCAGGGCCACCTCGGCCGTCATCGGATGGGTGTTGGCCCGGCCGCGAATGCCGTCGGTGCCGAAGTATTTTCTCTCGCCCAAGGGCGCGGTCCTTCGCTGGCGGCCCCGGAATTGCAAAGAAACCTTCCGAAACCCATTTTTTGATGTCGCCGCTCCCGCGATTTCCTAGAGCGGAGATCAAGGGCGGAGGCTGAACCCTCTCGCTTACCTCAATTTCGCGGCCCTGCGCAAAAAGCGTCGACCGCATCCGATCGGAGCAGACCTCATGTGCGGCATCATCGGCGTCACCGGAACCGGCCCCGTCGTCCCTCGCCTGGTCGACAGCCTGAAGCGGCTGGAGTACCGCGGCTATGACTCGGCCGGCATCGCCGTGCAGAACGAAGGCGGCGTCGAACGCCGTCGCGCCAAGGGCAAGATCCGCGAGCTGGAGGCCGTCTTGGCCGCCGGTCCGATCGCCGGGACCGTCGGCGTCGGCCACACCCGCTGGGCCACCCACGGCGCCCCGACCACGACCAACGCCCACCCGCACAAGGCCGGTCGCGTCTGCCTGGTCCACAACGGCATCATCGAGAATTTCGCCGAGCTGAAGACCGAGATGGAGGCCGAGGGCCGCGTCTTCGAAAGCCAGACCGACACCGAGGTCGTGGCTCATCTGCTGGATCACAAACTGGCGGCGGGGATGGCCCCGCTGGACGCCTTCAAGGCCACCTTGGACCGCCTGACCGGCGCCTACGCCCTCGCCGTCCTGATCGAGGGCGAGGACGAGCTGATCCTGGGCGCGCGTCGCGGCAGCCCCCTGGTCGTCGGCTGGGGCGAGGGCGAGATGTACCTGGGCTCGGACGCCCTGGCCGTCGGACCCTTCACCCAGAAGATCTCCTATCTGGAAGAAGGCGACTACGTCGCCGTGACCCGCACCGGCGCGCACATGTTCGACGCCTCAGGCCGCCCGGCCGACCGCGCCGTGGTTCAGGTCTCCGCCTCCTCGGCCCTGGTCGAGAAGGGCGAGTACCGCCACTTCATGGAGAAGGAGATCCACGAACAGCCCGACAGCGTCCAGCACACCCTGTCGGAATACCTCGACCTGGTCTCCGGCAAGGCCAAGGTCCAGGCCGTCGACTTCGCCGCGATCGAACGCATCCAGATCGTCGCCTGCGGCACCGCCTTCTACGCCGGCCAGATCGGCAAGTACGCCTTCGAACGCTATGCGGGCCTGCCCTGCGACGTCGAGATCGCTTCGGAGTTCCGCTATCGCCACCCCTCCGTGAGCAAGGGAACGCTGGCCGTCGCCGTCAGCCAGTCGGGCGAGACCGCCGACACCCTGGCCAGCCTGACCTGGTGCAAGGCGCAGGGGCTGAAGACCGCCGCCGTGGTCAACGTCCACACCTCCTCCATGGCGCGCGAGGCCGAAGTCCTGTGGCCGACCCATGCCGGGCCGGAAATCGGCGTCGCCTCGACCAAGGCCTTCACCGCCCAGGTCGCCGCCCTCTTGTCGCTGGCCGTCGCGGCGGGCGTGGCGCGCGGCCGCATCGACGCCGCCCAGGAAGCCGAACTGGTCAAGGCCCTGTTCGAGGCTCCGCGCCTGATCTCCGAGGCCCTGCAGATGGACGCGGGCATCCACGCCCTGACCCTCGACCTGGCCAAGGCGCGCGACGTCCTGTTCCTGGGCCGCGGCCCGATGTTCCCGCTCGCCATGGAAGGCGCGCTGAAGCTGAAGGAGATCAGCTACATCCACGCTGAGGGCTATGCGGCGGGCGAGCTGAAGCACGGCCCCATCGCCCTGATCGACGAGGCGACCCCGACGGTGGCGCTGGCCCCGCTGGACGACCTGTTCGAAAAGACCGCCTCCAACCTTCAGGAAATCGCCGCGCGCGGCGGCCCGGTCATCATGATCGCCCCGGAAAAGGCGCCCGACCCGCACGGAGCCGGCATCAGCCGCGTTCATGCGCCGGATTGTCCAGCCATGATCGCGCCGCTGGTCTACGCCGTGCCGATGCAGCTTCTGGCCTATTACACCGCGGTCCAGAAGGGCACCGACGTCGACCAGCCGCGCAACCTGGCCAAGTCGGTGACGGTGGAATAGGCGAACCCGATCCGCCCGGGGGCGTTTGGAAGCTTCACAAATTACGCCTATGACAGGCGCCCCCAAGGCTGATCAGGACGATCCATGACGACCTCCCCCGCCCGCCTGCGTAAGGCGGTCCTGCCCGTGGCCGGTCTCGGCACGCGGGTTCTGCCCGGCACCAAGACCACGCCCAAGGAGCTGCTGAACGTCGTCGACCGACCGATCCTCTCCTACATCGTGGAAGAGGCGCGCGAGGCGGGGATCGAGCACATCGTCTTCGTCACCGGCCGCGCCAAACAGGCGATCGAGGACTATTTCGACCACCAGATCGAGCTTGAGGCCCAGCTCCTGGCCAAGGGCAAGACCGAGATCCTGGAGATCATGAACGCCGAGCTGGCCCAGGCCGGCGAGATGAGCTTCACCCGCCAGATGCAGCCCAAGGGCCTGGGCCACGCCGTCTGGTGCGCCCGCGACATCATCGGCCACGAGCCCTTCGCCGTCATCCTGCCCGACGTCATCGTGGATTCTCAGCCCGGCGCCCTGAAGCAGCTGGCCGAGGTCTACGCCGAGGTCGGCGGCAACGTCATCGGCGTCGAGGCCGTGCCCGAGGCCGACACCCATAAATACGGCATCATCGACCCCGCTTCCCACGACGGCCGCCGCTACGGCATGAAGGGCATGATCGAAAAGCCCGCCCAGGGCACGGCGCCGTCGAACATGTCGATCTCGGGCCGCTACATCCTGCAGCCGGAAATCTTCGACCTGCTGGAGACGCAGGAGCGCGGCGCCGGCGGCGAGATCCAGCTGACCGACGCCATGGACCGGCTGATGAAGACGCAAGTCTTCACCGCCTATGAGTATGAGGGCGTGACCCACGACTGCGGCGACAAGATCGGCCTGCTGCGCGCCAACGTCGCCCTGGCCCTGAAGCGCCCCGACCTCGGCGACGCCGCCCGCAAGGCCATCGAAAGCCTGCTCTAACCTCCCTTCTCTCCTTGTGGGAGAAGGTGGGCGCCGAAGGCGCTCGGATGAGGGGTGTGAGCGCGACCTTTGGACAACGAGGCGGGACAGTAGCGACAGGTTTGCAAACACGCCGTCGCCCCCCTCATCCGTCAGGCTTCGCCTGCCACCTTCTCCCACAAGGGGGGAAGGACGAACGGCGTCTGCACATCAGGCTTTGAAAACCTCTTTTATTTCAAGTTCCCGCCCTCTGCGTCCCCTGTTCAGCCCGCCTTACCGCCCCACCGCCGCACTATCCCCGCGCAGCCCGGCCAATCCCTCCGAGTTCAGACGATTCAGACGAATTGGACTCTGTTTTTCCCCCCTGCGTCGCTTTCGTCGCAGCCAAGCGCCACGCTTTCGCCCCCTCGCGCGTTCGGCTAGGCAGGTTAGAGTGCTGAAAACGAGGTTCGACTGATGCGCGTGATGATTCTGGGCGGCGACGGCTTCTGCGGCTGGCCCACGGCCCTGCACCTCTCGGCGCGCGGCTGGGACGTGCTGGTCGTCGACAACCTCAGCCGCCGCAACATCGACAATGAGCTGGAGATCCGCTCCCTGACCCCGATCCGCACCATGGGCGAGCGCATCGCCGCATGGAAGGAGGTCTCGGGCCGCGCCATCGACTTCGTCAACCTGACCGTCGGCAAGGAGTTCGACCGCCTGGTCGCGCTGATCCGCGACTGGGCGCCCGACAGCGTCGTCCACTTCGCCGAGCAGCGCGCCGCCCCCTATTCGATGAAGTCGGCGCGGCACAAGCTCTACACCGTCGACAACAATCTGAACGCCACCAACCACCTGCTGGCCGCCATCGTCGAGAGCGGCCGCGACGTCCACCTGGCCCACCTGGGGACCATGGGCGTCTACGGCTACACCACGGCGGGCCTGCGCATCCCCGAGGGCTATCTGAAGGTCACGGTCGATACCGACCACGGCCCGACCGAGCAGGAAATCCTGTTCCCGCCGAACCCCGGCAGCATCTATCACATGACCAAGACGCAGGACGCCCTGCTGTTCCAGTTCTACGCCAAGAACGACGGCCTGCGGATCACCGACCTGCACCAGGGCATCGTCTGGGGCGCCCAGACCGAGGAGACCCGGCAGGACGAGCGCCTGATCAACCGCTTCGACTACGACGGCGACTACGGCACGGTGCTGAACCGCTTCCTGATGCAGGGCGCGCTTGGCTATCCGCTGACGGTGCACGGCTCGGGCGGCCAGACGCGGGCCTTCATCCACATCCAGGACACGGTGCGCTGCGTCGAGCTGGCGCTGAAAAACCCGCCCAAGCGCGGCGACCGGGTCAAGATCCTCAACCAGATGACCGAGAGCCGCCGCGTCCGCGATCTGGCGCAGATGGTGGCCGAGATGACGGGCGCCCAGGTCCACAACGTCGCCAATCCGCGTCAGGAGGCCGACGAGAACGAACTGGTCGTCGCCAATGACCAGTTCCGCGAACTGGGGCTGAAGCCGATCACCCTGGCCGAGGGGCTGATGGCCGATGTGACCGACATCGCCCGCCGCTACGCCGACCGCGCCGACCGGACCAAGATTCCTTGCGTCACCGCCTGGAACGCCGGCCGCGCCGAAGCCCTGCGCGACGAGGCCGAAACGACCGCCCCTTCCCCCGTCCGCGTCCTGTCCGCCTGAAAGACCCAAGCCCGATGACCGAACCCGCCGCCGCCTCGTCCCTGCTGGTGTTCGGCGGCGGCTATCTGGGACAGGCGGCGGCGCGCGAGGCCGTGCGGCGCGGCGGCCGGGCCTTCGCCACCTCGCGCGATCCCGAAAGCCGTCAAGCGCTGGCCGGGCAGGGGATCACGCCGGTCGATCCGGCCGACGCCAAGGCCCTGGGCGCGGCCCTGGCGGCCGCTCAGGCCGTGCTGATCACCACGCCGCCCGACGCCCACGGCTGCCCGGCTCTGCGCGCCCTGACGCCGCTGGCGGGCGACGCCTGGCCCGACTGGATCGGCTATGTCTCCTCCACCGCCGTCTACGGCGACCGGGCGGGCGGCTGGGCCTTCGAGGGCGATCCGCTGAACGCCGCCACGCTGGAAGGCGCCCGTCGCGCCCGCGTCGAACGCGACTGGCTGGACGGAGCGCAGGGCATGGGGCTGACGCTGCAAATCTTCCGCCTGCCCGGCTTCTACGGCCCCGGCCGCAGCGTCATCGACCGCCTGCGCGCCGGAACCGCCCGCCTAGTGAGAAAGCCCGGCCAGGTGTTCAACCGCATCCATGTGGACGATGTCGTCTCGGGCCTGTTCGCCTCCATGGACCGGCCGCGCCCCGGCGGCGTCTACAACCTGACCGACGACGAGCCGACCTCCGCCGACATCGTCACCGCCTGGGCGGCTGAACGCCTGAAGCTGCCGCGCCCGCCTGAGGTCGACTGGACCGCCCCCGAGGTCAGCGAGGCCATGCGCCGCTTCTACCTGGACTCCAAGCGCATCTCCAACGCCCGCGCCAAGGCCGAACTGGGCTGGCGTCCCCGCTATCCCTCCTACCGTGAGGGACTGGAAGCGATCATCAGGGGCGACGAACTCGAAGACCTGCGTTAGGTTAGGCGTTTAAACTGGTGCGCCGAGCAATGAAGATGTCACGGACTTTGCCGCTATATATGGCGGCTATACTGGCTTGCAGCGCCGTGGGCCTCGGCGCCTTCGCAGCGGCGGCTCAGCAAACCACAGGCGTGCGGGCTCAGGCGCGTAAAGCAATCGCCACCTGCGGCCCAGGCCAGGTGGCGACCGTCACCAAGAGTGATTTCGTCTGTTTCTGAGGGTCAGAAAGGCAGGATGTTGCGCTGGCGGCTGTAGCTCATGGTGCCGACGTTGGCGCCCAGACGCACGCCGACGCCGGTGCGGATCGGGGCTAGGACGATGCCGTCCGCGCGCTGATAGTTCACGCCCAGGCCGGCGACCAGATAGGCCGAGCCCTCGACGCCCGGATAGCGGCGATAGAGCATGTCGGGATGGTAGAGGCCGTAAACCAGGGTGAACACCCGGCTGGCGTTGCCGCCCCAATCCCAGCCGATGGAGGCGCCCTGCCAGAACACCTCCTGCGAGGCCGACAGATCCTTCATGTGCAGGGCTCCGCGGCCGTAACGCAGACCAGCCACCACGGCGCCCGCGCCTTCCTCGCCCGCGATATAGGCGGTGGGGCGGTCGCCCTGTTCGGCGAAGATGCGTTCGATGGCGCCGCCTACAGCCTCGGCGGCGATGCCCAGTTCCCGCGAGCCGGCGGTGACCAGTTCGTCAAAGGTGTAGGCCTGGGCCCGCTGATCGGACGCGATCGGATAGTTGGGATCGGCGGGCGGGCGGCTGGCGCAAGCGCCGAGGCCGGCGGGCAGGGCGCCGGCGGCGGCGATACCGAGGCTGGTGCGGATCAGTTGGCGGCGGTGCATAATCAAGGCTCCCGGCTAAGGACGGTCCGCCCGTCGTCGCGGGCTTGGCCTACCGTCCCTGCCTTTTACGGCAGCCTTGGGGCTTTAAGGTTAACCGAAGATTGCCCGCGCACCGTTAAAGCGTTCCGGCGGATCAAGCCTGCGTCATGCAGACCGGAAATCCGCCGGGCCGTCAGTGCTTGTCGGTCTTGGCCGCGATCCAGTCCATCAGCGCCAGAAGCACCCCCGAGGCGATGAAGGTCAGATGGATGATCACCGCCCACATCAGCGCCGCCTCATCCAGCGGATGACCCGGCTTGCCGATGTTCATGAAGCTCTTGAGCAGATAGATGGCCGAGATCGCCACGATGGAGGCGATCAGCTTCATCTTCAGGCCCGAGAAATCCACCGACCCCATCCACGGCGGGCGGTCCACGTGGTTCTCGTCCAGATCCAGCTTGGAGACGAAATTCTCATAGCCGGAATAGAGGACGATCAGCAGCAGATTGCCCGCCAGCGACAGGTCCACCAGGCTGAGGATGGCCAGGATGGCGGTGTCGGACGTCATGTGGCCGTCGCCGACGATGAAGGCCTGCGGCAGGTAGTAGAACAGCTCCCGCACGAAGACGACGAGCAGCATCACCAGGGCCAGAACCAGGCCGAGGTAGAAGGGGGCCATCAACCAGCGCGCGCGGAACAGGTTCCGTTCGAACTGGGTCTCGGCCCAGGGCTTCTTGTCCGTCATGTTCAGCTTCTCAGTGTTCCGCCGACCTTGGTCGCAGCAGACGTGATCTTGGCCGTCAGGGCCTCGATCTCCGCTTCGGTCAGGGTGGCGGCGCGGGGCTGGACCTCGACCTCGATCGCCACCGACTTCTGACCTTCCGGCACGCCTTGGCCGCGATAGACGTCGAAGACGCGCACCTCGGCGATCAGGGCCTTGTCGGCGCCCGCCACGGCGCGGGTCAGGTCGCCTACGGCCTTGGCTTCATCCATCAGGAAGGCGAAGTCGCGGGTCAGGGGCATCAGGTTCGGCAGGTCCGCCGCGCCGCGCGCCTTGCCCGCCCCACTCTTCCCTTTTTGGCCGCGCGGTTCCGGCACGGAGTCGAGCACGATCTCGAAGGCCAGCATGGGACCGTCGGCGTCCAGCGCCTTCAGCACGCGCGGGTGCAGGGCGCCGAACTCAACGATGACGTTCTTGGGCCCCAGTTGCAGCCGGGCCGAACGGCCGGGGTGCCACCAGTCGCGGTTCGACCCTTGCGCCAATTGCAGGGAGGCGACCGGGGCGCCGATCTCTTCCAGCACGGCCATCAGGTCGCCCTTCAGTGCAAACAGGGGGTCTTCCCCCGCCCCGCCCCAGTGGCGGTCGGCGTGCGGCGCCGCCAGGCCCGCGATGACGGTGCGCTGGCCGTTCGGCTGGTCGTCCAGATAGATGGGGCCGATCTCGAACAGGGCGACGTCGGCGTGGCCGCGCGCGGCGTTGCGCGCCGCCGCCTGGATCAGGTTCGGCAGGGCCGAGGGCCGCATGCAGTCCAGATCGGCCGCGATGGGGTTCTCCAGCACCAGGCGCTCGTCCCCGCCGCCGAACAGGGCGGCGATCGACTGCTTGGTGAAGGACCAGGTGACGGCCTCGGCGTAGCCCAGGGCCGCCAAGGCGCGACGGGCCGTGCGCACGCGCGCCTGACGCGAGCTGAGCACCCCGCCCGGCGCCGGGGCGACCGGCGGCAGGGGCGCGTCGGGCAGGGCGGCGTAGCCCTCGATGCGGGCGACCTCCTCGACCAGATCAGCCGGACCTTCGACGTCGCGACGCCAGGACGGCGGCGTCACCGACCAGGGCGAGCCGCGCATGACGGTGAAGCCCAAGGCGAACAGGATCTCGAAGATCCGGTCCTCGCCCAGGTCCATGCCCGACAGGCGCTTCACATAGGCCGGGTCGAAGGCGAAGGCGGCAGGGGCGGCCGGGGCCTGCCCCGCCACCGTGACCGTCGACGGCTCGCCGCCGCACAGGTCCAGGATCAGTTGCGTCGCCAGCTCCAGACCGGGGACGACCGAGGCTGTGTCGACGCCGCGCGCGAAGCGGTACTGGGCGTCGGAGCTGACGCCCAGCGAGCGGCCCGTCTGGGCCGTGACGATAGGGTCGAACCAGGCGCTTTCGACGAAGACGTCGACCGTCTCGTCCGAACAGCCGGTGGAGACGCCGCCCATGACGCCGCCCAGGCCGATGGCGCGCTGGCCCCCGTCGTCGGCGATGACGCAGTCGGCGGCGCCCGGCGCATAGGTCTTGCCGTCCAGGGCTTCCATCTGGTCGGCGGCGCCGCGACCGGCGCGCACCACGATCCCGTCGCCCGACAGGCTCGCCAGGTCATAGACGTGCAACGGCCGCGCGCGGTCGTAGGAAATCAGGTTGGTGATGTCGACGAGGCGGTTGATCGGACGCAGGCCGATCGCCGTCAGCCGCTGTTGCAGCCACTCCGGCGACGGGCCGTTCTGCACGCCCCGGATCACGCGGCCGGCGAAGACCGGGCACAGCTCGGGCGCCTCCAGCGTCACCGAGACGGGGCTGTCGAACGCGCCGGCGACCGGCGCGATCTCCGGCGTCGTCAGCTTGCCCAGGCCGGCGGCGGCCAGATCGCGGGCGATGCCCGCCACGCCCAGCCAGTCGGGACGGTTCGGCGTCACCTCGAAGTCGATGACCGGCTCAGCGCCGAACACGCCGGCGGCGGGCTGGCCGACCTGCAGGTCGTCGGACAGTTCCAGAATGCCGTCGCTTTCGTCGGGCAGTTCAAGCTCCGCGCCCGAGCACAGCATGCCGTTGGACACCACGCCGCGCACCGGCTTCTCGACCAGGGTCACGCCCAGGCCGGGCACATAGGCGCCGATGGGGGCGTAGATGGTGGTCAGGCCAGCCCGTGCGTTCGGCGCGCCGCAGACGATCTCCTTCAGGCCGTCCACGGTCTCGACCTGGCAAACCTGCAGCCGGTCGGCGTTCGGATGACGCTCGGCCGAGATGATCTTGGCGACGGTGAAGGGCGCCAGGGCGGCGATGGGGTCGTGGACCTCCTCGACCTCCAGCCCGGCCATCGTCATGGCCTCGGCGACCTGATCGACCTCGGCCTCGGTGTCCAGATGGGCCTTCAGCCAGGAAAGCGTGAACTTCATTGGGTCGCACCGTCCTGCGGCTGCGCCAGGGCCTTGGCCATGTTGTCGAGGAAGGCGGACGAGCCGGTGAAGCCGACGCCCAGGAAGTTGCAGTTGATGAACTGGCAGTTCTTGAACGGAATCGGGCCGGTCACGCGCTGCGGACCCTGCGGGCTCAGCATCAGGTTGCGCGGATCGCCATGGGCGTCGCCCATGTTGCAGCCGTCGAAGTTGCAGCCTTCCAGCGGCAGCAGGACGGCCGGCCCCTCGATCAGGCAATTCTCGAACCGGCGGCCTTCAATGACCATGGACCCGGCGCGCGCCGTCTCCATGAACAGCTGGGGCAGCCAGACCGTCTTGTTCGCATAGTTCGGGCCAGGGCCCAGCAGCTCCAGGACGATCGGTTCAGCGGCGGCGGTGTTGGTCGCGTCAGTCATGGGATCGCTCTTTCAATATCAGCTGAGGCCCGACGCCGGGTTCGGCGCGGCGAAGGCGGAGAAGCCGTAGTGCGCCAGCCAGCGCGTATCGGCCTCGAACATGGGGCGCAGGTCGGGCACGCCGTATTTCAACATGGCCAGGCGGTCGACGCCCATGCCGAAGGCGAAGCCCTGATACTCGTCCGGATCGATGCCGCAGTTGCGCAGCACGTTCGGGTGCACCATCCCGCAACCCAGGATCTCCAGCCAGTCCTCGCCCTCGTTCAGCGTCAGCTTGCCGCCCGAACGGTCGCAGCGGATGTCCATCTCGGCCGATGGCTCGGTGAAGGGGAAGTGGTGCGGGCGGAACCGGGCGTGAACATCGTCCAGCTCGAAGAAGCGGGCGATGAAGGTCTCCAGCGTCGTCTTCAGATGGCCCATGTGGATGTCGCGATCGATCACCAGGCCTTCGATCTGGTGGAACATCGGCGTGTGGGTGGCGTCTGAATCCTTACGGAAGGTGCGGCCCGGCGCGATGATGCGGATCGGCGGCTTCTGCGACATCATGGTGCGGACCTGCACCGGGCTGGTGTGGGTCCGCAGCACCTTGCGCTCGCCCGTTTGCGGGTCGGGCTTCAGGAAGAAGGTGTCGTGCATCTCCCGCGCCGGATGCTTGGGCGGGAAGTTCAGCGCCGTGAAGTTGTGGAAGTCGTCCTCGATGTCCGGCCCCTCGGCGACCGAGAAGCCCATGTCGGCGAAGACGGCGACCATCTCGTCCATGACCTGCATGGTCGGATGCACCCCGCCCTTGCGGCGTGGGCGGCTGGGCAGGGTCAGATCGACGCGCTCGGCCAACAGGCGGGCGTCCAGTTCGGCGGCCTCCAGCTCGGCCTTGCGGGCGGTCAGGGCCGACGACACCCGGTCGCGCAGGCCGTTGATGACGGGGCCGCGCTCACGGCGCTCATCGGGGCTCAGCGCCCCCATGCCTTTAAGCAGGGCCGAGACGGTCCCCGTCTTGCCGAGGGCGGCGACGCGCACCTCCTCGATCGCGGCGACGGTCGAGGCCGCCCCGATGGCGTTGATCAGGTCGAGTTCTAGCTGGGCGAGATCGGTCATGGTCCGCAGCGTCTAGCCCGCCGCAGCCGTCTCGCAAAGCCTTTCAGCGTCGATCCGCCTCAATCCGCGAGGATGAAGGTGACCTTCATGTTGACTCGATATTCGGCGATCGCGCCGTCACGCACGATCACCTTCTGCTCCTGAATCCAGGCGCCTTCGACGTGACGCAGGGTCTTGTCGGCGCGGGCGACGCCCTGAGCGATGGCGTCCTCGAAGCTGACGGTCGAGGACGCGGTGATTTCGGTGACGCGGGCGACAGACATGGCGAAGCCTCCTGAAACGCCGATCGGCGACCGGCTGCCTCACCCCAACGCCCGACACGCCCGAAAGGTCAGGCCCCCATGAAAAACGCCCGCCCCGGCGACCGGGACGGGCGTTTGTTCTTTTGCGCTAGCGCTCGACCCGCGGGGTCTCGCTGCTTGAGCGCTTAGGCCAGGGCCGCGCGAACCTTGTCGGCGATGCCCTTGAAGCCGGCTTCATCGGCGGCGATGGCGGCCAGAACCTTGCGGTCCAGCTCGATGCCCGCCTTGTTCAGGCCGTGCATGAACTGCGAATAGGTGAAGCCTTCGGTGCGGGCCGCGGCGTTGATGCGCTGGATCCACAGGGCGCGGAACGAGCGCTTCTTGTTGCGACGGTCGCGGTAGGCGTACTGACCGGCGCGATCCACCGCGGCCTTGGCGGCGCGGATGGTGTTCTTGCGGCGGCCATAGAAGCCCTTGGCCTGCTTCAGGACTTTCTTGTGCTTGGCGTGGGACGTAACGCCCCGGGTGACGCGAGCCATTTTGGTTTTCCCTTCGGGAAGTCCCTACCGCTCGGCCCGCGGGGCCTCGCTGTTTGAGGGACTTAATTCAAATTCGATTAGCGGAGAGGATCAGTGATGCAGCGCGCCGATCAGGCGTACGGCATGTAGGACTTGATCTTCTTGGCGTCGGCGTCGGCCATGACCGAAGTGCCGCGGTTCTGGCGGATGTACTTCGAGTTGTGGCTAATCAGGCGGTGGCGCTTGCCGGCCACGCCAGCCTTGACCTTGCCCGTCGCGGTGAATTTGAAGCGCTTCTTGGCGCCCGACTTCGTCTTCAGCTTCGGCATTTTCACTCTCTTTATTGAGGGGTCTCCCGCCCTTCGGGCTACTTGAGCCCCAAGGTCAGATGACCGATTTAAGACCGCCCAGGCATGCCTGTTCGCCCGGCGGTCCGGTACGCGAAGGCGCGGCTTCTACGCCAAACGGGGACCGGAGGCAAGAAGAGTCCGCATGAACGGGTTCAGACCTGAGCCGCCCGACGGCGCGCGGCGCGCCCGGCGTTGATCGCCATGACCGCCGCCGGAACCGTCAGCACCGCCCCGACCAGGAAGGGCCAGTCCGGCCCCACGGCGGAATAGAGAACCCCCGCCACCATGGGGCCGACGATGCGCGCCATCGACCCGGCCGCCATGTTCAGCCCCAGCATGGCCCCCTGCCGATCCGGCGGGGACGAACGGCTGATCAGGGCCGAAATGTTGGGCATGGCCAGCGACATGCCGCAGGCGCCGATCCCCATGACGATGGGAATGATCCACCCGGCCGACACCGGAATGACGAACAGCCCCAGGTCGATCTGCGTCGCCGGGAACCAGGCCGGCGGCGCGACCACCTGCAGAATGAGCGACGTCCCGAACAGCAGCATCCCCGCCGCCAGCACCCGCGCCTCGCCGAAGCGCCGCGCCAGCCGACCGGCCAAAAGCCCCTGGTTTACGGCCGAGACCAGACCCACGATCATGAAGCTGAGCCCCACCTCGCGCGCCGTCCAGGCGTAGCGATGCTCGGCCCACAGGCCGAAGGCGGCCTCCATGGCCGAAAAGCCCGCCAGATAGATCAGGCTGACCACCAGGACGCGCGACACCACCTCGTCCGTGCGAGCGAACTGAATCCCCGACAGGAAGGCGGGGCGCGGCGCCGCCGGATCGGCCTTGGCCCGGCTTTCGCGCAGGAAGAACATCACCCCCAGCGCCGCCAGCACCGCCGCGCCCGAGGCCGCGAAGATAGGCAGCTGATAGCCGACATGGCCCATCTGCGGCTGGGCCAATAGGCCGCCCATGCCCGGGCCGACAATGAAGCCCAGGCCGAAGGCGGCGCCGATCAACCCCATGCGCCCGGCCCGACGCTCGGGCGGTGTGACGTCGGCGATATAGCCCTGGACCGTCGAGATATTGCCCGCGCCCAGCCCCGTGAACATCCGCACCAGGATCGCCGCCCAGATGTTGGGCGCGAACGCCAGCAACAGATAGCCTACGGCGTTGGCCGCCAGGGTGATCAGCAAAACCGGCTTGCGCCCGATCCGGTCCGACAGCCGCCCCCAAAAGGGCTCGGCGAAGAACTGACCCAAGGAATAGGCCGAGAACATCAGGGTGATCTGCCACGGCTCGGCCTGAAGGCTCTGGGCGAAGAAGGGCAGCAGCGGCACCACCAGGCCGAACCCGACCAGATTGATGAAGACCACGGCGAACAGCACCGCCAGGGTCGGCGTCCCCGCGCCGGAAGCCTTTGTCGTCTGCGCCGTCATTCGTTCTCGTCTCGCCGGATAGTAAGACGCCCCAGCCATGCGGCCGGGGCGTCTTCAAAGTCTTCTGTTCAAGTCCGCGATCAGCGGGGCGCCAGGATCATGATCATCTGGCGGCCTTCCATCTTGGGCGCGAACTCGACCTTGGCCTCTTCCTCGAAATCGGCCTGGACCTTGTTCATCAGCTTCATGCCCAATTCGGGGTGGGCCATTTCGCGGCCGCGGAAGCGGATGGTCACCTTGACCTTGTCACCGTCGTCGAAGAAGCGGTGCATGGCCTTGGCCTTCACGTCGTAGTCGTGCGTGTCGATGTTCGGCCGAAGCTTGATTTCCTTCAGCTCGACGACCTTCTGACGCTTGCGCGCCTCGGCCTTCTTCTTCTGTTCCTGGAAACGATGCTTGCCGTAGTCCAGAATCTTGCACACCGGCGTTTCGGCGTTGGCGACGATCTGAACCAGGTCCAGGCCCGCCTCCTCGGCGGCCTCCAGCGCGGCCGACAGCGGCATGACGCCCTGTTTTTCCCCATTCTGGTCGATGAGCAGAACGCGGGCGGCGCGGATATCCTGGTTGATGGGCGGCCCGTCCTTTACGGGCGGCGCTTGCATGGGACGGCGAATGGGCGTCGTTTCCTTATGTGATCAGAAGACAGGCGAAACTGGTTGCGAGGATTCAGCGCGCAAGGCTGCGGCTGCGTTCCAAGCGGCCGGAATATGGCGACGCAAGGCCGCTATTTCAAGGGATTTCGGGCCTTCAGGCCTTTACGGCCCCTTCAGCGACATAGGCGTCGTGCAGGTCCAGCACCGCATCGAAGACATGATCGACGCTCAGATCCTCGATCGGGGCGAACTGGCCGCGCGTCTCATTGGACGCCGCCGTGCGCGTCTTCGGCCCCCACGGCCCGTACAGCCACCACTCGGTCGGACCGAACAGGCCCAGGGTGGGCCGCCCCAACGCCGCCGAGACGTGCATCAGGCCGCTGTCGTTTCCGACGAACAGGGTCGCCCGGTCGATGGCCGCAGCCGAGCACAGGATGTCGCCCTTGCCCACGCAGTCGATGGCGCGCGGTCCCGCCGCCTCCAGCGCCGGGGTCGCGGGCGGCCGGTCGCCGGGACCGCCGACGGGCATGAAGCGCCAGCCGTCGAAGCGCGGCTCAGCCTTCAGCTTTTCGACCAATTGCCCCCAGCGCTCGGCGGGCCAGGACTTGCCCGGCTGGTGGGCGATGGGCGCCAAAGCGATGATCGGCCCTTCGCCCGGCCCGGCGGCCAGTTGGGGATCAATGACGGCGGCGGCCTCGGCGCGGGCCTGAGCATCGAGGAAGATTTCCGGGTCCAACGGCATAGCCGAGCCCATCAGGCGCGACACCATCTCGACCTTGCGCAACCCCGTCTCCCAGCGGCGGTTGTAGACGATGCGACGCTTGGCCGGGATCAGATAGGCCAGGGCCGAGCCGCGGATGTCCACGACCATGTCCCACTTGGTCCCGCGCACCTGCTTCCAAAGATCGAGCCAGTGTCCGGCGGCCTTCTTCTTGTCGAGGATGATGACGCGCTCGACGTTCGGCGCCGAACGGAAGAAGGGCGCGGGCGGACGACCGCAGGCGACGGTGATCTGAACGCCCGGCAACTGGCGCGCGATCTCGCGGATCACGCCCGAGGAGATGACGCAGTCGCCGATCCGGTTGGAGCTGACGAACAGGGCTTTGGGAGCAGACAAGCGGGCGCCTCGCGGCCTCTGTGAACAATCGTCGTCTCTGCTAAAGCCATTCCGCGAGGAATGACAGTCCGAGGAGCTTCCCATGTCCGACGTCCAGACGCTGATCCGCCCCGACGGCGAGGCCCTGGCCTATAAGGCGATCAAGGGCGACGGCCCGACCGTCATCTGGATCGGCGGCTTCCGCTCGGACATGGAGGGGACCAAGGCGCTGGCGCTGGACGCCGCCGCCCGAGAGCGCGGCTGGAGCTATGTGCGCTACGACCACTTCGCCCACGGCGTGTCTTCAGGCGACTGGAAGCAGGCCACCATCGGCCGCTGGCGGGAGGACGCCGTCGCCCTGATCGACAGTCTTGAGGGCCCGGTGGTTCCGGTCGGATCATCGATGGGCGGTTGGGTGGCGCTGCTGGCGACGCTGGCGCGGCCGGAGCGGGTCAAGGGCGTGGTGCTGGTCAATCCGGCGCAGGACTTCACCGAAAAGCTGATGTGGCCGGGTCTGGCCGACCATGAGCGGCAGGCCATCCTGCGCGAAGGCGAGACGGTCATCACCGAGGAAGGGCTCGGCTCCTACGTCCTGACCCGGCGCATGTTCGAGGAGGCCCGCGACTGGCTGCTGCTGGACGGCCGGATCGATATCACCGCGCCGGTCCATGTGCTGCAGGGCCGCGCCGACGATGTGGTGCCGTGGCGTCATCAGGTCGAGCTGGCCGAACGCCTGAGCGGCGGCGACCTGCGCCTCGACCTGATCGAAGGCGGCGACCATCGGCTGTCGAGCCCTGCGGAACTAGAGCGATTGGTGGAAGCGGTGGAGGCGATGCGGGGCTGACCCCGCACCGCCGCGACAGCGGATCAGCCCATCACAGGATGAACCGGCTCAGGTCGACGTTCTTGGCCAGGTCGCCGACCTTCTCGCGCACCTTGTCGCCGTCGAAGATCAGGGTCTGGCCCGACAGGTCCGACGCCTTAAAGCTGGTTTCCTCCAGCACGCGCTCCATCACCGTCTGAAGACGGCGCGCGCCGATGTTCTCGACGGTGGAGTTGGCGGCCACGGCGGCGTCGGCCATGGCCTCGACCGCGTCGTCGGTGAAGACCAGCTCGACCCCTTCGGTCGCCAGCAGGGCCTGGTTCTGACGGATCAGATTGGCCTCGGGCTCGGTCAGGATGCGCTTGAAGTCGTCGCGGGTCAGGGCCTTCAGCTCGACCCGGATCGGCAGGCGGCCCTGCAGTTCGGGCAGCAGGTCCGACGGCTTGGCCACATGGAAGGCGCCCGAGGCGATGAACAGCACATGGTCGGTCTTCACCGGGCCATATTTGGTCGAGACGGTCGTACCCTCGATCAGGGGCAGCAGGTCGCGCTGTACCCCTTCGCGCGACACGTCGGCGCCGCCGCCGCGATCCTGACGCGCGGCCACCTTGTCGATTTCGTCCAGGAAGACGATGCCCTCGTTTTCGGCCAGCAGCAGGGCTTCCTTGGTCAGGCTTTCCTGATCCAGCAGCTTGTCGCTCTCCTCGGTGACGAGGGGCGCCAGGGCGTCGCGCACGGTCAGCTTGACCGTCTTGGTGCGGCCGCCGCCCATCTTGCCCAGCATCTCCGACAGGTTCAGCAGGCCGACGTTGCCGCCGCCGCCCGGCATGTCCAGCCCCTGCAGCGGCGAGGTCGTATCGGCCAGGGCGATCTCGATCTCCTTGTCGTCCAGCTCGCCCGCCCGCAGCTTCTTGCGGAAGGCCTCGCGGGTGGCGGGCTGGGAACCCGGTCCGACCAGGGCGTCCAGGATGCGTTCCTCGGCCTGACCTTCGGCGCGGGCCTTGACGCCCGAGCGGCGCTTGTCGCGCACCATGACCAGGGCGCTCTCGACCAGATCGCGCATGATCTGATCCACATCGCGGCCGACATAGCCGACCTCGGTGAACTTGGTCGCCTCGACCTTGAGGAAGGGCGAGCCGGCCAGACGCGCCAGACGCCGGGCGATCTCGGTCTTGCCCACGCCCGTCGGGCCGATCATCAGGATGTTCTTGGGCGTGACCTCGTCACGCAGGTCGTCCGGCACGCGCTTGCGGCGCCAGCGGTTGCGCAGGGCCACGGCCACGGCGCGCTTGGCGTCGTCCTGACCGACGATGAAGCGGTCCAGCTCGGAGACGATTTCACGGGGAGACAGATCAGTCATGGTTCGGACGGTCCAGAAATACGGATAATCAGGCGCTCAAGCAGCAAGCCGCCGCGCGGCGAGCGATAGCGCCCTACAGACTTTCAATGGTGAGATTACCGTTGGTGTAGACGCAGATGTCGGCGGCGATCTTCATGGCCTTGCGGGCGATCTGTTCGGCGTCCAGCTCGGTGTGCTCGTCGATCAGGGCGCGGGCGGCGGCCAAGGCGTAGTTGCCGCCCGAGCCGACGGCCGCGACGCCGTATTCCGGCTCCAGCACGTCGCCGACGCCGGTGACGGTCAGAATGGTGTCCTTGTCGGCGACCAGCAGCATGGCCTCCAGCCTCCGCAGATAGCGGTCGGTGCGCCAGTCCTTGGCCAGCTCGACGCAGGCGCGGGCCAGTTGGTCCGGGTACTGCTCCAGCTTGGCCTCCAGCCGCTCGATCAGGGTCAGGGCGTCGGCCGTCGCCCCAGCGAAGCCCGCCAGAACCTTGCCGTTCGCCAGGGTGCGCACCTTGCGCGCCGCGCCCTTGACGATGGTCGGCCCCATGGAGACCTGGCCGTCGCCGGCGATGACGGTGCGGCCGTTCTTGCGCACCGCCAGAATGGTGGTGCCGTGCCAGTCGGGGAAGTTCGAGGCGCTCATGTTCATGGCCGTTGACATGGCGAAGCCCGTGGCCCGCCGCAAGATCAGGCTTTGTCGCAACCGCCCGAAAAGCTTAACCATAAGAGATTCTTAATCGCCCCATGACAGGGGAACGCCCCCGGCCGCCCCATCATCTCGCCGTCCGCGAGGCGGGGGAGGCTGCGTTTGCGTTTCGAGTTCCCTTGCCCCTGCACCGCGCCATCTATGTCAGCGACGCCGTCGGCGGCGCGGCGACCAGCCTCCTGATCCTGGCGGAGATCCTCGGCGAGTCAGAGCGCAACAATCGCCGCGAAGGTCTGACCAGCGCCCTGATGCGCCATGGCGGCCAGTTCCTGCAGATCATCGAGGGCCGCCGAACCGACGTCGACCGCCTGATGGACCGGCTGCGGGTCGATCCGCGCCATGAAAACCTGCGCCTGTTGTCTGACGTCGCTGTCAGCGGCCGCCGGTTCGGCGACTGGCCCATGATCCTGGCCGAGCTGACGCCCGAGGCGGCCCGCCTGTTGAACGGCGAGGCCCTGGACCAGCTCAGTCCCGCCCGCGCCGAGACCCTGCTGGCCCTGGCCGTCGGGATCGCGCCCGTTCCGGCCTGACGCATCCGTCCGACTGCGCTAGACAGTCGGCGTGACCCAGTCTTCCGCCCCTCTCGCCCCGGTTCGCTTCTCCGACGAGGAAGTCGACCGCTACGCCCGCCAGCTGGTGCTGTCCGAGATCGGCGGTCCCGGCCAGCAGGCGCTGAAACGCGCCCGCGTGCTGATCGTCGGCATGGGCGGGGTGGGCAATCCGGCCGCCCTCTATCTGGCCGCCGCCGGGGTGGGGACGCTGGGCCTGATCGACGACGACACGGTCGCCCTGTCCAACCTGCAACGCCAGATCGCCTTCACCACCGAAGACCCCGGCCGCGCCAAGGTCGAGGCGGGCGCCGCGCGGCTGAACGCTCTCAACCCGCACGTCACGGTCCAGACCTTCAACCAGCGCGTCACGCCGGACAGCGCGGCGGCTCTGATGCGGGACTTCGACCTGGCGCTGGACGGCACCGACGATTTCGAGACGCGGCTGGCCGTCAACGCCGCCTGCGTGGCGGCGGGCAAGCCGCTGGTCTCCGGCGCCCTGGGCCGTTGGTCGGGGCAGGTGTCAGTGTTCGAGGGGCGGCCCTGCTACCAGTGCCTGGTGCCCGAGATTCCGCCCGACGCCGAGACCTGCGCCCGCGTCGGCGTGGTCGGCGCCCTGGCCGGCGTTATCGGCGCCATGGCGGCGCTGGAGGCGATCAAGCGGATCACCGGCGCGGGCGAGCCGCTGACCGGCCGCCTGATGCTGTACGACGGCCTGGCCGGAAGCAGCCGCGTCGTGAAGATCGCCGCCGATCCGGCCTGCGCTGTCTGCGGGTCAGCTCACGCTAGAGCATCGCCGGGATGACCCGGTCCGGCGGGCGGTGGCCGTTCTGATAGGTCATGATGTTGGCGATCACCCGGTCGCCCATGTCCTGACGCGCCTCGAGGGTGGCCGAGCCGAGGTGAGGCAGCAGCACCACGTTCGCACGGCCGAGCAGACCCGGATGCACCTTGGGCTCGTTTTCAAACACGTCCAGGCCGACGCCGAACAGGGCGCGGCGGTCCAGCGCCTCGACCAGGGCGGCCTCGTCGATCAGCTCGCCGCGCGCGGTGTTGACCAGGATGGCGTGCGGCTGAAGCCGGGCCAGGCGCTCGGCCGACAATAGATGGTGCGTCTCCTTCGTCGCCGGACAGTTCAGCGAGACGACGTCCATCCGCGCCAGCATCTGGTCCAGATCGTCCCACCAGGTCGCGCCCAGTTCTTCGGCGATCATGTCCGGAACGGGCTTGCGGTTGTGATAGTGGACCTGCATCCCGAAAGCCCTGGCGCGACGAGCCAGAGCCTGGCCGATGCGGCCCATGCCGACGATGCCCAGGCGCTTGCCCCACAGCTTGCGGCCGCACATCCAGGTCGGGCTCCACCCCTCGAAGCGCCCGGCCTCGACCACGCCTGCGCCCTCGACGATGCGGCGGCTGACGGCCAGGATCAGGCTCATGCCCAGATCGGCCGTGTCCTCGGTCAGGACGCCCGGCGTATTGGTGACGATGATTCCTCGCCCGACGGCGGCGTCGATGTCGATGTGATCCACGCCCGCGCCGAAGTTGGCGATCATCTTCAACTGATCGCCTGCGCTCGCGATCAGTTCGGCGTCCAGCTGGTCGGTGATGGTCGGCGCCAGCACCTCGGCCCGCTGCAGGGCCGCGGCCAGTTCATCGCGCGACATCGGCCGGTCGGTCAGGTTCAGCTCGGCGTCGAAAAGTTCGCGCATCCGCGTTTCGACCGCGTCAGGCAGGCGTCTGGTTAATACGACCTTAAGCTTGCGAGCGGACATAGGAGACCTGGGTTTTCCACGGGCGGCGCCCGTTCGGAACGGGTCGATATTCGGTGTCTAGCAAAGCTGCGGTCAGGATCAAAAGGGCGCCTCGCGTCGCGGCCCTCGCCGCTGTCCTCATGACCGGCGTTCTGCTGTCGGCGGGATCGACCATGCCCGACGGCCGCCCGACCCCGACGGGGCTGGAGGTGCCGCGCTGGGTGACGCTGAAATCCTCGCAGGTGCGGGCGCGTCAGGGGCCGGGCCTCGACTACCGCATCCTGTGGGAATATCGCGCCGCCGGCCTACCGGTTCAGGTGATCGCCGAGACGCGCGAGTGGCGAAAAATTTGCGATCCCGACGGCTCCGTGGCCTGGATTCATCGCACGGTGGCTTCGGGCCGCCGCAGCGTGTTCAACCGTTCGGACGAGGCCGTGCCGATCCGCTCGGGTCGGTCCGAGACCGCCTCGGTCCGCGCTCTTCTGTCGCCCCGCGCCCTGGTTCCTCTGGACGAATGCGAGGACGGCTGGTGCCGGGTGCGGGCGCGCAAGCTGCGCGGCTGGGTCGCCGAGCGGGCGGTCTTCGGAACCCAAGAGCGGTCCCTGTGCAACGCCGCCCGCCCCGCTGGAACCGGCCGCGCTTCCTGATCTCATATACTGACGGCATGGTTGAGCGCGGCCCTCGGGTCGTGTAACCCGCCAGCAACACCTTTCGGAGCCGATTTCCCTTGAGCCAGTCGCAATATCCGTCGTCGTTCGATCACGAAGGCCTGCTGGCCTCGGGCCGGGGCGAGCTGTTCGGTCCGGGCAACGCCCAACTGCCGGCGCCGCCCATGCTGATGTTCGACCGGATCAAGACCATCAGCGCCGACGGCGGCGACTACGGCAAGGGCTATGTCGAGGCTGAACTCGACATCAACCCGGACCTCTGGTTCTTCCAGTGCCACTTCATCGGCGATCCGGTCATGCCGGGCTGCCTGGGCCTGGACGCCATGTGGCAACTGGTCGGCTTCTACCTCGGTTGGATCGGCGGACCGGGCAAGGGCCGTGCGCTCGGCGTCGGCGAGGTCAAATTCACCGGCCAGGTGACGCCGGACGTCAAGAAGGTGGTCTATAAGGTCCACCTGAAGCGCGTCATCAACCGCAAGCTGGTCATGGGCATCGCCGACGGCGTGCTCGAGGCCGACGGCGAGGTCATCTACACCTGTCAGGACATGCGCGTCGGCCTGTTCGGCGGCGCGGCCCCGGTGGAACCCGACCCCGCCTGACCCCACTTGATGGATAGCCGCGGCCAACGCGGCGTCCGCAGACTTTGTAGGATTGGAAACACCATGCGGCGTGTCGTCGTCACCGGACTGGGCATCGTCTCTTCCATCGGCACCGGCCAGGATCAGGTCGCGGCCTCCCTTCGCGACGCCAAGTCGGGCGTCCAGCACGCCGCCGACCACGCCAAATACGGCTTCCGATCCCAGGTCTGGGCGCCGCCCGCCCTGGGTCATACGGCCGAGGACTGGGCGCCGCTGGTCGACCGTCGCGCCGCCCGCTTCCTGGCCAACGGCACGGCCTGGGCGCACATCGCCTTTGAAGAGGCGCTGAAGGACAGCGGCCTGACCGCCGAAGAGATCAAGGATCCGCGCATCGGCCTGATCGTCGGCGAGGGCGGCCCCTCGACCCAGGTCATCCTGCAGGCGGCCCAGACGACCGTCGAAAAGGGCTCGCCCAAGCGCGTCGGCCCCTTCGCCGTGCCCAAGGCCATGGCGTCCGGCCCCTCGGCCGTGCTGGCCACCTGGTTCGAACTGAAGGGCGTCAACTATTCGATCAGCTCGGCCTGCGCGACCAGCGCCCACTGCATCGGCGCGGCCGCCGAACAGATCGCCTGGGGCAAGCAGGACGTGGTCTTCGCCGGCGGCTGCGAGGATATCGACTGGTCCATGTCGAACATGTTCGACGCCATGGGCGCCATGTCCTCCAACTTCAACGACACGCCGGACAAGGCCAGCCGCGCCTATGACTCGGCCCGCGACGGCTTCGTCATCGCCGGCGGCGCCGGCATCATCGTGCTGGAAGAATACGAACGCGCCGTGGCGCGCGGCGCGACCATCTACGCCGAAGTCACCGGCTACGGCGCCAACTCCGACGGCTACGACATGGTGGCCCCCTCAGGCGAGGGCGCCGAGCGCTGCATGAAGATCGCGCTGGAGATGGCCGGCAATCCCAAGATCGACTACCTGAACCCGCACGGCACCTCGACGCCGGTCGGCGACAGCAAGGAGATGGGCGCGGTGCGCAACGTCTTCGGCGACGCCATGCCGATGATCTCCTCGACCAAGTCGCTGACGGGCCATTCGCTCGGCGCGGCGGGCGCGCAGGAAGCCATCTACTGCCTGCTGATGATGAAGCACGGCTTCGCCGCCGAAAGCGCCCACATCGAGACCCTGGACCCCGAGTTCGAGGGCATGCCCATCCTGCGTCAGCGCCACGACGGCGAATTGAAGCACGTCATGTCCAACAGCTTCGGATTCGGCGGCACCAACGCCACCCTGATCCTGTCGAAGGTCTAAGCTTCACCGATCGGGAAAATACGAAGCGACACGAAAACGCCCCCATTCGGTCCTTCGCCCGCCCGGAACGGCGCGCACACATGCATCATCGGCCCGTCGGAGTTCGGAAAAGTCCCGGATCCTGAACAGCCCCCCCAGCCCCCCGGATTTTTCCGCGTAAAGGGCTTCGGCGGGTCGATGCTTCCTCCAAGCGACGCCCGCGCCTGCCCCTCCTCCCCCTCCCCGGCAGCGCGGGCGTTTTGCTGTCCGCTTCCCAACAGACGCACAAGACTTCGCCCGCGCGACGCCGGGTCACGCGGGCGAAGCCGTAGAGCTTCAGACGGCGCGGATCAGGCCGGAAGGTCGATCTCGACGCGTTCGTTGTCGCGCAGGACGATGATCGGCATGACCGCCTCGCCCGCCGCCTGCAGACGCTGGGCCAGATCCTTCATGTCGGCGATCTCGGCGCCGTTCGCCTGGACCACCACATCGCCAGCCTGGAACCCAGCCGCGGCGGCGGACGACCCCGCCTCGACCACGGCGATCTGGGCCCCGCGGCCCGAAGCCGGATTGCGCACCGTCAGGCCGCGCGACATGGCGGCCTGGGCGCCCAGACGCACGGCGGCCGGATCGGACGGCTCGACCGTCAGCCGGGTCGAGGCCTCGCGGCCGTCGCGCAGATAGACGACCGGCATCTGGGTTCCGGCGCGGGCGATGCCGACCGTGGCCTGGACCGAACCGGCGTTGGCCACCGGGCGGTCCTGAATGCGCGTCAGCACGTCGCCGGGCTTCAGCCCCGCCTTCTCGCCCGCCGAGCCCGGCTCGACGTCATAGACCACGGCGCCGCGCACGATGTTCAGCCCGACTTCGCGCGCGCGCTCGGCCGTCAGGGAGCCGAGGCCCAGGCCGACGCGGCCGCGCTTGACCTCGCCGGTGGCGCGCAGCTGGTCGACCACGAACATCATGATGCGCGTCGGCACGGCGAAGGCGATGCCGTCGTTGCCGCCGCCGAAACCGCCCGACAGGATGGCGGTGTTGATGCCGATCAGGCGCCCCCGGCTGTCCAGCAGCGGCCCGCCCGAATTGCCCGAGTTCACCGCCGCGTCGGTCTGGATGTAGTCCTCAATGGCGTCGCCCATGCCCGAGCGGTTCAGGCCCGAGATGACGCCCATGGTCAGGGTCTGGTCCAGGCCCAGGGGATAGCCGACGGCGAAGGCCAGATCGCCGCTGCGCAGGGTGTCGGAATCCACCGTCGCCACCTGCGACAAGCCCGTGGCGTCGATTTTCAGCACGGCGATGTCCGTCGCCTTGTCCGCGCCGATCAGGGTGGCGTCGAACAGGCGGCCGTCGATCAGGTCGACCGTGAACTTCTGGCCGTTCTCGATGACGTGGTGGTTGGTGACGATGATGCCTTCGCGCGCGTCGATGATGACGCCCGAGCCGCCCTGCGACGGCTTGGGATTGTTTTCCGAGCTGGGACCGCGCGACTGGCCCAGGGTCGTCACCTGGACCACGGCGGGCAGGCTTTCCTCCAGCCCGGCGGCGAAGGTGAAGACGCCGCGCCGGGCGTCATAGGGCATGGCCGCTACAGGCGACTGGACAGCCGTCGTCGCCGCGACCATGGGCGCAGCCTGGGCCATGCCGCTGAAGCTGAAGATCGCCAGGGCGGCGCCGGCCAGCAGGCTGTGTTTGGTCATTCCGGTTTCCTTCACGCGCCGACCGCCTTCGGCCGACAGACGGGCGATCATCGCCGCCCCGCAGGCGAGACAAACGCACGACAACGGCAAAGGATCGTCGCGTCGCGCGTTTTCTGCAACGCTTGTCTCAGAAGGCGGCTTCGCCCGTGATGGCGCGGCCCAGGATCAGGGCGTGGACGTCGTGCGCGCCCTCATAGGTGTTGACCGTCTCCAGGTTCATGGCGTGACGCATGACGTGCAGCTCGCCGGTGATGCCGGCCCCGCCGTGCATGTCGCGGGCCTCGCGCGCCACGGCCAGGGCCTTGCCGCAGTTGTTGCGCTTCATCAGGCTGATGGCCTCGGGAACCCAGGCGCCCGTGTCCAGCAGACGCCCCAGGGCGTAGGCGCCCTCGAAGCCGAGGAAAATCTCGGTCTGCATGTCGGCCAGCTTCTTCTGCACCAGCTGGCGCGACGACAACGGACGACCGAACAGGGTGCGCTCGGCCACATAGTCGCGGCTGGCGTGGAAGCAGAACTCCGCCGCGCCCATGGCGCCCCAGGCGATGCCGAAGCGCGCCTTGTTCAGGCAGGAGAACGGCCCGCGCAGGCCCTGGACGCCCGGCAGAATGTTGGCCTCCGGCACGAAGACGTCGTTCAGGCCGATGTCGCCCGTCACCGAGGCGCGAAGCGACAGCTTGTCGCCGATCTTGCCTGTGGTGAAGCCGTCGAAATCGCGCTCGACGATAAAGCCGCGGATCACGCCGTCCAGCTTGGCCCAGACGATGGCCAGGTCGGCGATCGGCGAGTTGGTGATCCAGTATTTGCCGCCGTTCAGGCGATAGCCGCCGTCGACCGCGACCGCCGTGGTCTTCATCGAGGCCGGATCCGACCCGCCGTCCGCCTCGGTCAGGCCGAAGCAGCCGACCAGCTCGCCCGCCGCCATCTTGGGCAGGAATTTCGCCTTCTGCTCGTCCGAGCCGAAGGCGTAGATCGGATACATGGCCAGGGACGACTGCACCGACATGGCCGAGCGATAGCCGCTGTCGATCGCTTCAACCTCGCGCGCGATCAGGCCGTAGGCGACGTGCGACGCTTCGGAGCCGCCGTACTGTTCCGGCAGCATGGCGCCCAGGAAGCCCATTTCGCCCATCTCGGTCATGATGGCGCGATCGAACACTTCGTCGCGGAAGGCGGCGACCACGCGCGGCAGCAGAGCCTCGCGCGCATAGGACCGCGCCGCGTCCTGCACCATCCGCTCCTCGTCGGTCAGACGGCCCGTCAGGTCGAAGGGGTCTTCCCAGCGGAAAGTTTGGGCGGAAGTGGTCTTGCCGTCGGCCATCGGTCGTCCTTTTAGATCTCGGCAGGGGCCTCACGCGGGGTTGAAGCGGCGTGACGAAGCGCCCCATGTTGCTACGGCGGGTTTAGGCCAGAATGCGGCCGCCGGGTAGAGGGACCGGCGCGACCACGCTAGGCTGTCTTCATGTCGAACGCTTTCAACCGCCTGTTCCGCGATCACCCGCGAGAGGTCGACGAGACCTATCTCGAACATATGGCCGCGTCGTCGCGTTTCGGCTTCAAGCTGCTGCGCCTGGCGGGGTGCGCCTTCATCCATGCGGTGACGCCCGGCCTGCACAAGACCACGGTGTCCGACGCCATTCGCGGCATGGCCCAGGACATGGGCGGCCGCGCCGCAGAAGCCCGCGAATGCCGCATGCGCGACGCGGGCGTCTGGGACGTCGGCCTCTAGGCCCCTGATACGCCGTCAGTCCGGCGTCTGGGTGCGGCTGTAGAAGCCCGAGATGTCGGAACCCATGCCGCAGAAGCGGTTGGCGGCCGTGCTGTCCTCGACGAAGGCCCCTTCCGGCCCCACGCGCACCGTGACGACCGGCGCATCGGCGCCGATGTCGGCCGCCGTCAGTTCATTCACCTCGCCTTCAAACGGGATCAGCCTGGCGTGGATGACGTCGTCGCGGTCCTGGGCGCCGCGCGCCTGAAGCTCGCAATCCGCCGCCGTGGCCCCGCCGTTCGGAAGGCCCCCGGCGCGGATCAGCACGCGCCATTCGGCGCCTTCTTCGATCAGCTTGAGATCAGCCTGGGCCGGATCGGTGCGGCGGAAGTCGGCGCTTCTCTCGGCGACAGCCGGGGCCGTTGCGGGAGCAGCCGCCGCAGCGTCTTCCGCCTTGGGCGCGGCGGCGGGTGCTTCGGCCGGGGCCGGCCCGCAAGCCATGAGCGCAGCCGCCAGGGTCAGGGCGCCGGACGCAGGAATCAGATTGAGACGCAAGCAAACTCTCCATCACAAGGAAGCGGGCGCGAAGCTCCGTTATTTTCGACGCGCTCGTCAACCGCCTGCAACGCCTCAACCCAGGGCGCCGTTCACCCACGCCCACAGATAGGCGCCCGCGGACAGCAGCAGGATCGCCGCAATCAGCGCCAGGCCCGCCCACTGCAGCGCGTTGAAGCGACGCGGCATGGCCGTGCCGACAAAGCCGGCGCCGGTCGCAAAGGCGAACAGGGCCAATCCGCGCGAAGCCGTGCGAACCGTCGTATCCGGCGCGTCGAGATCATCGCCTTCATCGGTCGCGAACTCGCCCGTCCCCGCGCGCGCCAGCAGATCGCGCGCTTGCGACGCCTGGTCCGCCCGGCCCATCAGGCGAATGCCCAGGGCGCGCTGCATCAGGGGGTCGATCGTGGTCTGGAATCGCTCGGTCACCGACACCTCGATGTCGTGCGACGAGAGGAAGGCCGCGGCCAGATCAGCCTCGTAGACGTCTTGATAGCGGGCGATCTCGACCAGGCTCATGGCGCCAGCCTAACACGCCTGCGGGGCGCGCAATTGAAAACGGCGAGATCCGAAGATCCCGCCGTCGTCAGTCGTTCGCGTGGTGCGGACCTTACAGGTCCAGCAGGGCGCGCGCCGGGTCTTCCAGCAGTTCCTTGATGCGGACCAGGAAGGTCACGGCTTCCTTGCCGTCGACGATACGGTGATCGTAGCTGAGGGCCAGGTACATCATCGGGCGGATCTTGACCTCGCCGTTGATGGCCATCGGGCGCTGCACGATGTTGTGCATGCCCAGGATGCCCGACTGCGGCGCGTTCAGGATCGGCGTCGACATCAGCGAGCCGTAGGTGCCGCCGTTGGTGATGGTGAAGGTGCCGCCCTGCATCTGGTCCATGGTCAGGGCGCCGTCGCGGGCGGCCTTGCCCAGGGCGCCGATGCCCTTCTCGATGCCGGCCAGCGACAGGGCATCGGCGTCGCGCAGCACCGGAACCACCAGGCCCTTATCGGTGCCGACGGCGATGCCGATGTCGTAGTGGTTCTTGTAGATGATGTCTGTGCCGTCGATCTCGGCGTTGACGGCCGGGATTTCGTGCAGGGCCTGAACCACGGCCTTGGTGAAGAAGGACATGAAGCCCAGCTTCACGCCGTGGCGCTTCTCGAAGACTTCCTTGTACTGGGCGCGCAGGGCCATGACGTTGGTCATGTCCACCTCGTTGAAGGTGGTCAGCTGGGCGGCTGTGTTCTGGGATTCCTTCAGGCGACGGGCGATGGTCTGACGCAGGCGCGTCATCTTCACCCGCTCTTCGCGCGGCTGGTCGGCGCGCGGCGCGGCAGGCGCAGCGGCGACCGGAGCCGCCGGAGCGGCGACGCCGATGGCGGCGATGGCGTCGGCCTTGGTGATGTTGCCCTTCGGACCCGAGGCCGACAGCGTGGCCGGGTTCAGATTGTTTTCCGAAACGACACGCTGAACGGCAGGCGACAGGTGCGCCGAGGCCGGCGCCTGGGCAGAACCCGTGTTGGCCGGAGCCGCAGCCGGAGCCGGAGCAGCCGGAGCAGCGGCGGCGCCCGAGGCGGCGACCGAACCGATCACCTGACCTGGGGTCACGGTGGCGCCGTTGTCTGCCACGATGGTCAGGACGCCGGCGGCCGGGGCCGAAACTTCCACGGCCACCTTGTCGGTCTCGATCTCGACCAGCAGTTCGTCCTTGGCGACGGTGTCGCCCGACTTCTTCAGCCAGGTTCCGATCGAACCTTCAGCGACGCTCTCGCCCATGGTCGGCACGGCGATGTCGACCGCAGCGCCGCCAGAAGCGGCAGGAGCAGCGGCCGGAGCGGCGGCGGGAGCCACAGCCGCCGGAGCCGGGGCCGAGGCGGCGGCCGCGCCGCCTTCGGTCACGGCGCCCAGCACCGTGCCGGGAACGACGGTGTCGCCCTCATTGGCGTTGATCGCCGACAGCACGCCGTCGGCGGGGGCGACGACTTCAAGCGAGACCTTGTCGGTTTCCAGCTCGACCAGGACTTCGTCCTTCTTCACGGCGTCGCCGACCTTCTTGGTCCACTTGGCGATCGAGGCTTCGGCGACGGATTCACCGAGGGCGGGGGTGAGGATATCGGCCATCTTCAGTGTCTTTTCGTGTCTGAACTTTGCTTGTTTCTTAGGTCAGGCGCGGCGGTCAGGCCATGGCCTCGGCGAGGAAGGTCTCGAGTTCCTTCAGGTGGCGGCTCATCAGGCCCGCGGCGGTCGAGGCCGAAGCCGGGCGACCGACGTAGCGCGCGCGCTTGGCCTTCACGTCCAGCTTCTCGAGCGTCAGCTCGATCCACGGGTCGACGAAGGTCCAGCCGCCCATGTTCTTGGGCTCTTCCTGGCACCACACCAGATCGGCGTTGGGGAAGCGGGCCAGCTCCGCCGAGATCGACTTGATCGGCCACGGATAGAACTGTTCCAGACGCAGGATGTAGATGTCGTCCACGCCCGCCTTCTCGCGCGCGTCCAGCAGGTCGTAGTAGACCTTGCCGGAACAGACGATGACCTTGCGGATGTCCTTGTCGGCCTTGAGCGTGACGCCCGCCACCGACGGACGCAGCTCGGCGTCGTCGCGCAGCACGCGGTGGAAGGACGAGCCCTCGGCCATGTCGGCCAGGGTCGAGACCGCCTTCTTGTGACGCAGCAGCGACTTGGGCGTCATCAGGATCAGCGGCTTGCGGAACGAGCGGTGCAGCTGACGACGCAGGATGTGGAAGTAGTTGGCCGGCGTCGTGCAGTTGGCGACCTGCATGTTGTTCTCAGCGCATTGCTGCAGGAAGCGCTCAAGACGGGCCGAGGAGTGCTCGGGGCCCTGGCCTTCATAGCCGTGCGGCAGAAGCATCACGAGACCGCTCATCCGCAGCCACTTGCGCTCGCCCGACGAAATGAACTGGTCGATCACCACCTGGGCGCCGTTCACGAAGTCGCCGAACTGGCCTTCCCACATGGTCAGGGTGTTCGGATCGGCCAGCGAATAGCCGTACTCGAAGCCCAGCACGGCCTCTTCGGACAGGGCCGAGTCGATGACTTCGAAATGGGCCTGGCCGTCGCGCAGGTTGTTCAGCGGGAAGTAGCGCTGCTCGGTCGTCTGGTCGGTGATGCCCGAGTGACGCTGCGAGAAGGTGCCGCGGACCGAGTCCTGACCCGACAGGCGGATGTTGTAGCCTTCGTCCAGCAGGCTGGCGAAGGCCAGGCTCTCGGCCGTGGCCCAGTCGATGTTCTCGCCGCTCGACACCGCATCGCGACGACCGTCGATGACGCGCTTCAGCGTCTTGTGCACGTCGACGCTGTTCGGGATGGTCGTCAGGCGGTGGCCGTAGTCCTTGAGCTTGTCGGCCGCGACGGCGGTGTCGCCGCGCTGCGCGGCGTCATCGGCGACCTCGGCGCCCAGGCCCTTCCACTCGCCGTCCAGCCAGTCGGCCTTCTTGGCTTCGAAGGTCTTGCCGGCCTCGAACTCGGCGTCGAGGTAGGCCTCGAAGCGGGCGATCTCGGCGTCCACCTCGGCCTGGGTGATGACGCCCTCGGCGATCAGGCGCTTGGCGTAGATCTCCAGCGTAGACGGCTGGTTCTTGATCTTGGCGTACATCAGCGGCTGGGTGAAGGTCGGGTCGTCGCCTTCGTTGTGGCCGAAGCGGCGGTAGCAGAACATGTCCACCACCACGTCCTTGTGGAACTTCTGGCGGTATTCGGTGGCCACCTTGGCGGCGAAGACGACCGCTTCGGGATCGTCGCCGTTGACGTGGAAGATCGGGGCCTGGACCATCAGCGCCACATCCGACGGATAAGGCGACGAGCGCGAGTTGCGCGGGCTGGTGGTGAAGCCGATCTGGTTGTTGATGACGAAGTGCAGGGTGCCGCCGGTGCGGTAGCCCTTCAGCCCCATCAGGGCGAAGCATTCGGCCACCACGCCCTGACCGGCGAAGGCGGCGTCGCCGTGGATCAACAGCGGCACGACCTTCGAGCGGTCCAGCACCCATTCGGCGTCCGGCTTGCCCAGATTGACCTCGGCCTCGCGGATGTCGAAGGCCTGCTTGGCGCGCGACTTGCCCAGGACGACCGGGTTGACGATCTCCAGGTGCGAGGGGTTGGCCGTCAGCGACAGGTGGACCTTGTGGCCGTCGAACTCACGGTCGGACGAGGCGCCCATGTGGTATTTGACGTCGCCCGAACCCTCGATGTCCGAGGGGACCGAAGAGCCGCCCTGGAACTCGTGGAAGATGGCCTTGTACGGCTTGCCCATGACGGCGGCGAGCGTGTTCAGACGACCGCGGTGGGCCATGCCGAAGACGATCTCGTCGACGCCCAGGGCGCCGCCGCGCTTGATCACCTGCTCCAGGGCCGGGACCATGGCTTCGCCGCCGTCCAGGCCGAAACGCTTGGTGCCGGGGAAGCGCTTGTGCAGGAAGCGCTCGAAGCCCTCGGCCTCGGCCAGCTTCTTGAAGATGGCCAGCTTGCCTTCCTTGGTGAAGGCGTTCTGTTCGAACTTGTCCGGACCTTCAAAGCGCTGTTGCAGCCAGGCCTTCTCGTCCGGCTCGGCGATGTGCATGAACTGCACGCCGATGTTGCCGCAATAGGTGCGCTTGAGGATTTCCAGCACCTGGCGGACCGAGCCGGTCTCCAGGCCCAGCACGCCGTCCAGGAAGATCGGGCGGTCCATGTCGGCGGCGGTGAAGCCGTAGAACTCGGGCGTCAGCTCCGGGTTCTCGATCGGCTTCTCAATGCCCAACGGGTCGAGGTTGGCCTGAAGGTGGCCGCGCACGCGGTAGGCGCGGATCAGCATCAGGGCTCGGATGGAATCGTGGGCGGCGGCGCGCACGTCGGCGGCCGAAACGGCGCCCGAAGCGTCAGCAGCCGGAGCCGCCGGGCGCGGGCCGGGCTTGCCGGCGGCCTTGGGGTCGATCTTGGGGGCGGGCCAGCGGCCGTCGAACACGGCGGTTTCCTCGGTCGGCTCGGACGCGCCCGAGCGACCCCAGGAACCGGCGGCGGCCGACTGCTTCACCAGGTCGGCGTTGTCCTTCAGCTGATCGAAGAAGGCGCGCCACTCCCCCGACACCGAGCCGGGGTCCGAAGCCCATTTTTCGTGCAGGTCCTCAATGAAGGCGGCGTTCGCGCCATAGAGGAAGGAGGTCTCGGCAAAGACCTGGTTCAGCCGACCCGCATCGTCCGCCATTTTTCTCTCAATCGTCCCTTTACAACCGCCCGCGCACAGCCGCGCGGAGAGCAGCGCCGTTCATATAGGCCCTGTTTCCTTACTGGTCATGACCGAAGGGAGGCGGACCGGGTGGAATTTGGTCGAATCGGCAAGAAAAAACGCCCCCGGACGATTCCGGAAGCGTTACAAAAGGTCACACGGCGCGAAAAACACCCCCGGAACGCGGATAGATTAGACTTTGGTCCAATCCGCCGGCCCGCCTGACGCCGAACCCACCCTTAAGTGAATCCGACGCTCATGCAGCGAGCGACCGCGTCGCGAGCATAGCGCCGCGCCTCTCAAAAAGGCGCTGAAGCAGCGAGCCGCCGCGCGGCGAGCGATAGCGCCCGCACGCGCAGCGTGCGCTGCTGAAGGGCCTCAGCCCTTCAGCACTTCAACCAAGGTCGCGCCTAGACGCGCCGGTGACGGCGAGACGCGGATGCCCGCAGCCTCCATGGCGGCGATCTTGGATTCCGCATCGCCCTTGCCGCCCGAGACGACGGCGCCGGCGTGGCCCATGGTGCGGCCCTTCGGAGCCGTACGGCCCGCGATGAAGCCGGCCATCGGCTTCTTGCGGCCCTTCTTGGCTTCGTCGATCAGGAACTGGGCGGCGTCTTCTTCAGCCGCGCCGCCGATTTCGCCGATCATGATGATGGACTCGGTGGCGTCGTCGGCCAGGAACATCTCCAGCACGTCGATGAACTCAGTGCCCTTGACCGGGTCGCCGCCGATGCCGACGGCCGTGGTCTGGCCCAGGCCCTCGTTCGTGGTCTGGAACACGGCTTCATAGGTCAGGGTGCCCGAACGCGAGACGATGCCGACGTTGCCCTTCTTGAAGATGTTGCCCGGCATGATGCCGATCTTGCACTCTTCGGGGGTCAGGACGCCGGGGCAGTTCGGGCCCAGCAGGCGCGAGTTCGAACGGTCCAGGCGAGCCTTGACGCGGACCATGTCCTGCACCGGGATGCCTTCGGTGATGCAGGTGATGAAGGGGATCTCGGCGTCGATGGCCTCAATGATGGCGTCGGCCGCGCCTGCCGGCGGGACGTAGATGACCGTGGCGTCGGCGCCGGTGCGCTCCTTGCCTTCGGCGACCGAGGCGAAGATGGGCAGGGTTTCGCCGTGCGAGCCGGTCCAGGTCTGGCCGCCCTTGGTCGGGTGCACGCCGCCGACCATCTTGGTGTTGTAATAGGCCAGCGCCTGTTCGGTGTGGAAGCCGCCGGTCTTGCCGGTCAGGCCCTGGACCAGGATCTTGGTGTCTTTGTTGACGAGGATGGACATGTGTCTGTGCTCTGAATTCTGTGTGTCTGCTGGGCGGTAGCGGCGCTTACGCGACCGCCGCGACGATCTTCTGGGCGGCGTCGTCCAGGTCGTCGGCGGCCTGGATGGTCAGGCCCGACTCGTTCAGGATCTTCTTGCCCAGCTCGGCGTTCGTGCCTTCCAGACGCACGACCAGCGGCACCTTCAGGCCCACTTCCTTCACCGCAGCGACAACGCCCTCGGCGATGACGTCGCACTTCATGATGCCGCCGAAGATGTTGACCAGGATGCCCTCGACCTTCGGGTCGGCGGTGATGATCTTGAAGGCCGCGGCGACCTTGTCCTTGCCGGCGCCGCCGCCGACGTCGCAGAAGTTGGCGGGCTCCTTGCCGTACAGCTTGATGATGTCCATCGTCGCCATGGCCAGACCGGCGCCGTTCACCATGCAGCCGATGTTGCCGTCGAGGGCGACATAGGCGAGGTCCCACTTCGAGGCCTCGATCTCCTTGGCGTCTTCTTCGGTCTCATCGCGCAGGGCGCGGATGTCTTCGTGGCGGTACAGGGCGTTGCCGTCGAAGCTGACCTTGGCGTCCAGAACGCGCAGATGGCCGTTCTCCATGACGATCAGCGGGTTGATCTCGAGCATGTCCATGTCCTTCTCGACGAAGGCCTTGTACAGGATCGGGAACAGCGACTTGCCGTCTTCGGCAGCGTCGCCCGTCAGCTCCAGCGCCGCGTTGATGGCGGCGACGTTCTCGGCGGTGACGCCGGCTTCCGGGTTGATGGCGATGGTGTGGATCTTTTCCGGGGTGGCGTGGGCCACTTCCTCGATGTCCATGCCGCCTTCGGTCGAGACAACGAAGGCCGTCTGACCGACCGAGCGGTCGACCAGCAGCGAGCAATACAGCTCACGGGCGATGTCGGCGCCGTCTTCGATGTACAGGCGGTTGACCTGCTTGCCGGCCTCGCCCGTCTGGGCGGTGACCAGGGTGTTGCCCAGCATTTCCTTGGCGTGGGCGACGGCTTCCTCGATCGAGAAGGCCAGACGCACGCCGCCCTTGGCGTCGGCGGGCAGCTCCTTGAACTTGCCCTTGCCGCGGCCGCCGGCGTGGATCTGCGACTTCACGACATAGAGCGGGCCAGGCAGCTGCTTGGCGGCGGCTTCGGCCTGGTCGGCCGAGGTGATGGCCACGCCGGCCGCGACCGGGGCGCCGTAGCCCTTGAGGACCTGCTTGGCCTGATACTCGTGAATGTTCATGTCTGATCCGCGCCGTTAGGGAGGTTTGTGGAAACTTTGGCCGCGCTTATAGGCGTCGCGCCTTCGCCTGCGCAACCGCCTGTCGTCTTATGGCCTCATGAGGATTTTCTTATGCCGGGCGGCGGGCCGGCCTCAGGCCGCCGCCCGGTCCGTCTTCGGGACGACTAGTCGACCCAGTCCTTCTTGAGCGTGCGCGAGGCGCCGAACAGCAGGGCCGAGGACAGCAGGTAGAAGCCCATGCCGGTGTAGATGGCCCAACGCAGGCTCTCTTCCCCGAAGGTCGGGCGCAGCAGGTCGCTCATCCAGCCGAAGTAGTAGATGCCGACGGCGATCCCCAGCAGGTTGTTGATCAGCAGGAACAGGGCCGAAGCCGTAGTCCGCATGGCGGGCGTCGCCAGATGCTGCACCGCCGCCGTGATCGGCCCCAGCCAGGTCAGGTTCAGCCCCGTCGGGATCAGGAAGATCAAGAAGGCCATGGTCAAGGCCGCGGCGCCGTTGGGATCGGAGCCCGGCATGACGGCGCCCACCACCGCGCCCGAGTTCATCGCCAGGATGAAGCAGGGCACCGAGATCAGGAAGGCGATCGCCGGCGTCAGCGGATAGGCGGCCTTGGACTTCTTGCCCAAGCGGTCGGCCATCGAGCCGCCCAGCCAGATGCCCGCCACCCCGCCGACCAGGACGATGGCTGAATAATACCAGGCTGTCTGCGACAGGGTCAGGCCGAAGCTGCGCATGAAGAAGCTGGGCAGCCAGGCGGCCACGCCATAGCCGCACACCGAAGACGCAGCCGCGCCGAACGACAGCAGCCAGAAGCTGGGCTTGGGTGCCAGGGTGCGCACCACCTCCATGAACGGCGGGGCTTTCGGCGCTTCAACCGGCGCCGCCGCGGGTGCGGCGGGCTCCACATCCAGTCCGCCGCGCTTGGGATCCTTGACCGTCAGGCGCAGCACCGGCGCGACCAGCACCCCCAGGACGCCCACCACGATGAAGGCCGTGCGCCAGCCGTAGGTCGCCGCCAGCAGGCCGCCGACCAGGGTGCCCGCCGCCATGCCCAGCGGGATGCCGAAGGCATAGGCCGCCAGGGCCCGCGCGCGCTGGGACTTGGGAAAATAGTCGGCGATCAGGGAATAGGCCGGGGCCACCCCGCCCGCCTCGCCGATGCCCACGCCCATGCGGCACAGGAACAGCGAGCCGAAGCCGCCCGCCAGGCCGCACAGGGCGGTGAAGCCCGACCAGACGGTCAGGGCGCCGGTCATGATCCACACCCGGCTGAACCGATCGGCCAGCCAGGCGATGGGGATGGCCAGGGTCGAATAGAGCAGGGCGAAGGCCAGCCCCCCCAGCAGGCCGAACTGGCTGTCGCTGAGGTTGAACTCGGCTTTCAGCGGCGCGGCCAGGATGCCGATGATCTGTCGATCCAGGAAGTTCAGCATGTAGATGAGGATCAGGATCCCCAGCACATAGTAGCGATAGCCCGGCGACGCAGCGCGCGCGTCGACCGTCCCCGCATCGGCCTTGGCGGCCTCGATCTGGCTCATGGGCGTTCCCCGACTGGTTTCTTGAGGCGACGGTAGCGGCCCTGCCGCCGCGCGCCACGAAAAAAGAAGGGCGGCGGCTCCCACGAACCGCCGCCCGCGATCAGATGATCAGGCGTTCAGGAGAAATGACCCGGATCAGAACTTGTACTGTAGCGACGCCGTCACGGTACGCGGCGGGCCGTAGTAGCCGATCACGGAGTCGTTGTAGAAATCGCCGACCGGCGTCTTGGCGAAGTTGTAGCCGCCGACGCGGTATTCCTCATCGGTCAGGTTCTTGCCGTACAGACCGACGGTCCACTTATTGCTGGGGTCCGTCCAGACGATGGACAGATCCACCAGGGCGAAGGCTTCCTGGTCCAGATCGGCGTTCGGATACTCGAACTGGCTGTAGTCGTCGCGATAGCTGACCGACGGCGTCACGGCCAACGCCCCACCCGCCAGTTGCCCCTGCCAGGTCAGGCCCAAATAGCCAGTCCACTTCGGGGCGTTCTGCAGCACGACGAGATCGGAGATGTCCTCATACTTCTGGGTGACCAAATTATAGCGAATGAACTTTTCAAACTTGGAGTCCAGGTAGCCGACGGCAAAGTTTGCGGTCAGGCTATCGGTCAGGATCAACGAGCCCTCGAACTCCGCGCCGTGGAACTTGGAGGCGCCGACATTGTCGACGAAGCTGGCGATGCCGCCCGGCGCCGGAACCTGGGTCGTGATCTGCTGGTCCTGGTACTCGTTATAGAAGATCGCCGAAGCGAAGTTCAGACGACGATTGAAGGCTGATCCTTTCAGGCCGATTTCATAGGAATCGACGGTTTCAGGCTCATAGCCGTTAACGGTGTCCGGCGTCAGGATCGCATCGCCGCGCATGTCGAAGCCGCCCGACTTGTAGCCCTTCGAATAGGAGGCGTAGCCGGTGATGCGGTCCGAGAAATCGTAGGACAGCGAGGCCTTCGGCGTGAACTGATCGAAGGACTTGGAGCGAGTGTAGTCCGTGCGCAGCAGGATCGGATTGCGCGCCGCGCCGCCCAGCAGCGGGCTGCGCGTCGCGCCCAGATAGTTGGCGCGGAAGACGTGGCCGGTCTTATCGTCGATCGTGTAACGCGCGCCCAGGCCCAGGTGCAGACGGTCGGTCAGGTCCAGATTGATGTCGGTGAACAGGGCGACGCTGGTCGTCTCCACATAGCCGGCCGTGCCGATCACGATGCCGAAGTTCTGGGCGATCGTATCGAAGGCGCCCGACGCCGTACCGTCCAGATAGAAGATCCCCGCCACGCCCTGGATCCGGTCCGTGCTGAACAACGCCTGGAGCTCCTGGGTGAACTGGTGGTCACCGTACACCGCAGGGATGTCCAGCGTCGGCGCTGGCGTGTTGTCAAAGTCGATCAGGGTGTCCGTGTCGCCCGTGCGATAGGCTGTAATCGATTTGAAGGTCCAGACATCGTTGAGATCGACCTGCGCCGTCAGCGACACGCCCTCGGTCGTGACCTTGTTGCGATCGCCCAAACCGGCATAGGTGTCGTACACGCTTCCCGGTACGCCCGCGCCCGGGCCGACGCCCGGCCGCTCGCGGTGACCGTGACGGGGGTTTGAGCGGTCCTCGACCCGATCATAGGCTAGGCGGAAGAAGGCGTTGTCGTAGGGCTGAAACTCGACGCTGACCCGTCCAGCGATGACATCCTTGTCGTAGTGCTCGGCCCCGGTATTCAGGTTCTTGCCGAAGCCGTCACGGCTGTAACTGGCCACGGCCGCACCGACGCGCAGACGGTCGGTAACGGGCATGGAGCCCTGGGCCAGGAGATCGATCTGATTATAGCTGCCGTAGGCGCCGCGCAGCGTTAGCTCCGGCTTGTCCGGATCCAGCCGCGACGTCACATACTTGATGGCGCCACCAACAGTGTTGCGGCCGTATAGCGATCCTTGCGGCCCACGCAGAACCTCGATCCGCTCAATGTCGAAAATGTCGAGCACAGCGCCTTGCGGGCGCGCCACATAAACGTCGTCGACATACAAGCCTACGCCCGGCTCGAAACCCCACAGGGGATCCTGCTGACCGATACCGCGAATAAACGAAATGAGGGTGGAGTTGGAGCCGCGCGCCACCTGCACCGTGGCGTTGGGCGTCTGCTGCTGCAAGGCTGTGATGTCCGTGGCGCCGGTCTGCTCCAGGCGCTCAGCGCTCATGGCCGACACCGACACCGGCACGTCCTTCAGCGCTTCGTCGCGACGGCGCGCGCTGACGATGATGTCGTCGACGGACGAAACCTGCTCGCCGACAGGCGCCGCCTCCTGAGCTTGCGCCGCAGTGGTCATCACGCCGAAAGCGGCGCCCGCCAGCAAGGCGGTCTTCACGAGTCTGTTCATGTGCATCCCAATCTTGTTTCCGGCCCGATCGACGCTTTTATTCAGCGTTCAATGATTTTTTGCATTGGTGACGATCTTTCGCCCGCCTGTCAAACGGCCAAGCCTGATTTCCGTCACGGAAAGGCCCGCCCTGTGGCGCCGTTGCACTAACCCCCAAAGCGCGACTAGCTTCCGGCCATGACGAAAAGTGATCTGCCGCCGCCCCAGATTCCGCCGCTGCCCGCCGCCCCCGCGCGGCGCGGGCGCCCCAAGAAGACCAAGGCGGCCGCGGCGGGCGAGACGCGCGACGCCATCCTGAACGCGGCCGAGGATCTGTTCTCCAAGCACGGCTTCTACGGCGTCACCATCCGCGAGGTGGCGCGCGAGGCGGGCGTGGATACGGCCCTGGTCCACTATTACTTCGGAGCCAAGAAGGAGCTGTTCGACGCCGTCTTCAATCGCCGCGCCGAGGTGTGGAACGCCGAGCGCGTCGCCGCCATCGACCGCTACGCCGAGGCGGCGGGCGACGCCATGACGCTGGAGGGGTTGTTCGAGGCCTTCCTGCGCCCGCCGTTCCAGTGGTCGCTGAAGGGCGGGCCGGGGTGGAAGCACTACGCCGCCCTGGTGGCCCAGACCAACGCCAATCCGGCCTTCGGCGGCGAGACCATGGCCCGCTATTTCGACCCGGCGATCCGTCGTCTGCTGGAGCTGGTAAAACGCATCATGCCCGAGGCGGACGAGGCCGATCTGTACTGGGCCTATCACAATCTGTCGGGCGCCCTGACCCTGACCCTGGGCGAGACAGGCCGCCTCGACCGCCTGTCGGGCGGCCTGTGCAAGTCCGGCGATCTGGACAGCGCCTGCGACTACATGGTGCGGTTCGCCGCCGCCGGCTTCCGCGCCGTCTGCGGTTCGACGCGCGCGTGACGCCTCGACTGGATTTCTCGCCGGGGTCCAAGGCGCGCGACTTCCTGCGCGGCCTGGCGGTGGCCGTCGGAGCGGGCGTCTTCCTGGCGCTCGGCGGGGCCTTCGGCTCCAGCGGCGCGCCGCTGGCGCAGCGTCTGGTCTATTGGGTGCCCGTGCTTGTCGTCGGCGGCCTGTGGGGGCACCTGTGCAGCCTGTTGGTCGAGCGGTTCATCGACGTGGATGCGCGCCCCTGGCTGGGCGCCGCCGCCCTGACCCTGGTCATCACCGGGCCGTTGACGCTCATGGTCTGGGCCATGACCGGCCTGATGTTCGAAGGACGTCTGCGCCACGCCGACGACCTGCGTCACTTCTTCCCGCCGGTCGCCCTGATCACCGCCGTGCTCAGCATCCTGAACATCTTCCTGGGCCGCAAGCAGCCGATCGAGACCCACGCCGCCGCGCCCGGCGCCGCGCCCGCCCGCTTCCTCGACCGCCTGCCGCCTCGCTTACGCGGCGCGCGGCTGATCGCGGTCCAGGCCGAGGACCACTATCTGCGTCTTCATACCGACAGAGGCTCGGACCTGATCCTGATGCGGCTGTCCGACGCCCTGGGCGAACTGGAGGGGCTGGAAGGCGCCCAGACCCACCGCAGCTGGTGGGCGGCCAAGGGCGCCGTGGCCTCGGTCGCGCGCGGCGACGGCCGCGCCGCCCTGACGCTGGACGGCGGCCCCGGCGCCGAGCTGGTCGTCCCCGTCAGCCGCCGCTACGCCAAGGCCCTGCGCGACGCGGGTTGGTGGTGAGCCCCTACAGCCAGCGCTTCTTGCGGAAGAAGAAGTAGGGCAGGGCGGCCGACAGGATCATCGCCCCCACCGCCGCCGGATAGCCGTAGCGCCATTGCAGCTCGGGCATGACCTCGAAATTCATGCCGTAGATAGAGGCGATCAGCGTCGGCGGCAGCAGGGCCACGGCCGCGACCGAGAAGATCTTAATGATCTGGTTCTGCTCCAGATTGATCAGGCCCAGGGTGGCGTCCATCAGGAAGCTCACCTTGGACGACATGGAGACGCTGAGTTCGCTCAGCGCCGCCGCATCGCGTTGCAGCAGGCGCACGGTCTGGCGCGCCTCGCGGTCCGCCTTGCCCCCGGCGCGCGCGCCCGACAGCGCCGCGTGATAGGCCAGCAGTCGTTGCAGGCTGGACAGGCTCTCGCGGATCAGGGCCAGGAAGTCGCCCGCCCGACCGATATCCTGGATCACCGCCTGCAGATTGTGGCTCTCCACCGCCTTGGGGTCGCGCTTGCGGAAGATCATCCGCGAGATGGCGTCCAGTTCCAGCCCCTTGACCTCCAGGGCATCGGCGTAGCGGTCGATGACGGCCTCGATCAGCCCCATCATGATGGCCTCGCCGCCGGCCAGCTTCTCGCCCGGCTTATGGGTGGCGCGAGCGATGAAGACCTGGAAGGAGCGCGGGTGGCCGTAGCGCACCGTCACCAGCCGCCCGCCCTTGAGAATGAAGGTCACGGGCGTCTTGACCGGGTCGTGGGTCTCTAGGTCCGTGGCCACGGCGGCGATCATGAAGACGCCGCCGTCTTCGGCGTACAGGCGGGCCGACGGCTCGACATCGTCCATCTCATCCCGGCTGGGAATGTCGATGCCGGTCAAGGTCTCCAGCGCCGCCACCTCATCGGCGGTCGGGGAGACGAGGTCGATCCAGCAGGCGGGGCCGTGATCCACGGCCGTATCCAGGCGCACGAGCCGATCGGCGCGCCAGTCATAGGCGTTCAGCATAAGTCGCTTCCTTTCGCGAGGACGCCCTCGCGCGGAAGCGGAGCGTCCTCAGAGCGTCGAAGAAGTTGAAGACGGACTTCGGTCTTCGGGGTTCATCTGAGGGTTTCCAAAAAGACGCCGCCCCAGGATAGGCATCTGGGCGGCGAAGGGGTCTTGGCCCGTTCGGCGGCGGGGGTCAACCGCGCGCCGACGGACCGCAACGAGGCGATGGCGCGGTGTGGCTTTCACGCCCAATTCCCATGAAACGCCGCCGGCAGGGCCACGTCGGCGCGCCAGGTGACGACCGGGCCGTCCTCGACGCGCATCAGATCCAGGACGTGCAGTTCGCTGACCCCCGCCTTCAGATTGATGGTCGGACCGACCAGCCAGGCGTCGGCCTCGTGCGTCCCGCCGGGCTTGGGGACGTAGACCATCTCGTCCGTCACATGGCCGGGACCGAAGTCAAAGGACCGCGTGCGGCCGGACGACCAGTCGGTGACGGCGACCGCCGAAGCCAGGGGCCTGTCGGCGCGCTCGCCCGTAGTGTGCAGGCTGAAACGGCGGGCCAGGCCGGCCCGGCGCGGGTCGCTGCGGGGGAACTCGCCGACGACGCCCGTCCGCTCCAGCCGCCCGCGCCCGTTCGGCGACAGCACGACCATGGCCAGCTCGGCCGGTTCGCCGCCCAACGGCACGCCGTTCAGCACCTCCTGGGCGCCGCGTGCGGCGAAGTCCATGTCCTTGTGCGCGCACAGGTCGAAGCGGATCGTGCCGTCCGCCTCGTCCCAGGCGTCGCCGACGTGGAAGAAGCCGAAGGGCGGCAGGTCGTAGATCCGTCGCTGGGTCAGGTCCGCCTTGTCGACCACCAGCACCTGCGTCCCCGCCTCAGGCGTCCAGTCGAAGCCCGCCGACATCGGCGCGACGTTGCGGACATGCACCCAGGGCTGCAGCACGACGACCAGGTGCCGGGCCGTGGCGCTGAAGTCGTGGATGTAGCTGGCGCGCGGAAGGGCGATCACCTCGGCGTCCTCCAGCGCGCCGTCCGCCGCCAGACGCCAGACCATGGCCTGCTTGCCGTTCACGCCCAGGTTCCAGATGCGGCCGTCCGGCTCGATGCGCGGATGGGCCAGGAAGGGCATGTTCTTCAGATCGGGACGCAGCGTGACGAAGTCCTCGGTCTCCAGCGTCTCGGGATCCATGGCCAGGGGCGAGCCGGCCTCCCACAGCGCCCACAGCTTGCCGCCGACCTTGTGCACCGAGGTGTTGGCCGGACTGGCGTCGTCGGCCGAGCCGATGCGGGCCCGCGGATCGCCGACCGTGCCGAAGCCGGGCATCAACATGGCGCCGACCTCGGCCTCCTGGCGCCGCTTGCGGGTGTCGGCGAAGCGGGCGGCCAGGCTGGCCTGACCGTCCTGCACCCGCCAGCGGCGGATCAGGCCGTCGCCGTCGAACCAGTGCTGGGATGAACCGCCGGGCCGCCGGAACTTGGCCGGACCGTTGCGATAGAGGCTGCCCGACAGCCCCTGCGGCGCCCGGCCGCGCACCAGACGCAGGGCGCGCGGGGCGATGTCGCCCTCGACGTCGGCGGTGGCCAAGAACCAGTCGGCGGTCGCCGCCAAGGCTTGCAGCGCATAGGCCCGATCAGGGGCCAGGACGCGGGCGGCGGCCAAAGCGCCGGAAAGGGCGGCGGCGCCCATGAACAGGGTGCGGCGGGTCGGGGTCATGGCGGTCTCTTCAGACAACAAGGCTTAGCGGATGCGGATGGTCTGGGCCGTGGCGCCCGAGACGTCGAAGCGGGCGCGGTCCCACTTGGCCGGCCCCATGTTGCCGACGGCGTTGTTGGAGAAGGCGAAGGGTTCGGTCGGCATGCCGAACGGGTTCACATCCATCTTTCCGTTGCCGTTGACGTCGTGGAACGCCTTCATGCCGTAGGCGCCCGCGGGCAGGTTCTCGAACACGGCGGCGCGCTCGCCCGCCGCCACATCGACCCGCGCCGCGCGGCTGGGCGCGCCGCTCTCATAGGCCGCCTCATCGGCGTAGAGAGCGACCATGACGGCGCCGGTCTCGGCCCCCGTCTCGAAGGTGAAGGTCAGGCGGCTGTCGGCGGATTGGGCGGCGGCTGGAACGGCCACGGGCAGAGGGGCGGCGGCGAGGGCGGCGGCGATAACGACAAGGCGGATCATGGGGGACGTCCTTATGGGCGGGGCGAAAAGTCATCGCCTTCCTTCCTCGCCCCGCCGAACCCCGCCAGCGGCCTTGCGTCCGCGACCGCCGCGTCTTCGCCAACGACCACCGCCCGCCGTTCACGAAGCGCCAATGAACAGCTTGTCGTCGCCAGGATGCGGCCTGCGGCAGCGGCCCGGCTTGCTCCCCGCGCCGAGGGGCCCTAAGTCGCAGAACCATGACCCAGACGCCCGCGACCGCCGCCCCGCTGATCTGCCCCTCCATCCTGGCCAGCGACTTCTCCAAGCTGGGCGAGGAGATTCGCGTCCTGGAGGCCGCCGGAGCCGACTGGATCCATGTCGACGTCATGGACGGCCACTTCGTGCCCAATCTGACCATCGGCCCGGACGTGGTGAAGGCCCTGCGCCCGCACACCAGCCTGCCGTTCGACGTGCACCTGATGGTCGCCCCGGTCGACAACTGGCTGGAGGCCTTCCGCGCGGCGGGCGCCGACGTCATGAGCGTCCACCCTGAAAGCGGTCCGCACGTCCACCGCACGCTCGGCCAGATCCGCCAGCTGGGCGCCAAGGCCGGCTTGGTGTTCAACCCGGCCACGCCGCTGAGCGTGCTGGAGGAAGCCGTCGAACTGGTCGACCTGGTGCTGATCATGTCGGTGAACCCCGGCTTCGGCGGTCAGAAATTCATCGAGACCTCGCTGAAGAAGATCGAGCGCGCCCGCGCCATCCTCGACCGCGCCGGGTCCAAGGCCCACCTGCAGGTCGACGGCGGCGTCGTGGCCGCCAACGCCGGGGCCTGCGTCGCCGCCGGGGCCGACGCCCTGGTCGCCGGCTCCTTCGTCTTCAAGGGCGGACCGGACGCCTACGCCGCCAACATCCAAGCCCTGAAGGCCGCCGCCGCGTGAGCCCTCTCGGCCCCTTCGCTCCGCGCGACAGCGACGTCCCCCTGGCCGAGGGGCACATCCCCGGCCTGAAGGGCGCGCCCATGCGCACCCCCGTGCGCGCCGCTTCCGGCGCCCGGCCCGACCCGCGCCTGTGGGCCTCGGTCGCCAAGGGGCTGGCCGCGCGCCAGCTGTGGGTCGAGCTGTACGGCCTGCCCGGCTACGGCCTGACGCTGGGCGGACCGACCGCCGAGGGCTTCGCCGTCAGTCCGCGCGATTTCCGCCCCCTGCCCGAAGAGGCCCCGCGCCCCCTGCTGTCGGGCAAGCTGACGCTGGCGGGCCTGAGCCTGGACGCCGACAGCCCGGTGGCGCTGTGGAACAGCCCCACCCCCAGCCGCGCCTTCGCGGTCGAGCTGCACAGCTTCAACTGGATGCCCGCCATGATGGCCCAGGGCGATCGCGGCGCGCGCGAGGCCCTGGCCATGACCTTGGCCTGGCGCGAGGTGTTCAGCCGCTGGTCGCCCTTTTCCTGGGATCCCGACATCCTGGCCCGCCGCGTCTATCACCTGGCCTGCGCCGGACGGCGGCTGGCGGGCGCAGCGACCGAGGTCGAGCGGCTGCAGCTGACCGACATCCTGGCCCATCAGGCGCGCCAGCTGCTGCGGCCGCCTGGCGGGATCATGGGCCGGGCCGAGCGTCTGACGGCCGCCGCTGTCGCCGGCTGCGCCCTGACCGGCAAGGCCGGCGCCGCCATCCGCAATAAGGCGCTGAAACGCCTGCCCGGCGCCCTGGCCGCCACGGTCGCCGCCGACGGCGCCCACGCTTCGCGCGCGCCGGAGATGGGGCTGGAGCTGCTGCTCGACCTGCTGACGCTGGACGACGCCCTGGCCCAGCTGTCGGAGGTGACGCCCGAGCCGGTGGCCGAGGCCATCTCGCGCCTGACCCTGGCCCTGCGCGTCCAAACCCTGCCCGATCGACGCCTGGCCGTGTTCCAGGGCGGCGGCCCCTCGACGCCTGAACGCATCGCCGCCGCCCGCGCCCATGACGATGCGCCCGCCGCGCCGGCCAGCGGCGCCGTCGGCGGCCTGCTGCGCGTCTCCAGCCCGCTGCTGACCGTCATGATCGATGTCGAGGCCCCGGCCCGCAACGCCTGGTCGGCCGCCGCCTGCGGCCAGCCCGCCGCGCTGGAGGTCGTCTGCGGCCGCGACCGCCTGTTCACCTCGGCCGGATGGACGCCGCGCGCGCTGGACCGCCAGGCCCTGCGCCTGACGCCCGGCGCCTCGACCCTGACGCTGGGCGAACAACCGCTGGGCGAACCCCTGTCCGGCTGGAAGAGCGAACTGCTGGGCCCGCGCCTGGTCGGCCCCGCCCTGCACGTCACGCGCCAGCATCAGGAAGGCGACGGCGCCGTCTGGCTGGAGGTCGAGCACGACGGCTGGATGCCGCTCTATGGTCTGATGCACCAGCGCCGCCTCTACATCGATCAGCGGCTGGACGAACTGCGCGCCGAAGAGCGGCTGCATCCGCCCGAAGGCCGCCCAGAAGCGACACGCGCCATCGCCGCCCCCTACGCCCTGCGCTTCCAGCTTGAGCCCGGCGTCCAGGCCTCCCTGGCTCGCGACCGTCGCTCCATCCTGCTGCGCGGCCCGTCTGGGCGCGGCTGGTGGTTCCGCAGCGACGGCCCCGACGTGGCCATCGAGCCCGCCGTCCACATCGACGAGGGCCTGACCCGTCGTTCCTTGCAGATCGTCGTGCGCGGCTCGGCCCGCACCGACGCCGAGACCAAGGTGCGCTGGAAGCTGAGCCCGGCGGGCGCGAGCGGCGACCCGACATGACCGACGCCGGTCGTCTGGCGATGGTGCGAGCTGTTCATACGCTCATCTATGTCGTCATGTCGGCCGCTTGCTTCGCCGTTCTGTATACTGGCCTGACCGGCGCCCGCGGGCCCTGGCTGTGGATCGCGCTGACGCTAGTGGTGCTGGAGACGATCATCTTCGTCGGTTGCGGCATGAAATGTCCGCTGACCGCCGTCGCTGTCCGCTACGGCGCCAGGATCGACGGGCCCTACGACACCTATTTCCCGGAACGCTGCACCCGGCACACGCTGACGGTGTTCGGGCCGCTGATCCTGACGGGGCTGGCGCTGAACCTGCTGCGCGCGTTCGGCCTGATCTGAAGACGCCAGGTCGTGACCCCGCGCCCCGTTGGTGCTAGAGGCCCCGCCATCTCCCCGCCCCAGCCGTAAACGGACGCCGCCTATGCCCGCCGCTCCCGACTTTCCGCCCGCCCCGGACGCGATCAAACCCGTCCGCGCCCTGATCTCCCTGTCGGACAAGGCGGGGCTGGAAGACGCCGCGCGCACCCTGGCCGGCCTGGGCGTCGAACTGGTCTCGACCGGCGGCACCAAGGCGGCGATCGCGGGCTTCGGCCTGCCGGTCAAGGACGTGGCCGATCTGACCGGCTTCCCGGAAATGATGGACGGCCGGGTCAAGACGCTGCATCCCGTGGTGCACGGCGGCCTGCTGGGCGTTCGCAACGCCCCGGCCCACGCCGCCGCCATGACCGAGCACGGCATCGGCCCGATCGACATCGTCTGGATCGACCTCTACCCCTTCGAGAAGACTGTCGAGAGCGGCGGCGGCTTTGAAGCGGCCATCGAGAACATCGACATCGGCGGCCCGGCCATGATCCGCTCAGGCTCGAAGAACCACGGCCACGTCGCCGTCGCCGTGGACGCCGAGAGCATCGGCCTGATCGTCGAGGCGCTGAAGGCTGACGGTTCGACCACCCTGGCCCTGCGCAAGCAGTTGGCCGCCCGCGCCTTCGCCCGCACCGCCGCCTATGACGCCGCCGTCTCGTGCTGGTTCGCCGGCCAGTTGAACGACGCCGCCCCGGCCCGCAAGTCGATCGCCGGAACCCTGGCCCAGACGCTGCGCTATGGCGAGAACCCGCACCAGACCGGCGCCTTCTACCGCACCGGCGAGAAACGCCCGGGCGTGGCCTACGCCACCCAGATCCAGGGCAAGGAGCTGGGCTACAACAACATCGCTGACGCCGACGCCGCCTATGAGCTGGTGGCCGAGTTCGAGGCCCCGGCCTGCGTCATCGTCAAGCACGCCAACCCCTGCGGCGTGGCCGTCGGAAACACCCTGTCGGAAGCCTACGCCCGCGCGCTGGAATGCGACGCGGTGTCGGCCTTCGGCGGCGTCATCGCCGTCAACCGCCCGCTGAACGGCGACGACGCGCGCGCCATCACCGACATCTTCACCGAGGTGGTCATCGCGCCGGGCGCCGACGACGAAGCCAAGGCCGTCTTCGCCGCCAAGAAGAACCTGCGCCTGCTGATCACCGACGGCCTGCCCGACCCGCACGGCGCCGGCGAGGTGTTCCGCTCGGTGGCCGGCGGCTTCCTGGTCCAGTCGCGCGATCGCTCGCTGATCAAGCCTTCCGATCTGAAGATCGTCACGCGCCGCCAGCCGACGCCGACCGAGATCCAGGACATGCTGTTCGCCTTCACCGTGGCCAAGCACGTCAAGTCCAACGCCATCGTCTACGCCAAGGACGGCCAGACGGCGGGCATCGGCGCCGGCCAGATGAACCGTCGCGACAGCGCCCGCATCGCCGCCATCCGCGCCAAGGAAGCAGGTGAAGCCAAGGGTCTGGCTCACTCGCTGGCCGAGGGTTCGGCCTGTGCGTCGGAAGCCTTCTTCCCCTTCGCCGACGGCCTGCTGGAAGCCGTCGCCGCCGGGGCCACGGCGGTGATCCAGCCGGGCGGTTCGATCCGCGACGAGGAGGTCATCGCCGCCGCCGACGAACGCGGCATCGCCATGGCCTTCACCGGCGTGCGCGTCTTCCGGCACTAAGCTGGAAGGGCGCTAACGTGAGCCGCGCGGCGGCTCGCTACATGAGCGCAAGAAGAAGGGCGCTGCCGTCGTCGGCAGCGCCCTTTTCTTTGGCCAAGGCCCGGTCGGGCCTCAGTCCTCGATCACCTCGTGCGAGCCGGTGCGGCCCAGGCGCCAGTAGCCGGCGACCTTCATCCATTTCTGGTTGAACGGCCGAGCCGCCAGCAACGCCGCCCGCATTGAGCGGGCGGCCGAGGACTCGCAGGCGACCCAGACATAGGCGTCGGCCGGGTCGATCCGTTTCGCCGCCGCGACCGCCGCCGCCATCAGCGCCTCAGGGCGACCGCGCGGGCCGCCGTTGCGATGCACCCAGACGATCTCGACGTTCGCAGGACTGGGCAGGTCCAGCTCTCCGCCGGCGTCGTTCACCTCGATGCAGGCGATGGCGCGCGCGGTCGCGGGCAGCTCCTCCAGCCGACGGGCTATGGCGGGGATGGCCGCCTCGTCGCCGACGAGCAGGTGCTCGGCGAAGCTGGTCGGGATCAGGAAGGAGCCGCGCGGCCCGCCCAAACCCAGTTCGTCCCCCGGCCGCGCATCCTCGGCCCAGGCCGTCGCCGGACCGCCATGACCGACGGCGAAGTCGATGGTCAGCCGCCGGTTCGCGGCGTCGAATGCGCGCGGCGTATAGTCCCGCGCCACCGGCCGGGGCTCGGGAAACACAGGCCCGTCCGGCCCGAGCGTCGGCAACACCAGAGGCTCGCCGCGCGGCGTGGGGAAGATCTTCACATGGTCGTCGAAGCCGGGGCTGAAGAAGCCCTCCAGCTCATCACCGGTCAGAACAATCCGTTTCAAAACGGGGGTCAACTGCTCCACCGCCTCCACGCGGGCGCGGCGGAACTTGAGCTCATGTCTCACGCGGCGCGGCTGTCTCAACAGGGCGTCGGTCATGCCTGTCTCACCTTTTCAGCTGCGGCTTCGATCAGATCAGCGATGGCCTCGACCTGGGCTTCGCTCAGCGGCGGCTCCTGCGTCAGGCGCTCATGGGCCGCCGCGCGGAAGGTCTCTATGGCCTGGGCGATGCGGGTCGGACGGTCAGCCCGGCCGCGCAGAACCTTCATCTTGCGCTCGGCATGGGCCAGGGCCTCGGCGTTCTCGACCAGCAGGCGGCGCCCCTCGTCGGTGATCGCATAGCGTTTCTTTCCGCCCTCGGCGACGACGCTGACGGCGCCCATGTCCTCCAGCAGGGTCAGGCTGGGGTAGATGACGCCGGGACTGGGCGTATAGGCGCCGCCCATGCGCGCCTCGATGGCCTTGATCAGCTCATAGCCGTGGCTGGGCTTGTCCGCGATCAGCGACAGCAGCACCCAGCGCAGGGCGCCGTGTTCGAACATGCGGCCGCCGCCGCGTCGGCCGTGGCCCTCGCCGCGCATCCGGCCCTCGCCCAGGCGACGCCCTTCCGGCCGCATCGACCGAAACGGGCCGCCGTGGCCGCGCATGACGCCATGCTTCATGCCGCAGCCGCGCTTTCCGATCCCCTTGGATCCTCTCATTTCATCTCTCACTTCGATATATCTAACTTGCAAACAGATATATCGATATATCGAAAGCGCAAGACCCCTTTCTTCGGCGACGGGACGGACTAAGCTGCGCCGATGGACACCGTCGTCGCCCGCTGGGCCCAACTAGAGCCCCATGTTCACGTCGTCGGACCGGATGACGACAGGCGCCGCCCGGCGGTTCTGCTGTTCCACGGCTGCGGCGGGCTGCGGGCCCACTTGCCGCGCTACGCCGAGGCGGCGAAGGCGGCGGGCTGGCGCGCCGTCATCGTCGATTCCTACGGACCGCGCGGCTGGGGGCGGCCCTTCACCCTGACCACCGTCTGCACCGGTCTGCTGTTCCGGGGCTATGAGCGGGCGGGCGACGTGCTGGCGGCCATCCACGGGATTTCGCAGCGGCCCGACGTGGACTCCGCACAACTGGCGCTGGGCGGCTGGAGCCACGGCGGCTGGGCCGTCATGGAGATGATGAGCGAGACGCCCGAGCCCGGTCGCATGGGGGTCGCCGACCCGGCCAGCGTCGACCTGTCCGGCGTCAAGGCCGTCTGGCTGGCCTATTCCTATATCGGCCCCTGGGCCTTCAACCGGATGAAGCCCTGGCGGCACTGCCCGCGCGTCCTGGCTTTGACGGCCAAACGCGACCACCTGACCACCGTGCGCAACGCCGAACGGGTCAACGCCATGATCCGCGATTGCGGCTCGGAGGTCGAAAGCTGGGTCGCCGACGGCACCCACGCCTTTGACGAACCGACCAACAACGGCCCCATGCGCCACCACCCCGAACTGACCGAAGAGGCGCTGCGCCGCTTCACCGCCTTCCTCAAGGACAGCGCGCCTCACGCCTGAAAATAATCACGCGGCCGCGCCTTGACGCACGCCCCGTCACGTAACAATTGAAGTTACATGAAACGAGACTCCCGCCTCTCCAACATTCTTCACGCCCTGCTGCACATGGCCGAGCACGAACAGCGCTGCGGCCGGCCGATGACCTCGGACATGCTGGCGGCCTGCCTGTCGACCAATCCGGTCGTGGTCCGCCGGACCATGGCGGGCCTGCGCGAACAGGGACTGGTCGTGTCCGAGAAAGGCCACGGCGGCGGCTGGCGGCTGGCGCGCCCGCTGGAGGCCGTCACCCTGGGCCAGGTCCACGCCGCCCTGGGCGAGCCCGGCCTGCTGCCGGAGGCGCCGCCGATCGAGGCCGAAGGCTGCCTGATCGAGGCGGCCGTCAACGACGCCCTGTCCGACACCTACGCCGCCGCGCGCGCCCTTCTGGCGGCGCGGCTGGACTCCATCACCCTGGCCGATCTGGCGGCGGACTTCTCGCGCCGGCTGGCCGCCCATCCCAAGCGAGACCTGCTCCATGCACACGCGCGAAAATCCGATGCCCCATGACGCCGTCGTCATCGGCGGCTCCTACGCGGGCCTGTCCGCCGCCCTGCAGTTGGTAAGGGCGCGCCGCCGCGTCCTGGTCATCGACGACGGCCGCCCCCGGAACCGCTTCGCCGCTCGCGCGCACGGCGTGCTGAGCAACGACGGCCGCCCGGGGTTTGAGATCGCCGCCGCCGCCCGCGCCCAGGTCGCGGCCTATCCCACCGCCGCCTTCCGCATGGCCGAGGCGGTGGACGCGACGCGCATCGACGACGGCTTCTCGGTCGCCTTCGCCGACGGCAGCCGCACCATGGGCCGCCGCCTGATCCTGGCCCACGGGGTCGAGGACGTCCTGCCGGACCTGCCCGGCGTGAAGGAGCGCTGGGGTCGAACCGCCCTGCACTGTCCGTGGTGCCACGGCTATGAGGTCGGCGGCGGGCCGATCGGCGTCCTGGGGCGCGGCGACCATGCGGTCCAATATGCCAGCGTCGTCGCCGAATGGGGCCAAGCCGTGCTGTTCATCGACCCGGCGCGCCTGAGCGAAGACGAGGCGCGCATGCTGGCCCGACGCCGCGTGACCATCGAACCGACGCCCGTCGAGCGGCTGGAAGGCGAGGCGCCGACCCTGACCGGCGCGCGGCTGGTCGACGGCGCCCATGTGCGGCAGTCCGGCGGCTTCGCCGAGCGCCTGGGCTGCGAGATGACCGACACCCCCATGGGCCGCATCGTCAAGGTCGACGCCCAGCAGCAGACCAGTCAGCCGGGCGTCTTCGCCGCCGGCGACCTGGCGCGGCCAGCGGGCAACATCACCCTGGCGACGACGGACGGCATGACCGCCGCCCACGCCGCCTTCCGCTCCCTGATCGAAGAGGAAACAGCCTAGGGTTTCAGCGCGGTTCGACCTTCACCTCGGCGCGGACCGAGTTGGCGATGTAGCAGACGTCATGGGCGCGGTGATGCAGGTCGGCGATGGCCGCCGCATCCGGCAGCTTGTCGCCTGACCAGGTCACGGCCGGGCGCAGAACGATCTCGGTGATCGACATCTTGCCGCGCTCATCCTTGCCCAGCGTCCCTTCCGCATCGTCGCGATAGGAATCGACCACGAAACCGTCCTTGCGGGCGTAGGCCAGGAAGAACAGCATGTGGCAGCTGGACAGGGCGGCGACCAGGGCCTCCTCCGGGTCCACCGCCGCCTCTTCCGACAGGGGCGGCGGGATCATGGGCGAGGGCGCCGACGAACCGCGCACCACCGCGCCGCCGTCGAAGCGCCAGTCATGGCCGCGTCCATATTTATTGTCGCTGAAGGGCTGATCGCCCCGGTTCCATTCGACGACGGCGACGTGCTGGCTCATGACAGGCTCCGAAACAAAGGGTCGAAGCTTTAGCTAGGCGCCCGGTTCGGCTTTCGCCAGATCACCCTGGGCCAGCATCCGCATCTGCATCTGCGCGCGGATGGTGAAGCCCAACGCATGATACAGGGCGATGGCCCCGGCGTTGTCGGCGTAGGAATGCAGGAAGGCCGTCTCGCCGCGCGCCAGGATGCGCGCGATCACCGCCCGCATCAGCGCCCCGGCGTAGCCCCGCCCGCGCGCATCAGGATGGGCGCAGACGCCCGAAACCTCGGTGAAGCCGTCGGGCTTCAGCCGCTCGCCCGCCATGGCCAGCAGCCGCCCGTCCTGCTTGACCCCGAAGAAGTCGCCCAGCCGGTGCGTCTTGTCGAAGAACGGCCCCGGCTCGGTCAGGGTCGCCAGGGCCAGCATGGCGGGCGCGTCGGCCTCAGTCAGGGGCTCGATGGCGATGTCGCGCGCCTTGGCCGGGGTCAGATCGACCAGCACCATCTGCGTCAGCACCGCCTCCTTCAGCACCGTCAGGCCAGGCGGAACGGGCGTGCGCTCCGCCTCGACCGTGGCCAGCAGGCCCTCGGGCTGCTCCAGCGCCGAAATGGCCGCCAGGCTATCCGGCGACTGATCGACGCTGGCGACGAAGACGCCGTAACCCGGCGCCAGCCGCAGCGCCCCGTCCGCGCCCACGGCCAGGGACGCCTGACGCGCCGACGTCAGGGCGTTCCAGACCGGACGGTCGAGCGGGTGCGCCATTCGGCTCAGCCCTGCCAGAAGCCGACGATCTTCTTGACCTCGGCGATGGTCGGCTCGGCGATTTCGCGCGCCTTTTCGGCGCCGGCGGCCAGGGCGCGGTCGATCTCGGCCGGGTCGTTCATCAGGCGGCGCATCTCGGCGGTGACGTTCGCCATCGAGGACACGGCCAGTTCGGCCAGCTTGGGCTTGAAGGCGCCGAAGCCCTGGCCCGCGAACTCGGCCAGCACGGCCTCGCGCGTCGTTCCGGCCAGGGCGGCGTAGATGGCGACCAGGTTCTTGGCCTCTGCCCGACCTTCCAGACCCTCGAGCGTTTCCGGCAGCGGCTCCATGTCGGTCTTGGCCTTGCGGATCTTGTTGGCGATGGCGTCGGCGTCGTCGGTCAGGTTGATGCGCGACAGGTCCGACGGATCGGACTTGGACATCTTGGCCGCGCCGTCGCGCAGGGACATGACCCGCGTCGCCGGACCCTGGATCAGCGGCTCGGGCAGGGGGAAGTAGCCCGGCGCGCCGAAGTCGTTGTTGAACTTCTGGGCGATGTCGCGGGTCAGCTCCAGGTGCTGCTTCTGGTCCTCGCCGACCGGCACCTCGGTCGCCTTGTAGAGCAGGATGTCCGCCGCCTGCAGCACCGGATAGGTGTAGAGGCCGACGCTGGAGCGTTCCTTGTGCTTGCCCGACTTTTCCTTGAACTGGGTCATCCGGTCCAGCCAGCCCAAGCGGCCGACGCAGTTGAAGATCCAGGCCAGTTCGGCGTGGGCGGGCACGGCCGACTGCGGGAAGATGACCGCCTTGGCCGGATCGAGGCCCGAGGCCAGATAGGCCGCCGCGATCTCGCGCGTCTGGGCGGCCAGCTTCTCGGGCTCCTGCCAGACGGTGATGGCGTGCATGTCGGCGACGAAGACGAACAGGGGCGCGCCCGTCTCCTGCAGTTCGGTGAAGCGCTTCAGCGCGCCCAGGTAGTTGCCCAGGTGCAGGGCGCCGGAGGCCTGGATGCCGGACAGGATGCGGCGCGGACCGGTGTATTGGGCCGGAGTCTGGTCAGTCATGATAGCGGATCTCGAAAATCGAAAGGCGAACGTCGGCGCACGTTTTCGCGTGCGAAAGAGGGACGTGCGGAAGCACGGTGCGGCGGATCAGCCGCGCCATCGTCCATGAGCGAAAATTCGTCCCGAAAGCGCCATGTCCTCGCGCTTATCGGTTCGAGGCGCGAAGGGCAACACTCCTGCGGCGGTTCGCGCGTCGCCGCGATCACGGAACGATGTTAGCCTCCTCTTCCATCGGCATGGAGGGAAGGACATGGACGAGTTCGAAGTCGCCCCGCCCGAGAGTTTCGACTCTCGTCAGGCGCTGACGCGGATGCTGGCGCTGCTGCGCCACCTGATCAACATGATCGCCGAGTTCAGGGAGACGCTGATCCTGACCAGCGGCGGCGACCCCGCCGATCCGGTTCTGGACGACGCCTTCCTAACCGCCCGCAGTTTGGCGCTGGAAGACGTCGACGCCCTGATCGCCTTGGTCGATGCGGCCGACTTCACCGCCCCGGCCATGGTCGAGCACCGCCTTCAAGGCGAGGCGCTGCGCTTCAAGATGCTGGCGATCCTGGCGGCCTATCGCCTGGTCGTCGCCGCCCAACCCAGCCGGAATCCGGGCATGAGCCGAGGCTGGTCCCTGTACCGCCGCGCCCTGCGCGGAACGCTGGCGGCCATCGACGGGCCGCTGGAATCCCTGACGGCGGCCCTCGGCGCCAAACAAGGGCTGGTGGAGTTCAAAAAGGCGCTGGAGGTTCTGCTGGACCTATGACCTGGCCGAGCGCCGGACCAGGCCCTTGACCTCGGCCACCGTCACGGCGCGCGTCAGGAAGGCCAGGACGACATAGGCCAGACCGCCCGCCGCCACGACCAGCAGCAGGGTGATCTCCTTGGCGCCGTGGGTCGAACCCAGCATGGCCAGCAGGTCCGCGACCGGCGCCTGCAGCATCGGCCGCGCCCAGGAGGCGACGCCGACCACCGCCGCCAGACCTGCGCTGGCCAGGGCGATGCGCCCCAGACGCCAGACCGCGCGCGGACTGGGTCGGTAATGACCGCGCCGCCACAGGGTCGCCGCCAGCAGGATGACGTTGGTCCAGGCCGAGGCGCTGACCGCCGCGGCGATCCCCGACACCCCCATGCCCAGATAGAACAGGCCGATCGCCAGCGCCGCGTTCACCGCCACCGACACCAGGGCGAACACCATGGGCCTGCGCGTATCGCCGCGCGCGAAGAAGGCCGGCGCCAGGATGCGGATCAGGACGAAGGCGGGCACGCCCCAGCCGAAATGCAGCAGGGCGTGAGCCGTGTTGACGGCGTCGATCTGAAGGAAGGCGCCGCGCGTGAACAGGGCGTCGATCAGGAAATAGGGCATGGCCATCAGGGCCGCCGCCGCCGGCAGGGTCAGGGCCATGGACAGGATCAGCGCCTCGTCCATCGAGGCCTGCTGCTGGCCGTGATCCTGCGACGCCACCGCCGCCGACAGCTTGGGCAGCAGGGCGATGCCGATGGCCACTCCGACCAGCCCCAACGGCAGCTGATACAGTCGGTCCGCCGTCGCCAGCCAGGTGCGGCCGCCGTCGACGAAGCTGGACAGGTTGCCGGAGATGAAGACGTTGATCTGGGTCGCGCTGTTGCCGATGGCGGCGGGAACGGCGGTGATGATGATGGCCTTCACCGCCGGGGTCATCTTCGGCAGGCTGAGACGGATGTTCGCCCCCGCCTTGCGCGCCGCCCACCAGCACAGGCCCGCCTGGGCCACGCCCGCGACCAGCACGGCCCATGAGGCGGCGTAGGCGGCCTCGATCTGGTCGCCCTTCACCGGAATGACGGCGGCCAGCATGATCAGGTTCAGCAGGATCGGATAGGCGCCCGAGACAATGAAGCGCCCCCGCGCGTTCAGCACCCCGCTGAGCAGGGAGGCGATCGCCATACAGGGCAGGTAGGGCATGGTGATCTGGGTCAGGATCACCGCCAGCTTGAACCGCGCCGGATCGTCCAGAAAGCCGATGTTGATGACGGTCATCAGCCACGGCATGGCCAGCTGGGCGACGAGGGTCAGGGCCACGGTGACGGCGGCCACGGCGGCCAGGGCGTCGGTCGCCACCTTATCGGCCGCCGCCTCGCCTTCGCTCTTCAGCGTCTTAGCGTAGGCGGGCACGAAGGCGGCGGCGAAGGCGCCCTCGGCGAAGATGCGCCGGAACAGATTGGGGAAGTTCAGCGCGGTGTAATAGGCGTCCGCCGCCGGTCCCGCCGAGGCGCCTAGCGCCGCCGTGATGACCAGATCGCGTGCGAACCCGGCCAGACGGCTGAGCAGGGTCATGGCGCTGAAGATGGCCGAGGACCGCGCCACGCCGCCCGTCTTGGCTGTTGCAGCAGACGCAGGCGGTTGGACGACTGGTTCGACCGTGGCGTTTGCCGCAGAAATCGGCGCGGCCGGTTCGATGGGATCGGTCTTGTCGTTCACGGCTGTTCCTGCGCTCGGTCCCGAAACGCCTTAGCGCGCCTGCGGGCCGCTGGATACGGGCGAACGGCCCAGCGCGCCTTCCAGATCCGACACATCGCGCACGCTGGCGCGCACGGGAACGATGCGCCGTCCCGCCGGGCCTTGGAGCGTGCGGTCCAGCACCTCCAGCAGGTCGACCTTCAGCGCCTCCAGCCTCGCCTTGCTCTTCGGCTTCCGGCCGTCCGCGTCGGTGATGTAGAAGCCGTCCACCGCCCGCTCGCCGAAGCTGGCGACATGGGCCGAGCGGGTCGAATAGCCATGCGCCGAGATCGTCCGCGCCAGGTCCGCCAGCAGGCCGGGACGGTCGGCGCCCGAGACCTCGATCACCACGGCGCTGGTCCCTGTATCGGCGTCGATCCGCACCACCGGCCGCACATCGAAGACGGCGCGGCGGGCGCTGACGCGCGGCGGCTCCATAGTCGAGGTCCGCGCGCCTTTCAGCACCGCCCGCTCCATCGCCTTGACCAGAATGGCCAGACGTCGCGGCTCGCGCCCGCCATAGGGTTCGCCCGCCCCGTCCTGAATCTCGAACACGTCCAACGCCATGCCGTCGTCGGCCGTGGCCAGCCGCGCGCCCACCACGTCGGCCCCCGCCATCGACAGCGTCGCCGCCAGATCGGCGAACAGGCCGGGCCGGTCGCGCGCCGCCACAGCCACGCGGGCGGTGGATTCCAGCGGCCCTTCGGCGGGCAGGGCCTCGACCGCCGCCCCCTCGCGCCGCGCTCGTTCGACCAGGGCGGGGTGATCGGCCAGAGGGTCTTCGCGCGTCACGGCGTCGCCCCGGAACAGGGCCTCGGTCGCCTCGAACAGGGCGCGCATAAGCTGCCCCTTCCAACCGTTCCACACCCCCGGCCCGACGGCGCGGATGTCTGCCACGGTCAGCACCATCAGCATCCGCAACCGCTCCGGGTCGCCCACCGCCTCGGCGAAGGCGCGCACGGTCGAGGGGTCGGACACGTCGCGCTTCTGGGCGTAGTCGCTCATCAAGAGGTGATGGCGCACCAGCCAGACGACCAGCTCGATCCGGCGCGGATCGACGCCCAGCCGCTCGCACGCCCGGCGCGCGGCGATGGCGCCGTCCTCCAGCTGGCCCCGGTCGCCGCCCTTGCCCACGTCATGCAGCAGCATGGCCAGCATCAGCGCCTCGATATCGGCGATGCGCGGCACGATGGCGGTCGAGGCCGGGTGGTCCCCCTCCAGCTTGCCGCGCGCGATGTCGTTGATGATCCCGACCGCCTGCAGGGTGTGCTCGTCCACCGTATAGGCGTGGTACATGTTGAACTGGGTCTGGCCGACGATCCGCCCCCACTCGGGCAGGAAGCGCCCCAGGAAACCCGTCTCATTCATGATCGACAGGACGCGATAGGGCCGCTGGCCGTGCGCCAGCACCGTCAGGAAAGCCTCGGCCGCGCGCGGATCGCGGCGCAGGGCGGGCGTCACCAGCGTCAGCGAACGGATCACGGCGGCGAAGGCGTCGGGGTGCAGGTCCAGATCCAGCCGGTCCGCCTCGACGAACAGCAGCAGCAGACGCGCCGGGTCGCGAGCGAAGACGTTCGGCCCGGTGACGGTCAGCCGCCCCTCCTCCACCGCCAGACCGTCGAAGGCCAGCTTGACCCGGCGGCGCCGGATCAGCCGCGACAGGCCGCGCGCCAGCCCTTCCGCCTTCTTCTGCTGGCGCGCCTCCAGCTGGGCCGAGACGGCGCGGGTCAGGGCGCCGACCTCGCGTGCGACCTGGAAATAGCGGCGCATGAAGCGCTCGACCGCCAGTTCGTCGCCGCGCCCGCGCCAGCCCATGCGCCGGGCGATCTCGGGCTGGAAATCGAAGGTCAGCTTCTCCTCGGCTCGCCCGGCGACCAGATGCAGCAGGATGCGCACCCGCCACAGGAAGCCGATGGCCTCGCGGAAACTGCGCAGCTCGCGCGCGGTCAACAGACCCTCCAGCGCCGCCTGCCCTCGCTCGCTGTCCGGCGCCAGGGAGCGGGCGATCCAGAACAGGGTGTTCAGGTCGCGAAGCCCGCCCTTGCCGTCCTTGACGTTCGGCTCGACGCGATAGCGGACGGCGCCGGTCTTTTGCAGGCGCACGTCGCGCTCGGCCATCTTGGCGGCGATGAAGGGGCGCGGATCGGCGCGGGCCACCGAGGTGCGGAACCGCTTCAGCAGGCTTTCGCCCAGGGCCGCATCCCCGGCCAGCACCCGCGCTTCCAGAAGCGTGGTTCGCACCGTCATGTCGTCGCGCGCCAGCGTCAGCGTTTCGCCGATGGAGCGGAAGGCCGAACCGACCTTCAACCCCAGATCCCACAGGACGTAGTGGACGAACTCGACCACCGCCTGGGCGCGCGGGCTGATCGCCTGCCCCGGCCGAAGGAACAGCAGATCAAGGTCCGAGAAGGGCGCCAGCACCCCGCGCCCGTAGCCGCCGACCGCCAGCAAGGTCAGCCGCTCGTCCGGAGCCGGATGGACCTGTTCGGTCGCGAACCGCCACAGGGTCGCCAGCAGGGCGTCGGCGGCCCCGGCGTAGAGACGGGCGGCCTCAGCCCCGTCGGTGGCGCTCTCGGCCCGGCGGGCGGCGCGGGCGCGGTCGGCGTCGAAGTTCTCGCGCAAGAGCGCGGTGACGGCCGCGCGCGGGTCCGGGGCCGAGGCGGCGTCGAGAACGGCGGGCGGGAGCGGAGGCTGTGCGGTCACGGTGACAACCATAGCACGCCCTTTTTTCCCGCTCATCCCAGCGGACACCGGGATGAGCGGGGGGTTAGTTTTTCGCCAAGCCCTTCAACCGATAAAGCGCCTCCAGCGCCTCGCGCGGGGTCAGCTCGTCCGGGTCGATGGCGGCGACGGCTTCGTCGAGCATGGACTTCATCGGCGGCGGGGGCGGCTCGGCGGCGGCGAACAGGGGCAGATCGTCCAGACGGGCGGTCGCCGTCTTCTCATTTTCCAGCCGCTCCAGCACCTCGCGGGCGCGGCCGACGACGGCGGTCGGCACCCCGGCCAGACGCGCCACCTGCACGCCGTAGGAGCGATCCGCCGCACCCGGCGCCGCCTCGTGCAGGAAGACCAGTTCGCCGTTCCACTCGCGCGCCTTCATCGACAGGTTGCAGACGTGGTCGAGGCGTTCCTCCAGCTGGGCCAGCTCATGATAGTGGGTGGCGAACAAGGTGCGGGCGCGGTTGGTCTCGTGCAGGGCCTCGGCCGTGGCCCAGGCGATGGCCAGGCCGTCATAGGTGGCGGTGCCGCGCCCGATCTCGTCCAGCACGACGAAGCTGCGGCCGGTCGCCTGGGTCAGAATGGCGGCGGTTTCGACCATCTCCATCATGAAGGTGGAGCGGCCGCGCGCCAGATCGTCGCCCGCGCCGACGCGGCTGAACAGACGGTCGACCACGCCCAGCTTCATCGACCGCGCCGGAACGAAGGCCCCGGCCTGCGCCAACACCACCAGAAGCGCGTTCTGGCGCAGGAAGGTCGACTTGCCGGCCATGTTCGGGCCGGTGACGATGGACAGGCGCGAGGCCCCGACGCCGTCGCCCGCCAGCTGGCAGTTGTTGGGCGTGTAGGGCAGCCCCTGCGCCTTCACCGCCGCCTCGACCACCGGATGGCGGCCCGCCTCCACGGCGAAACAGAGGCTGTCGTCCACGCTGGGGCGCACGGCTCCGACCTCTTCGGCCCATTCGGACAGGGCGGCGTGGGCGTCCAGTTCGGCCAGAGCCTCGGCCACGCCCTGCAGCTGCCCGGCCAGACGCGCCACCTCGCGGCGCCAGCCCTCGAAGGTCTCCGCCTCGATGGCCAGGGCGCGGTGCCCGGCCTGGCTGATCTTGGCGTCCAGCTCCGACAGTTCGACGGTGGTGAACCGCACCTGATTGGCCAGGGTCTGGCGGTGAATGAAGGGGCTGTCCGGTCCCGCGCGCAGCAGGGGTTCAGCGGCCTTGGCGCTCGTTTCAAGGAAGTAGCCGAGGACGGCGTTGTGGCGCACCTTGAAGGCGACGCCGCTGTCGGCGACGGCCTTGGCCTCCAGTTCGGCGATGACCTTGCGGCTGTCGTCGCGCAGGGTGCGGGCGGCGTCCAGTTCGGGCCGATGGCCGGGGTTCACATAGCCGCCGTCGCGCGCCAGGTGCGGCGGCTCGTCCATCAGACCGTCGGTCAGTTCGGCCAGCAGATGCGACAGGTCGCCCTCAAGCGCCAGCCGGTCCAGACAGGCCGTCACCCGCGCAGGCGGCCCGGCCAGCGGATCATTGGCCGCAGCGGCGAACAGGGCGCTGAGGCCCTGAGCCGTCTTCAACCCCGAGCGGATCGCCGCCAAGTCGCGCGGCCCGCCGCGCCCCAGCGCCAGCCGCGAGGTCGCCCGCGCCACATCGGCCGAGGCGCGCAAAGCGTCGCGCAGGTCGCGTCGCAGGTCGCGCCGCTCCAGCAGCCACTCGACGGCATCCAGTCCCGCGTTGATCGCCGCCGGATCACGCAGGGGGCGCGAGATGCGCTCGGCCAGCGCCCGCGCCCCGCCCGAGGTCACGGTGCGGTCGATGGCGTGCAGCAGGGAGCCGTCGCGCTCGCCCCGTTGTGTGCGGTCGATCTCGAGGCTGAGGCGGGTCGCCGGGTCGATGGCGAGGAAGCCGCTCTCGCCCGAACGGCGCGGCGGGGTCAGGGCGGGAATCTTGCCCGCCTGCGTCGTCTCCAGATAGGCGGCGATCAGGCCAAGCGCCGAAATCTCGGCCTCTTCAAAGGCGCCGAAACCGTCCAGCGCCGAGACGCCGTAAAGCCGCTGCACCCGATCCTTGGCCCCGACCGGCTCGGCCAGGGCCTGGGGCATGGCCTGAACCACGCCGCCCGAGCCGTCCAGCGCCCCCTTCATCGTCTCGTCCGAGAACAGACGGTCGGGGACCAGCACCTCCGACGGCCGGAACGCCGCCAGCGCCGCGCCCAGATCGTTGAGGTCGCAGGCGACCGAATCCACCACGCCCGCCGACAGTTCGACCACCGCCACCGCCGCCCTTCCTTTACGGATCGCCACGGCCGCCAGCCGGTTGGCGCCGCGCGCGTCCAGCAGCGTGTCCTCGGTCAGGGTGCCAGGCGTCACCACCCGCACGATGTCGCGGTGGACCACGGCCTTGGAGCCGCGCTTCTTGGCCTCGGCCGGGTCTTCCAGCTGTTCACAGACGGCGACCTTGAAGCCCTGACGGATCAGTCGCGCCAGATAGCCGTCCATGGCGTGGACCGGCACCCCGGCCATGGGGATGTCCTCGCCCTGATGCTTGCCGCGTTTGGTCAGGGCGATGCCGAGCGCGGCGGCCGCCTTCTGCGCGTCCTCGAAGAACAGCTCGTAGAAGTCGCCCATGCGGAAGAACAGCATGGCTTCAGGCTGACCGGCCTTGACCGACAGATACTGCGCCATAACCGGCGTGGTGCCGGCGTCGGGCTTGAGGTCGGTTTTGGGCGGGTGGGAAAGGGGCGCGTTCATCTGGCCCGCAGGGTGGCGGATCGGGGCGGCGGCCTCAAGCGCGGGCGGCGCCGCTCATGCACAGGCGAAAGGCGACCTGTGGACAGCTCTGTGGATCAGGCCGCGCTGACGAGGCGCAGACGCGGACGCGAGGCCAGGGCGGCGGGCGTCTCGTCCAGCGCCAGGGCGTCCCAGTCGATGTCGGGGCGCGGGGCGTGGGAGGCGGCGATGATGGCGCGCAGTTCGGCCGAGGAGGCCACGCTGGCGATGACCGAGGCCACGCCCGGCAGGGTCAGGGCGTAGGCCAGGGCCGCCTGCATCGGATCGACCCGCGCCTCGGCCAGACGGCGGCGCGTGCGCGACAGGGCCATGCCGTGGGCGGCCAGTTCGGGCGGCAGGCTGTCGCGGTTGGCGAACAGCAGGCCCTGGGCGAAGACCGAAGCCAGATGCACCTCGATCCCCTGGCTCGCCATGTCGGCGATGACCCCGGTGCGCGCCGCGCGCTGGTCCAGGATGTTGCAGGTCAGTTGCACCACGTCCGGCTGGAAGCGGCGGGCCAGCAAGCCGGGGCCGTCCTCGACCGTGGCGATGAAGCCGACCTTGCGGAAGACGCCGCGCGCCTTCAGCGCCTGCAGCCGGTCCCACAGGGCGCGCCCCTCGGCGCCCGCCAGATCGGCGGCGTTCTGCACCAGGACGGCGTCGCCGCGCGGCAGGCCCATGCGCTCCAGCGAGCGGCGGGCGCGAGCCTCGACCCGGTCGAGGCCGTCGGCCAGCGGCACGGTGCGCACGGTGACGCGGAAAGGCGAAGGGAAGGGCCAGGCCTGACCCAGCATCCGTTCGACGTCGCCTTCAGGCCGGGTGGCGACCAGGCCGATTCCGGCGTCGCCTGCGGTCTGAAGCAGGTGGCGCGTCGCCTCCTCCCGCTGGCCGGGCGGCAGCGGGCGGGACCGATCAGGCTCAACCACCAGGGCGATGGCGAGCTTGTCGGCCGGAGAGGGCGGAACGGCGAATCTCACACCGCCACTTTCGCCGTCAAAGCTTAAGGGAGATTGACCGAAATCAAGGTCGTTGGTGAATGAAGAGGCTTAATCCGCGTCCCGCTGGTTTTCCGGCAGGGCGGCGATGAAGGCCGGGTGCGCCTCGGCCCTCGCCTCGATCTCCAGCAGGCGCGGGAAGGCCGCCAGATCGACGTTGAACCGCCGCGCCGAATAGAGCTGGGGCATCAGGTAGCAGTCGGCCAGCGTCGGCGTCCCGCCGAAACACCACCCCTCGCCATAGCGGACGATCAAGGCCTCCAGCGCCGTAAAGCCGTCGATGATCCATTGACCGGCCCAGGCGTCGACCCCGGTCTGATCGGCGCCCAGACCGCGCACCGCCTTCAGCACCCGCAGATTGTTGAGCGGATGGATGTCGCAGCCGATCACCGCCGCCATGGCCCGCACCTGGGCGCGGCCCGCCGCGTCGCGCGGCAGCAGGGGCGGCTCAGGATGGGTCTCCTCCAGCCATTCCAGAATGGCCGGGCTCTGGGTCAGCACCAGGCCGTCGTCGGTCTCCAACGCCGGAACCAGCCCCTGCGGATTGAGCCTGAGGTAGGCTTCGGACTTCTGCGCGCCCGTGCGCAGATCCAGCGCCGCCTGCCGATACTCGACCCCTTTGAGATTGAGGGCGATGCGGGTGCGATAGCTGGTGCCCGAGCGCCAGTAGCCGTGCAGGATCATGATTGCACCGTGAAGTTGAGCGGGGGCAGACCCGCGATGACGGCCTCGACCCGATCGCCGGGGCTCAGGGGACCAACGCCTTCGGGCGTGCCGGTGAAGATCAGGTCGCCGGGCTGAAGCGCCCACAGCTCGGCCGCCTTGGACAGGACGCCGTCCACGTCCCAGATCATGTCGGACAGGCGGCTGGACTGACGGACGGCGCCGTTGACCTTCAGCTCAATGAGCGCGTCGGGCGCGGGCGGCGTCCGGCTCAACGCGCCGCAGGGCGCCGACTGGTCGAAGGCCTTGCCCGCCTCCCACGGCCGCCCCTTGGCCTTGGCCTCGGCCTGAAGATCGCGCCGCGTCAGATCGACGCCGACGGCCCAGCCGACCGGCCGCGCGTCTTCGCCCAGGGCCACGACCAGTTCGACCTCATAATGCAGGTTCTGCGTCGCCGACGGATAGGCCGGATCGGCCCCGTCCACGACCAAAGCGTCGCTCGGCTTGGCGAAGAAGAAGGGCGCAGGCTTGTCCGGGTCGGCCCCCATTTCGCGAGCGTGGGCGGCGTAGTTCTGGCCCACGCACAGGATGCGCCGCACGGGCAGGCGGCGCGCATCGCCTTCGATCGGCAGGGACGGCGTCGGGGCGGTCGGGAACAGCCATTGGGTCATGACGCCTGTTCTAGAAGCGCCGCGCGCGTCGCGCCAGATGGGCGCCTCTGCGACCTTCGCCCATGCTGCATTGCAGGAACCTTGATCGTCGGTGTGGCGTTCCGGGCAGGGCTTCTCTATTTAATCGTCAAGCTTACACAAGGAGCGGAGCGCGCATCATGGCCACGTCCAAGGCTCGTGAAGACATCAAGAACGACCTCAAGACCCTGAAGGAGGACCTCAAGGCCGGCGCCCGCGAGGAAACCCAGCGTCTGAAGGAAAAGGCCTCCGAGGCCGAGGCGCGCCTGCGCGAGCAGGGCGAGGAGCTGCGCGAGAAGGCGCGCGGCTACTACGACGACGCCAAGGTGCGCGGCCGCGAATATTACGACGAGGCCGCCGAGAAGTTCGACGAGGCCCAGCGCTACGTCGTCGAACGCGTGCAGGAGCGTCCCATCCAGTCGACCGCCATCGCGCTCGGCGTCGGCGTCGTCCTGGGCCTGCTGCTGGCCGGGCGTCGGCGCTGATGATCGGGCGGGGGCTCATCAACCGCGCGGTGGCGACCTTCGTCGCCGCCGGCGCGGCCTTCGTGGCCATGGTCGCCCTGGGCGCCACGGTCTACTACCTGCTGCTGCTGGCCGTGCCGCCGCTCATCGGCGCCGCCCTGACCGCCCTGCTGTTCGCCCTGATCGCGGCCGTCGTCGCCCTGGTGTTCGTGCGGCGGGCGCATGGTGATGACGAGGACGAGGAATACGACGAGCCCGAAGGCCTGGGCATGCGGGCCCTGCGGCTGTTCCAGCAGCGCCCGATCCTGGGCGCCGCGGCGGCTCTGGCCGGCGGCTTCATCTTCCTGCGCAACCCCGCGCTGGCCACCATGGTGGCGGCCGCCTTTACCGAGAAAAGCAGAGTCCGAAACCGGCGTTAAAGGAACGGCCAAGTCTCCGAGGCGTTGTTTCAAGCAAGCGACGCTATCGACGGGAGAGGTCGAAAGCCCGCTCCCGTCAACATCTTTCGGAGGGTTCGCCTATGCTTCGTTGGGCTATTATTTTCTTCATCATCGCCTTGGTCGCAGCTGTGCTCGGCTTCGGCGGCATCTCGGGCATGTCGTTCGAGATCGCCAAATTCATCGCCATCATCGCCGTTATCCTGTTCGTCGTCTCCCTGCTGGTGGGCGGCCTGAGGGGACGCGGCGGGCCGCGCATCTAGCCGAACGGCCAGACATTGAAATCAGGGCCGCGACCATGCCGTCGCGGCCCTTTTCCATGGTTGAAATTCAAAGCCGTCAGGCGCGACGGCGCGGCAGACGCCAGGTCTGGTGATCGGCGAAGCGACGCCCGTCCCAGGCCACGGCCGAGACCGTCACCGTCTCGGCGTCCCATTCGATCCGGTTGAAGCTGGGCGGCGCCCCTCGCTCGCGATGCGACAGCGTCCCGCATCCGACCGCATAGGAGCATTGATCCCCCACTCCGATCGGCAGGGCGAAGGGCACATGGACATGGCCGGTGACGATCAGGTCGACGCCCGCCTCGGCGAAGATGCGGGCCGCCCGCTCGCCGCGCTTGACCTCGCCGGTCATGGGCGCGCCGATCATCTCGACCAGCGGGTGGTGGCAGGCCAGAACGCGCAAGGCTCCGACCGGCGCCTGACGCAGGGCCTCGGCCGCCCGACGCGTCTGGTCCAGATCGATGACCCCCTTGGACCAGTTGGGCCGGGCCTGCCAGCCGCGCGCCGTCGTCACGCCGCGCACCATCAACCGATCCGAGCGGAACTCATGGTCATGCGCCGGATGGCCGGTCGCGCGTTCGAACGCCCGCCACGGCCAGAACAGCCGCGCCATCACGTCCCAATAGGGCACGTCGTGATTGCCCACGGTGACGAAGACCGGCTCGGGCAGGGCGCGTATCCATTCACCCGCCGCCGCGAACTCGCGCGGATAGCCTCTCTGGGTGATGTCGCCGGTGATCAGGATCAGATCGGCGCCGGCCGCGCGGGCGTAGTCGGACGCCGCCGCCACCGCGTGTTCGTGCTCGCACCCGAAATGAACGTCTGAAAACTGGAGGACCAGACCCACTAGACGCTGTCCCCGCCCGTCGGAGGCTTGGGCGCAAGAGCCGTAAAGGCGCGCGGGACGAACTTCACCGCCGTCGCGCGGCCCAGCAACATGGGTTCGCCGTCGATCACCGCCGGAATGCGGGAGCGGGCCTCCACTTCGATCTTGCGCGCGCCGCGGGTCGTGACGGTCGGATCCTGACGCCAGTCGTCGAACAAGGCGTGGGCGGCCAGACGGAAGGCCTGGGCCGCGTCAGCGGTGTTCATGGCCGCCGCCTCCAGCCCGTCGCACTTGTCCATCGCCTTGGAGATCAGCGGGCTGATCAGCACCAGGGCCTCGGCCTTCTCGCGCACGCCGCCGTCCAGTGCGTAGCGCACCCGACCCGAGAAGGCCTTCTTCAGCGCCCGGCGGCCATAGGTCCAGGCCATCTTCAGCTTGCCCTCGCGGATGGCTTCGCGCGCCGGGGCCCACAGGGCGGGCGAGCCCAGGATGGCGGCGCAGTAGAAGGCCTCGCCCTCGACCTCCCCGCCTGAGACGTACTGCGGCGCGCCCTCTTCCAGCGCCAGCCGGAGGGCCGCCTTCCAGTCGCCCGTGCCGTACAGGGCCTTGGGCAGCATATTCATGGTGCCGCCGGGCAAGGGGGCGATCAGAGGACCGTCCGACCCGGCGCGGGCAGCGACCGACCGCGCCGTGCCGTCGCCCGCCAGGATGAACAGGGCGTCCGGCCGCGCCGCCAGGGCCTCGCCGATCTGGTCTGGGATGCGCGCGCCCTCCAGCACCACCACCTCGGCCTGCAGGGGATAGACCGCCAACAGGGCGGCGGCCTCATCGGCCGCCTGCGGTCCGACGCCGCCCGACAGGGGATTGACCAGGATGATGATCCGCTCCAGCCGGACCTCGCCTGTCAGGGGACGCGGCTCCTCGACCGTGTCGTGCCCCGAAGGGGCGGCGGCCAGGGCGCTCAGAAAATTCGGGGCGTCGATCATGGGCGGCGAACGCCTGCGCGCGCGGCCAGTTCCCCACCTGCGACAGCGGGTGAAAAATTAAAGTGAAGCTTGCGTCGCTTTGCCTCGGAACCGCCCTCTTCGGACTGCGTTATCGAAGCTTCAGGGGTGCCCCCTAAGGGATGAAGGACAGAACCATGAACAAGGCGATTCTCGCCATCGCCGGCGCCGGTCTTCTGGTGACCGCCTGCGCCAGCGACCCGTACTACGGCGGCGGCTACGGCTCGAACGAAACCGTGCGTCAGGGCGCTGTCGGCGCTGGTCTGGGCGCCGTGGCCGGCGCCATCATCGGCAACAACGTCGGCGGCGGCAACGCAGCCACGGGCGCGGCCATCGGCGCGCTGGCCGGCGGCGCGGCCGGGGCCATCCGCGGCTCGAACCAGGACCGCAACAACCAGCAGCGTTACCGCGACAACCAGGGCCGCTACTACTACTGCTACGACAACCGCCAGACCGAGTGCTACTGGGAGAACGGCCAACGCCGTTATTGATCCAGGCTTCTAGCCTCTGGCGCCCGAAGCGTTTTCGGGACAATCTGAAAGGGCGATCCGCATGGCGCGGGTCGCCCTTTTTGCTGGAGGGCGCGCACGCCGCACGGCGCGCGCGAGGGGCCTGACATGAAGCTTGTTTCCGCAGTCGTTCTGCTGACCGCCGGCCTGGCCGCAGCCGGGTGCGCCGCCACCAGCGGATATAAGGAGCGCAGCGATCTGGTGAGCGACCCGTCCGCCTGCGCCGACAAGCGGTTCGAGGTCTATTTCGTCCCCGACCGCGCCACCCTGACCGACGCCGCCCGCCAGGCCATCGGCATGACCGCGACCCAGCTTCAGGGCTGCCAGATCAAGCACGTCAAGGTGACGGGCCTGGCCGACGCCCGCAGCGGCACGGCCGCCGCCAACCAGACCATTTCCGAACAGCGCGCCCGCGCCGTAGCCGAAGCCCTGGCCGGCGCCGGCCTGCCCGCCCCGGCCTTCGACATCGAGGCTTCCGGCGCCCAGGGCGCCGTGGTCGGCGGCGTCAACGATCCCCTGCGGCGCCGCACCGAGGTGCTGATCGAGGTCGTCGCCCCGCGCTGACGCCCCCAGACGGCCGACTGCGGCTCGCCGTCGCGGGCCGTGGATAGGCAAGGCTTGAGGGTCTAAGGTCGCGCCTTTCCCTGGTCCTGTTCCCGGCGTCGTCCTTGCGCATCCTGCTTCTTCTGCTGACCTGGTTCGCCTTCGCCCTTCCGGCGGCGGCGTCCCCATCCGCGCCCGCGTCCGAGGCGGCCCTGCGCGACGCCCTGGCCGCCGGGGCCGCCCCCGCCCCCAAGGCCGCCGTCGCGCCCGGCCCCCAACGCACCGAACGCATCGAGGCCGAACTGGTCGCCATGGGCGCCTGGGCCACGCCCGGCTCGACCGCCGTCGTCGCCGTCCGCCAGAAGATCAAGCCCGGCTGGCACACCTATTGGCGCAACCAGGGCGATTCCGGCGGGCCGACGACCCTGACCTGGGCCTTGCCGAGCGGCCTGACGCCCGGCGACATCCTGTGGCCCCTGCCCGAGCGCCAGCGCCTGCAGAGCCTGATGAACTACGGCTATTCGGACACGGTCTTCCTGCCCGTGCCGATTGAGATTCCAGCGAACACCCCGCCGGGACGCAGCCTGCCGCTGCGCGTCACCGCCCATTTCTACGTCTGCAGCGACGAGATGTGCGTGCCCGAAGACCTCGACCTCGCGCTGGACCTGGCGGTGCGCGAGGGCGCAGCGCCGCTGGACGCTCGCTTCGGCCAGGCGGTTCAGGACGTGGTCGCCGGCGCCCCACGTCCCGCCGGCATCGACGCCCGCGCCGCTCTGGTCGACGGAAAGCTGACCCTGACGGCCGGCGGCGGCCCGCTGGCGGGCGCGGCGCCGAAGTGGGCCTATTTCTATCCGTTCGAGGGCGGGGTGATCGACCACGCCGCCGCCCAGTCGGGCGAACGCGGACCGCAGGGGCTGACCCTGACCGTCGCCGCCGGGCGCGGCCTGGCGACCAACGGTCTGAACGGACCGATCGGCGGCGTCCTGTCCACCGATCTGGGCGCCTGGGAGATCACGGCCGAACCGGGCGCGGCCCTGACGGGCGTCGCGGGCGAGGGCGATATCGGCGACGGCGAGGGCGCGCAGGCGGACGCTTCGGCCACCGACCTGTCCGACTTCGCCAAGGCGGCGCTGTTCGCCCTGCTGGGCGGCCTGATCCTGAATCTGATGCCCTGCGTCTTCCCTATCCTGGCGATGAAGGCGGCCTCGCTCAGCCGCGCCGCCCATGAACCAGCCGAGGCGCGCCGTGACGGTCTGGCCTTCCTGGCCGGAGTGCTGGCGACCTTCCTGCTTCTGGCGGGCGCGCTGCTGGCCCTGCGCGCGGGCGGTCAGGTTCTGGGCTGGGGCTTCCAGTTGCAATCGCCGGGCGTGGTGGCGGCTCTGGCCCTGCTGATGCTGGCGGTGGCGCTGAACCTGTCGGGCGTCTTCCATGTAGGCGCAGGCCTGCAAGGCGCCGGACACGGCCCGCTGTCGCGCCTGCCCGGCGCGGCGGGCGCCTTCTTCACCGGGGTGCTGGCGGTGATCGTCGCTGCGCCCTGCACCGCCCCCTTCATGGCCTTTGCGCTCGGCGCCGCCCTGTTCATGCCCTGGCCGATGGCCCTGGCGGTCTTCCTGATGCTGGGGCTGGGCCTGGCCCTGCCCTATGTGCTGATCAGCCTCAATCCGCGTCTGCTGGCCCGTCTGCCGAAACCCGGCCCGTGGATGGAGAGCTTACGCAATCTGCTGGCCTTCCCCATGTACGGCGCCGCCCTGTGGCTGGCCTGGGTCTATGGCCGCCAGACCTCTGACGCCCTAGCCCTGCTGTTCGCGGCCGGGCTGATGCTGGCCCTGGCGCTATGGCTCTATGGCCGAAGCCAGGCCGCCGCATCCGGCAAGGGCCGGGCCGCGGGCGCCGCCGCCCTGATGGCCCTGATCGCGGCGCTGGGCTTCGGCGTCCTGGCGGGGCGCGCCGCGCCCGCCGCCCCGGACAGCGCAGGCGCTTCGACCCATTTGCCGTCCCAGCCCTGGTCCGAACAGGCGGTGAAGGCCGCCCTGGCCGAGGGGCGGCCGGTCCTGGTCAACTTCACCGCCGACTGGTGCGTGACCTGCAAGGTCAATGAGAGCACGGCCCTGTCCTCCGCCCGCACGGCGCAGGCGCTGGAACAGGCGAACGCCGCCTATCTGGTCGGCGACTGGACGCGGCGCGACGACGGCATCACCGCCGAACTGCAACGCCACGGCCGCTCGGGCGTGCCCCTCTACCTTGTCTATGCGCCGGGCCGGCCCGAGCCGCGCATCCTGCCTCAACTCTTGACCGAAGGCGTCGTCATCGACGCCCTGAAGGACGCCGCCGCCCGCTGACCTATCACCCCGAGGAGACCGCCATGTTCCGCCTGCTGACCGCCGCCTCCGCCTCTCTGTTGCTGCTCGCCGCCTGCCAGCAGCCGCCCGCCGCATCGCCTGAACGGTCCGAAACCGCCGTCGTCGCGCCCGAAGCGACCGAGGCGCCCGCGCCCGGCGAAACGGCCCCGGCCTTCACCCTGGTCGACGCCGAGGGCCAGCAGCGCTCCCTGGCCGATTTCCGCGGCAAGACGGTGGTGCTGGAGTGGACCAACGAAGGCTGTCCCTTCGTGAAGAAGCACTACACCGGCGCCATGCAGGCCCTGCAGCGCGAGGCGACCGCCGACGGCGTGGTCTGGCTGACCATCATCTCCTCGGCGCCGGGAACCCAGGGCTTCGTCGAGGGCGAGGAGGCGCAGGCCTGGAAGGCCAAGCACCAGGCCGCTTTCACCCACCTGCTGCTCGACCCAACCGGCGAGGTCGGCAAACGCTACGACGCCAAGACCACGCCCGACATGCGCATCATCGATCCCGAGGGACGGCTGATCTACGTCGGCGGCATCGACGACCGGCCGACCAATAAGGTCGAGGATCTGGACGGAGCCAACAACTTCGTCCGCGCCGCTCTGGCCGACGCCAAGGCCGGTCGCGCGGTCCAGACCGCCTACGCTGCGCCTTACGGCTGCGCCATCAAATACCCTGAGACGATCGAGGGCTGAGCGTCCCTTCCAAGCAGAGCCTCAAGTCGCGCGAAGCGCGATGGGCCAAGCAACCAAACCTCAAGCCGAAGCTAGGCCTCGGGTTGAGACGGCGAGGTGATGACCTCGACGTTGTCGTTCAGCAGATAGGACAGCTCGTCGAGGGCCAGCTTGCGCGCGGCTGCGTCAGAGGCGCTCTCCAGCGCCGCGACCTTGACCGGAATGTCTTCCGAGATGCCGCGCAGGATGCACTTCAGGTCATTGTCCGTGCCGCGCTCCTTGAGGATCAGATGACCCTGCATGTCGCGCTGGGCCAGGTCCGTCGCCTGGGTCTTGAACGCGCCATAGGCCGCGCCGGCGAAGAAGCCGGCCTTGTCCGCCTCGCCCGAGGCCAGCCAGCCGTCGACGATCGTCTTCAGGGCGCCCGAACGGGCCGCCAGATCGGCGAACAGAGGCTCCTGGGCCACCGAGACCGGTGCGGCCGGGGCGGCGGCTTCAGCGACCGCGGGATCGGCCAGCATGAGGGCGACAGCGAGAGCTATTCCGCAGGACATGGCGTGCCTTTCACAAGAGACCGAGACGGCGGACTTCCGCCAGGAAATCCTTGTTGACCCAGTCTTGGATTGAACTCTTCACGGCCTGAGCCGTAAACCAGAGCTTGCAAGGGCCGGGCCAAAAGCCGGGACCGCCATGGGGAGACGACAATGCCGCACGCCGCCTGGGCCGAACTCGAGGCCGCCGCCCGACGGGACGCGGATGCGCGAATCCAGGATCAATTCACCGCCGACCCCGACCGGCTGGCGCGGCTGACGCTGGACGTGGCCGGCTTGCACATCGACCTGTCCAAACAGAGCTGGACCTACGCGGGCCTGAAAGCCGCGCTGGACCTGGCCCGCGCCTGCGGCGTCGAAGGCCGCCGAGCCGCCCTGTTCAACGGCGAGGCGGTCAATCTGACCGAAGGCCGCGCCGTGCTGCACCCGGCCCTGCGCGCGCCGGACGGCGCCGACTTCCGCGCCCTAGAAGAACCTGTCTCAGCCGAAGTCGAGGCCGTGCGCGCCGAGATGAAAGCCTACGCCGAAGCGTTGCGGTCCGGGAATGAAACAGGCGCGAGCGGACGCCCCTTCAAGACGGTGCTCCATATCGGCATCGGCGGTTCCGATCTGGGACCGCGCCTGATCTGGGACGCCCTGCGGCCTCTGGACCCGGCCATCGACCTGCGCTTCGTCGCCAACATCGACCCGCGCGACATGGCCGAGGCCCTGATCGGGCTGGATCCTGAAACCACCCTGGTGATCGTCGTCTCCAAGAGCTTCACCACTCAGGAGACCCTGCTGAACGCCCAGGCCGCCAAGGCCTGGCTGGCCGCCGCCCTGCCCGCCGAGGGGATGGCGAAACACTTCATCGGCGTCACCGCGGCGCCGGAAAAGGCGACGGCGTTCGGCTGCGGCCGCACCTTTGCGTTCCGAGACTGGGTCGGCGGGCGCTATTCCCTGTGGTCGGCGGTCAGCCTGTCCTGCGTCATCGGCCTGGGCTGGGACGCGTTCCAGGGCTTCCTTGACGGCGCCGCCGCCCTGGACCGTCACTTCCTCGAGGCCCCGCTGGAGAGGAATGCGCCGGTGATGCTGGCCCTGGCCGAGATCTACAACGTCGACGGCCTGCACCGCCCAGCCCGCACCGTCGCCCCCTACGCCCACGACCTGCGCCGCCTGCCGGCCTTCCTGCAACAGCTCGAGATGGAATCGAACGGCAAGCAGGTGCGCCGCGACGGCGCGCCCGTCGGCCGCCAGACCTGCCCCGTCATCTTCGGCGAGCCGGGCGCCAACGGCCAGCACGCCTTCTTCCAGCAATTGCATCAGGGGCCGCAGGTCGTGCCGGTCGAGTTCATCATCGTGGGCCGCACCTGCGAGGAGACGCCCTCGACCTATCTGTGGGCCAACGCCCTGGCCCAGGCCCAGGCCCTGATGCAGGGCAAGACCGAAACCCAGGCCCGCGCCGAACTGATCGCATCCGGCGCCTCTGCGGACGAAGCCGACCGCCTGGCGCCGCACAAGACCTTTCCCGGCAATCGACCGTCGACCGCCATTCTGATGGAGCGGCTGACGCCCCAGACCCTCGGCGCCCTGATCGCCCTCTATGAACACAAGACCTTCGTCGAAGGCGTCCTGTGGGACATCAACAGCTTCGACCAATGGGGCGTGGAACTGGGCAAGGTTCTGGCCAAGGCCCTGCTGAAGGACGCCGCCACAGGCACGCCCTCGGCGGACCTCGACCCCTCCACGGCGGACCTGCTGCGGCGGCTGACGGCGTGACCGTCGTCGCCCCGACCTGGCAGCGGCTGGAGGGGCTGGCCCTGCTCGTCCTCGCCGCCCTGGCCTATAGCCGCTTCGGCCAGGGCTGGGCGCTGTTCGCCGTTCTCTTCCTGGCTCCTGACCTCTCCTTCGCCGGCTATCTGGCCGGTCCGCGCGCAGGCGCACGGGCCTATGATTTGGCGCACAGCCTGATCGGACCCTTGGCGCTGGCGAGCGCGGGCCTGCTGGGCGCCGCGCCCTTGGCGACCGCCCTCAGCCTGATCTGGCTGGCGCACATCGGCTTCGACCGCGCGCTCGGCTATGGGCTCAAGTCGCCTGAAGCCTTCGGCCTCACCCACCTGGGTCTGATCGGTCCCGCCAGGCGCGCGGCGCAGGTCGATCAGTAGAGACCGCTAATGCGCGCGGCCGCTCTCTCCAGATAGGCCGCCGTCGGAAGCCCGGTTCCGTGACACAAGCCGCCGATGCTAAGGTGTGATCGCGCAACACACGGCGAAACGACCATGGACATGATGCTGGAGTTGACGGTCGCCACCGCCATGGTGCTGCTGACCGTGGGAACGCACGCGATCGGACTGCTCTGCCTGGGTCGCGTGCTGGCCGCCCTGGAAGCGCGCGAAAGTCCGGCTCCGGCAGCGGTCCGCCTCAACCCCCTGTCCACGCGCGGCGCCCTCTATACGGTGACTTTGGTGCTGGGCCTTTTCGTCATCCACGGGCTGGAGATCTGGAGCTACGCCGCCCTCTTCTACCTGCTGGAAGCCGTGCCCGATCTACGCGAAGCCGTCTATTTCTCGTCCATCAGCTACGGCTCCATCGGCTACGGCGACGCCTCCATCGATCCGGAATGGAAGCTGCTAGGCGCGATCGAAGGCATCAACGGCGCCATTCTTCTGGGCTGGACCGTGGCCTTCTTCGTCACGGTCATGGGACGACTGCTGCCGAGCGCCGAACGCGGCAGCGGCTTCGAATAGGCCCGCCCATGAAAAAAGGCCCAGCCGTGCGGCCGAGCCTTTCTTCATCTCATCCCCGCTTACCAGCGGCGGTCGTAGCGGTAGTCGCGATCACGATCGCGGTCGCGGCGGTTCTGATAGCTGCGCCATTCGCCGTGGTTCCGCCAATAGCGGCCGTCGCGGTAATAGCGTCCGTCGTTGCGCTCATAACGGCCGTTGTAATAGCCGTCGCGGCTGTTGATGCCGTGCTCGCGCTCCCAGTGGCCCTGGTTTCGATAGCAGCGGCCGCCGCGGTAGTAGCCGCAGTCGTCGTTGTTCGAGGACGAGGCCGCGCCCAGCGCCGCGCCCGCCAAGGCGCCGCCCGCGACATAGCGTCCGTCGCCTTGACCGATCAGGGCGCCGGCGACGCCGCCGACCACGGCGCCCAGGACGGCGTCACGGCCGGTGTTGTCGCGATCGCGGTCGCGATAATGCTGGGCCGCAGCCGGGGTCGAAGCCAGCATCGTCACAACCAGAGCAGGGGCGATAGCGCCGGCGCCGATCTTGAACAGGGTCTTCATGGCGGGCTCCTTTCGAAAGCCGGTTGATCCGTTGTCCCCCTTCTAGCGGCGCCTGTCTGAACGACCTCGGCGGCGGTCGTTCATTTTCGCTTCATCTGGGCGCCGATTTCAGGCCGCATCGCCCTTGACGCCCCCCCTCCCCCTGCCTAACTCCCCGGTCGTTAGCACTCGGGGAGGGCGACTGCCAAAGTCGTGGGCTCCGAGGGCTGGAACCAACATCCTAACGGGAGTTACTCAGATGGCGTTTCGTCCGCTCGGCGACCGCGTGCTGGTCAAGCGCGTTGAAGAAGAATCCAAGACCAAGGGCGGGATCATCATCCCCGATACGGCCAAGGAAAAGCCCCAGGAAGGCGAAGTCGTCGCCGTGGGTCCCGGCGTCCGTGACGAAGACGGCAAGTTCGTCGCCCTGGAGCTGAAGGCCGGCGACCGCGTCCTGTTCGGCAAGTGGTCGGGCAGCGAAGTGAAGATCGACGGCGAAGACCTGATCATCATGAAGGAATCCGACGTCCTGGGCGTGCTGTCGTAAGACGCGCCTCGGTTTCCGGTTTCTGATTTAAAATCTTATAGATAGGAGCAGCCCGCATGGCCGCTAAAATCGTAAAGTTCAACACCGACGCCCGCGACAAGATGCTGAAGGGCGTCAACGTCCTGGCTGACGCCGTCAAGGTGACCCTGGGTCCGAAGGGCCGCAACGTCGTGATCCAGAAGTCGTTCGGCGCCCCGCGCTCGACCAAGGACGGCGTCTCGGTCGCCAAAGAGATCGAGCTGGAAGACGCCTTCGAGAACATGGGCGCCCAGATGATCCGCGAAGTCGCCTCCAAGGCGAACGACAACGCGGGCGACGGCACCACCACCGCCACCGTCCTGGCTCAGGCCATCGTGCAAGAGGGCCTCAAGGCCGTCGCCGCCGGCATGAACCCGATGGACCTGAAGCGCGGCATCGACCAGGCCGTCGCCGTGGCCCTGGACGAAGTGAAGACCATCTCCAAGCCGGTCTCCAACAACTCGGAAATCGCCCAGGTCGGCACCATCTCGGCCAACGGCGACGCTGAAATCGGCGAGCTGATCGCCCTGGCCATGGCCAAGGTCGGCAACGAAGGCGTCATCACCGTCGAAGAAGCCAAGACGGCCGAAACCACCGTCGACATCGTCGAAGGCATGCAGTTCGACCGCGGCTACCTGTCGCCCTACTTCATCACCAACCCGGACAAGATGGAGGTCGCCCTCGAAGAGCCCCTCATCCTGCTCCACGAGAAGAAGCTGACCTCGCTGCAGCCCATGCTGCCGGTGCTGGAAGCCGTGGTTCAGTCGGGCCGCCCCCTGCTGATCATCGCCGAGGACATCGAAGGCGAAGCCCTGGCCACCCTGGTGGTCAACAAGCTGCGCGGCGGCCTGCGCGTCGCCGCCGTCAAGGCTCCGGGCTTCGGCGACCGCCGCAAGGCCATGCTGGAAGACATCGCTATCCTGACGGGCGGCCAGGTCATCTCTGAAGACCTGGGCATCAAGCTGGAAACCGTCACCCTGGACATGCTGGGCAAGGCCAAGAAGGTCTCCATCACCAAGGACGACACCACCATCGTCGAAGGTTCGGGCGAGAAGGACGGCATCGAGGCTCGCGTCGGCCAGATCAAGCGTCAGATCGAGGACACCACCTCGGACTACGACCGTGAGAAGCTGCAAGAGCGTCTGGCCAAGCTGGCCGGCGGCGTCGCCGTCCTGCGCGTCGGCGGCTCGACCGAAGTCGAAGTGAAGGAAAAGAAGGACCGCGTCGACGACGCCCTGAACGCGACCCGCGCCGCTGCCGATGAAGGCATCGTCCCGGGCGGCGGCGTGGCCCTGCTGCAAGCCTCCAAGAAGCTGATCGATCTGAAGGGCGTCAACGCCGATCAGAACGCCGGCATCAACATCGTGCGCCGCGCCCTGCAGGCTCCGATCCGTCAGATCTCCGAGAACTCGGGCGTCGAAGGTTCGATCGTGGTCGGCAAGGTCATGGACTCGACCGACGCCTCGTTCGGCTTCAACGCCCAGACCGAAGAGTACGGCGACCTCGTCCAGATGGGCGTGATCGATCCGGCCAAGGTCGTCCGTTCGGCTCTGAAATCGGCCGCCTCGGTCGCCGGCATCATGATCACCACGGAAGCCGCCATCGCTGACGCGCCGAAGAAGGCCTCGGCCGGCGGCGCCCCCGACATGGGCGGCATGGGCGGTATGGGCGGCATGGACTTCTAAGGAAGTCCGGCTTCTCAAAGCTCAAACGACGGAAGGGCGGGATCGAAGGATCCCGCCCTTTTCTTTTCCTTCTTCATCGAGGCGATGAAGGACTATTCACCCGCCTCTCCGACTTCACGCCCCGCCAGCCGCGCGCCCTCGACCACCGCCGGGTCGGTCCGCGCCGTGTCCAGCACCCAGTCGCGGAAACGGGCGATCTTGGGGGTCAGGCGGCGGCCGGGCGGGTAGCAGAGCCAATAGCCCTCAGCCAGGGCGACGGTCTCCTTGAACGGCCGGACCAGAAGTCCCCGTTCGATCTCGCGGCCGTAGAGGATGGGCGAACCCAGGGCCACGCCCTGATCGCCCAGCGCCGCCGCCACCTCCATCGCCTGGTTGTCGGCCGTCAGACGCGGCGACGGGGCGGCGTCGGCGGGCGCCACCCCGGCGGCGGCGAACCAGGCCGCCCACTCCTCCGGCTCTCCGACCAGATGGGCGCGTTTCAGATCAGCAGGCGTCTTCAGATCCAGCCGGTCGCGCATGGCGGGGGTGCAGACGGGCGTGAGGACGGCGGGCATCAGGAACCGGCTCTCCAGTCCGGGCCAGCGGCCCGAACCGAAGCGCAGCGCCACGTCCAACCCGTCCGCGCTGAGGCTGGACAGGACCGGGCTGGTGTCTACCCGCACCGCCAGGTCGGGGTTGGCCAGTTGGAAAGACCCCAGCCGCGTCGCCAGCCACTGGGTCGCCAGAGTCTGCAGCGTAGTGACGGCCAGCACGCCCTGGTCGGTCTCGATCACCTCGGCCACGGCGCGACGCAGCAGGGTCATCGCCTCGGTCGCCGCCGTGGCCAGGCGCTCGCCTTCGGGCGTCAGGGCCACCTGCCGCGTGCCGCGCGTGAACAGGGGCCGCTCCAGCCGTTGCTCTAGGTCGCGGATGCGCCAGCTGACCGCCGCCTGGCTCATGCCCAGAACCTCGGCCGCGCGGGTGAAGCTGAGCAGACGCGCCGCCGCCTCGAACACGCGAAGCGCGTCCACCGGGATGCGGGAAAGAGGATCAGACATAAGCCAACCTTATGGATGAACGCCGTCGTCTCGTTTGTAACAGCCGCCACCATGCGCCATTCTGCTGATCTCAGAAAGGAGGACGAACAATGGAAGACATTCACCGCACTCATAAGGAACCCGCGTGGGGCTGGATCGGAGCCTTGCTTGACGCCCACCGCCTTTCACGCCGCGAAACCGGCGATGTCCGTCTCAGGGCCCGACCCTGCCCGACGCCCCCGCGTCGGGCGGCCTGCTGACGGCCGCCGCTGCGCCGGGCGTGATCCCAAGCGCGCGACAAGCGCGACAAGGCGTCGCGCCCGGCGTCCTTCCGTCAGCGGAGCGGTTGCCCCCGCGCGGCGCCCCCGCCCATAAAGGCGCCTTCATCGTCACAGAGGGGGCCCTGATCGATGCGCCGCACCACCCGTATTCCGTCCTTCGCCGCAGCCGCGCTGATCGCCGCCGCCGGTCTAAGCGTCGCCGTTCCGGCCGAGGCCCAGTCGCGCCGCGCCGCGCCCGCCGCCGAGCGTTCGGACTGGCCCGCCCGCGCCGCTCCGGCCCAGACGCGCGCCGTCACCTTCGCCGCATCGGCCGCCCCGTCGGGCGCCCTGGTTCTGCCGCTGTCGTCGGAGGCCGAGCTGGCCGCGCGCGGCGCCGCCCTGGACGTCGCGACGCGTCAGGCGATCGCCTCGGCCCTGACCGCCGCCCGCTTCGACTACAAGGCGCGCCAGACGCTGAGCCTGCACGGCGTCGGCGGCTGGGATCGCATCCTGGTCGTCGGTCTGGGCGACGCGCCCAAGGCCGCAGACATTCAGACCGCTGGGATCGTCGCCGGCCGCGCCCTGAACAGCCAGCCCGGCGCCCTGACGGCCCTGACATCCGGCCTGTCGGCGGATCTGGCCTCGGAACTGGCGACCGGCCTGGGCATCGGCCACTATCGCTCGGATATCTATGTCACCACCGGCCGCGACCGCCCGGCGCCCGGCGCTCTGACCGTCGTCGCCGATGACGCATCGAGCGCCCAGGCGCATCACCGTCGCGGCGCCGCCCTGATCGAGGCCATGGCCTGGACCCGCGACGTATCCAACGAACCGGCCAACGTCATCTATCCGGAAAGCTTCGTCGAACGCGCCCGCGTCGCCTTCGCCGGCGTGCCAGGGGTCGAGATCACCGAACTGGACGTGCCCGCCATGCAGCGCCTGGGCATGGGCGCCCTGCTGGGCGTCGGCCAGGGCTCGAGCCGACCGCCGCGCCTGCTAGCCGTGCGCTATCGCGGCCAGGGCGCGTCCAGCGACGGCCCGATCGCCCTGCTGGGCAAGGGCATCACCTTCGATTCCGGCGGCATCTCCATCAAGCCCGGCGCCAATATGGGCAATATGAAGATGGACATGTCCGGCGCCGCCAGCGTGGTCGGCGCGGTCCTGGCCCTGGCCAAGGGCGGCGCGCCGGTGGACGTGGTCGCCGTCGCCGCCCTGGCCGAGAACATGCCCGACGGCGGCGCCATCCGCCCCGCCGACGTGCTGACCGCCATGAACGGCAAGACCATCGAGATCATCTCGACCGACGCCGAAGGCCGCCTGGTCCTGGCCGACGCCGTGGTCTGGGCCGACACCACGCTGAACCCCGCCGCCATCGTCGACGTGGCCACCCTGACCGGCTCGGTCGGCGGCGCCCTGGGTAATGACTATGCGGGCCTGTTCAGCCGCCACGACGCCCTGGCCGACCAGCTGAAGACGGCGGGCGACGCCACCGGAGAGACGCTGTGGCGCCTGCCGCTGCACCCCTCCTATGTGCGGGCCACCTCTTCGACCATCGCCGATATCAAGAACTCGGGCGACGGCGGGGCGGGCGCGGGCACGGGCGCTCACTTCATCGGCTATTTCGCCCGGCCTGAGACGCCCTGGGCGCATCTGGACATCGCCAACATGGCCTTCGGCGCAGCCAACGACGTGAAACCGGCGGGATCGGCGGGCTACAGCGTCCGCTTGCTGGAACGCTTCGTGCGCGATTTCCAGCCGGTGACGAAGGAGAAGGGAACGGGCGGCTACTGAGGCCGCCCCTTCTCAACCTTCCTTGATGGCGACGATCTCGACCGACTGGCCCGCGACCGTCGCCTCATCCCCCTCGCGCTTGCCCAGCAGGGCGCGGGCCAGGGGCGAGACGTGGCTGACGCTGCCCTTGGACGGGTCGGCCTCGTCCTCGCCGACGATGCGCCAGGACTGGGTGCGGCCGTCCTCGCGCTCGATCGTCACCGTGTCGCCGAAGCGCACCTTGCCGTCCGGCGGCGCCTCGACCAGCTGGGCCGTGCCCCGGCGCGCCGACCAGTAGCGCAGGTCGCGCGTCGCCCGCGCCATGGCGGTGCGGTCGGCCTCGATCGAGCCCGCCGCCTGAGCCGCCGTATAGGCCGCGCGCGCGGCCGCCAGCTCGGCCTCGATCTGGGCCAGCCCCTGCGGCGTGACGAGGTTGGGATGGGGCGAGATCGGCCGGTCCAGCAGGTCCGCCGCCGTGGCTTCCAGATCTTCTTCCCGTGTAAAGGCGACGCTCATGTTGGCCAGCATAGGCGGCGGCGGACATTCCCGCTAGGAAGGCGTCGATGACCTCCGCCCCCGCAACAGTCGCCGTGATCGGCGCCGGTCCCGCCGGACTGATGGCCGCCGAACGTCTGGCTCAGGCGGGCCTGCGCGTCGTCGTCCATGAGCGGATGCCCTCGATCGCGCGCAAGCTGCTGATGGCCGGGCGCGGCGGGCTGAACCTGACCCATTCGGAGCCGCTGGAGCCGTTCCTGAACCGCTATGACGCCGCCGCACAGGCGCGCATCAAGGGCTGGCTGGACGCCTTTTCGCCCGCCGATCTGATCGAATGGGTCGAGGGGCTGGGCCAGCCGACCTTCGTCGGTTCATCCGGACGGGTGTTCCCGAAAGCGATGAAAGCCTCGCCCCTGCTGCGCGCCTGGTTGGCGCGGCTGGAGGGTCTGGGCGTCGAGGTCCGCACCCGCTCGCGCTGGACCGGCTGGCAGGGCGAGGCTCCGACCTTTGACACGCCCGATGGCGAGCGGATCGAACGCGCGGACGCCGTCGTTCTGGCCCTCGGCGGCGCCAGTTGGGCGAAGCTGGGGTCCGACGCCGCATGGGTTCCGACGCTGGAGAAGGCGGGCGCCGAGGTGGCCGTCTTCCGTCCCGCCAACGTCGGCTTCGACGTCGCCTGGTCGCCGAACTTCCGCGACCGCTTCGCCGGAACGCCGCTGAAAGGCGTCGCCCTGATGCACGGCGACCGCACCGTGCGCGGCGAGGCCATGATCGCCGCCTATGGGATCGAGGGCGGCGGCGTCTACGCCTTGTCCGCCGGTCTGCGCGAAGCGGTGGAGCGCGACGGATCGACCGTGCTGACGCTCGACCTGCGGCCCGATCTGAGCGTCGAAGCCCTCGCTCAGCGTCTGTCGAAACCGCGCGGCAAGGACAGCCTGTCGAACTGGCTGCGCAAGGCCGCGCGGCTGGACGCCGCCTCTGTCGCCCTGCTGCGTGAAGGCGGTCCGCTGCCCGCAGACCCGGCCGAACTGGCCGCACGGATCAAGGGCGTCGCCCTGACCTTGACCGGGGTGCAGGGTCTAAGCCGCGCCATCTCCTCGGCCGGAGGCGTGGCGCTGAACTCTGTGGACGACCGGCTGATGCTGAAGACGCGGCCCGGCGTCTTTGCCGCGGGCGAGATGCTGGACTGGGAGGCGCCGACCGGCGGCTATCTGCTCCAAGCCTCCTTCGCCTCAGGCGTCGTCGCGGCGGACGGCGTGCGCGCCTGGCTGAACGGGCGCTGAGGCCTTTCAGGGTCGACAGCGGCGCCCTCAGGGGGCAGCGTGGCGCAAATCGTTCAAGAGCTGAGCCCGCCCATGACCCTCGCCCGTTCCGCCGCCGTCGGCCTGATCGCCGTCCTGATGTGTTCGACCTCCGCGCTCGCCCAGACCGGCCGCGTCGACCCGGCCCGACTGAACGAGGCCACGCGCGTCCTGGCGTCTGATGAATTCGAAGGCCGCGCCCCGGTCACGCCCGGCGAAGACCGCACCGTCGAATGGCTGTCGCAGCAGTTTCAGGCGCTGGGCTTAGAGCCCGGCGGCCCCAACGGATCGTGGGTGCAGGTGGCCCAGGTCAGCCGCACCAGCCAGGACGGTCCCGCCGCCATCAGCGTTTCCGCCAACGGCCGCACGACCGAACTGCAGCGCGCCAAGGACGTCATCGTCTCATCCGACCGTCCGGTGGAGCGCATCAGTCTGACCGACGCGCCTCTGGTCTTCGTCGGCTATGGCGTCGACGCGCCCGAGCGTGGGTGGGACGACTACAAGGGCGTCGATCTGACCGGCAAGATCATGCTGGTGCTGGTCAACGACCCCGACTTCGGCGCGCCCGAAGGCCACCCGGTCAACGGCAAGTTCGACGGTCAGGCCATGACCTTCTATGGCCGCTGGACCTATAAGTTCCAGGTGGCGGCGGCGCATGGCGCGGCGGGCGTTCTGGTCATCCACGACACGCCGGGCGCGGGCTATCCTTGGTCGACGCTGGAGAATTCCTCGACCGCGCCCAAGTTCGACATCGTCCGCGCCGATCCGAACAAGGAGCGCGTGGCGGCGCAGGGCTGGATTCAGGGCGCGATCGCCGAACAGCTGTTCAGGGGCGCCGGCCTCGACTTCGCCGCCCTGAAGGACCAGGCGCGCACGCCCGATTTCCGCCCCGTAGCGCTGGACGGCGTGACCATGTCCATCGACTTCGGCCAAAAAGCCGACCGGGTCGAGACGCGCAACGTCATCGGCCGCCTGCCCGGAACCAAATACCCGAACGAGACCGTCATGTTCGGCGCCCACTGGGACGCCTATGGCCGCGCCACGCCGAAGAACGGCGACGACATCTATAACGGCGCCGTGGACAATGCGACGGGCGTCGCCGGCGTCATGGAGATCGCCCGCCTGTTCGCCGAAGGGCCGCGGCCCGAACGCTCGACTGTCTTCATCAGTTGGGCGGCCGAGGAGACCGGCCTGCTGGGCGCCGAATACTATGCCGCCAATCCGGTCTGGCCGCTGGAGACGACTGTCGCCAACATCAATATGGACAGCCTGCTGCCGGGGACCGAGATCGACCCGAACATCGTCGTCATCGGCGCGGGCAAGAACGATCTGGACGACCGGCTGGCGGTGCTGGCCGCGCGCGAGGGTCGTCGTCTGATCCCCGACCCGGCGCCGCACGCAGGGGCCTTCTATCGCTCGGACCACTTCCCGCTGGCGCGCAAGGGCGTGCCCGCCCTGTTCGCCGCCGCAGGCTTCACCGGTCACAACGAAGCCAGCCGGGACTATGTCGCCAACCGCTATCATCAGCCGACGGACGAATGGACGCCGCAGTGGAAGATGGACGCCGCCGCCGCCGATGTGCAGCTGCTGTATGAGGTCGGCCGCGACCTGGCCAACTCGCGCGACTGGCCCGCGTGGAAGCCGGGCGACGAGTTCGAGGGCGCGCGCAACGCCTCGGCGTCGGCGCGCCAGTAATCGGCCGCAAGTGACGTGAAGCCGCCAAGGCGCTAGACCGCATCCATGACCAGCCTCCCCGCCCTCCACGGCGTCTGCCCGCCGCGTTTCAATGCGGTGAAGGACGCCTTCGCCGCCAACTTCACCGACGCCCCCGAAGGGCTGAACGAACTGGCCGCGCGCTTCAGCGTGACCCTCGACGGCGAGACGACGGTGGACCTGTGGGCCGGCTCGGCCGATCTGGCGGGGACCAAGCCTTTCGCCGAGGACACCCTGGTCCCGGTCTTCTCGACCGGCAAGGCGGTGATGGCCCTGATGATCGCGCGCTGCGTGGACAAGGGGCTGCTGTCCTATGAGGACCGGGTCGCCGATCACTGGCCCGCCTTCGGCGCGGCGGGCAAGGACCAGCTGACCGTCGGCCAGCTGATGAGCCACCAGTCCGGCCTGCCGGGCTTTTCCGACGGCGTGGAGCCGGCCATCTGGTTCGATCGTCAGGCGGTGCTGGACAAGCTGGCGGCCCAGACGCCGCTGTGGGCGCCGGGGACGGCGTCCGGCTATCACCCCATCACCATCGGCTATCTGGCGGGCGAGCTGTTCCGCATCGTCGACGGGCGGACCATGGGCGCGGCCCTGCGCGAAGACTTCGCCCAGCCGTTCGATCTGGACCTGTGGATCGGCCTGCCGGAAAGCGAACACGGCCGCGTGGCCCAGTTGCGCAAACCCGCCGCCGCGCCGGACCTCGGCCCCATCGACGCGATCAAGAAGGCGGCCTTCCTGGATCGCGGCTCGGCGCCCGGCGGACGCGGCTCGACGGAGTGGCGCATGGCGGAGATCCCCTCGGCCAATCTACACGCCACAGCCAAGGATCTGGCGCGGATGATGTCCCTCGTCGCCACGGGCGGCGCGCTGGATCATCTGCCGGTGCTGTCGGAGGAAACCCTGACCCAGGCGACGCGCGAACGCATCCACGGACTGGATAAGGTCGTGCCGTTCCACATGAATTGGGCGGCCGGGTTCATGCGCAATGAAGGGCTGAACATTTTCGGCCCCAACCCGACAACGGTCGGCCACACAGGCTGGGGCGGGTCGATGGCGTTCGCCGATCAGGCGGCGGGCGTCTCGGCCGCCTATGTCATGACGCGCCAGTCGCCCCACCTGCTCGGCGATCCGCGCGCCCTGCGGTTGGTCGAAGCGCTCTACACGGCCTTGTAGGGCGACGCCTTAGGCTTCCGGCCCCCAGGCCAGCTGGTCGTGGACGATCAGCCAGCCGTCGACCGTGCGGCGCAGAATCCGGGTGAACAGGCCGCGATGGGTCTTGCCGTCGCGCGTCATCACCGCCCGGCCTGAGACCACCGCCGTATTGACGTCGAACTGCATGGTCTCGAACCACTCATAAGACAGCGTCCCCAGGCCGCCCGGCGCCGCCGCGCGGGCGTCCAGGGCGGAGCGCACGCTGTCGGGCCCCTTCAGCGGAGTGTCGCCCAGGAAGACCAGTAGCGGCTCGTCATGGACATAGGTGGCCATGACCGCATCCACCTGACCCGAGGTCCAGGCGGCGGCGGCGGCGTCCAGGGCGTCGCTGACGGCGTCGAAGGTCTCGGCCGTGGTCGGCGGGGCGGCGACGGCGACAGGCGCGCCCGGCGCGGCGGTCGGCGCGGCCTCGCGGCTCACCCCGACGCGAGCGGTGCGGATCACTTCATCGCCGCCGGTCTGAACCGCGCCATGGGCGCAGGCCGTGGTCCCCCCGACGAGCAGAACGGTTGCGGCGGCGGCGGCGAGGAAGCGGGAACAGATCATCATCGCCTTCTTCTTTAGGACGGGACGGCGCCCGACCTCAACGCACAGGCGGCGGATTCTCGCCGAGGGCGTCCATGCGGTCCTCGGCCGGGTCGTCCAGAAGACCGGGTTCGGGCGCCACGATGGTCTCGGCGGTGTCCGACGCACGACGCACCTTGAGCACCGCGCCCAGGGCGAAGACGGCGGCTCCGACCCAGATGAAGGCGAAGGAGGCGATGCGCAGGCTGCCCAGGGCCTCGCCCTGCAAGGCGCCGATGACGAAGACGATGGTCGGCGCCAGGAACTGCAGAAAGCCCATGCTGGACAAGGGCATCCGCCGCGCCGCCCAGGCGAACAGGGCCAGCGGGATGACCGTCGCCGGTCCCGCGAACAGCAGCCAGGCGGTGGCGGCGGGGGAGGCGGTGAAATGGCCCTGACCCGTCGCCTCGATGAAGACGACCCAGGCCAGGCCGGGCAGGGCCAGCAGCAGGCATTCCATGAACAGGCCGGTCTGGGCGTCGACCGAGACCCGTTTGCGGATGATGCCGTAGCCGGCGAAGCTGAAGGCCAGCAGCAGCGACACCCAGGGCATATGGCCCAGGGCGACCGCCTGAAGCACCACGCCGATCGCCGCCAGGACGATGGCGATGACGCCGAAACGATCGATCCGCTCACGGAACAACCAGGCCCCAGCGGCCATGTTCAGCAGCGGATTGAGATAATAGCCGAGCGAGGCGTCCAGCGTCCGGCCGTTGTTCACCGCCATGACGTAGGTGGTCCAGTTGGCGGCGATCAGCACCGCCGACAGGGCCAGCCAGCCCAGCACCCTGGGCTGTCGGAAGACGGCGACCACCTGGGCCCACTGGCGCGACAGCATGACCAGGATCAGGGCCCAGACCAGGCCCCAGACGGCGCGGTGGCCCATGATCTCCCAGGCGTCCGCGCCCTGATGCGCCATCTGCTGGAACACCAGGGGAATGAAGCCCCACAGCAGGTAGCAGAGCACCCCCGCCGCCAGGGCGGCGCGGGCTTCGGACGCAGGAGCAGCAGGGGAGGCGCTCACACTGGAACCTTTCGATCCCCGCCGCATCGCCGACGCGGCGGGGGGACAACACGACTGACGCCCCTCAAGCAGCCTCGCACCGCGTGCGAGGCGTTAGGGGCCTCTTCTTAGACAGTCAAAGTGCGGTAGCCGCTCTTGGGCGAGATGACGCCGGTCTCGTCCAGAAGCTGGGCGATCTGCACGGCGTTCAGGGCCGCGCCCTTGCGCAGGTTGTCCGACACCACCCAGAACGACAGGCCGTGCTCGACGGTCGGATCCTTGCGGATGCGCGACACATAGACGGCGTGCTCGCCCGCGGCGTCGACCGGGGTGATGTAGCCGTCATGCTCCTGCTTATCGACGACCAGGATCCCCGGCGCCTCGCGCAGGATTTCGCGCGCCTCGTCCGGTTCGATCGGGCGGTCGAACTCGACCGTCACGGCCTCCGAATGGCCGACGAAGACCGGCACGCGGACGCAGGTGACGGTCAGCTTGATCGACGGGTCGAGCATCTTGTGCGTCTCGTCCCACATCTTGGCTTCCTCGTCGGTGTAGCCGTCGTCGCGGAACGAGCCGATGCAGGGGATGACGTTGAAGGCGATCTGCTTGGGGAACTTCTTGGGCGTGGCGTCGCCCAGGCCGTAGATGGCCTTGGTCTGGTTCCACAGCTCGTCCATGCCTTCCTTCCCGGCGCCCGAGACGGACTGATAGGTCGAGACGACGACGCGCTTGATCTTGGCCGCGTCATGCAGCGGCTTCAGCGCCACCACCAGCTGGGCGGTCGAGCAGTTGGGGTTGGCGACGATGTTCTTCTTGGTCGCCAGCTTGGCGTCGTCCGGATTCACCTCCGGCACGATCAGCGGCACGTCCGGATCCTGGCGGAAGGCCGAGGAGTTATCGATGACGATGGGGCCGGCCTTGCCGATCTTCTCGGACCATTCGCGCGACACCCCGCCGCCGGCGCTCATCAGCACCAGGTCGACGCTCGAGAAGTCAAACTGCTCGATGTCCTCGCACTTTATCGTGCTGTCGCCGAAGGAGACCTCGACGCCTTTGGATTTTCGGGAGGCGATCGCGTGCATTTTCTCGACGGGGAAGTTCACTTCCTCGAGGATGGCCAGGATTTCCCGGCCGACATTGCCTGTGGCGCCTACGACGGCGACGCGATAGCCCATGATGAAATCATCCTTTGTTCGGGGGCGTTTGGGAGAAACGCTTCTGCATTTGGGTCTTTCGCAGTCGCGAAGCAACCAGAATCCTCCAATTCGTCGCCCGAATCGGCGACCGCCTTCCCCCGGCCCCATCCGAGGGCTATCTGCTGGCCATGACCTCCCGTATCCGCAACGCTTACGACATCCGCGTGGAAGAGGGCGTGATCACGCCCGAACCGGCCCAGGCCGCCCTGATCGGCGCGCTGGAGCGGCTGGAGACCGACCTGTCGAAAAAGGGGCTGTTCGGCGCCCTGCCCGAGGTCAAGGGCATCTACATCTGGGGCCCGCCGGGACGCGGCAAGTCCATGCTGATGGACCTCTTCTATTCCTCGACGCCCGAGCAGAAGAAGGTCCGCGCCCATTTCCACGCCTTCATGGCGCGCATCCACGACCTGGTGAAGCAGTGGCGCGACGGCACGCCGCGCAGCCGCAAGGACGTGTTCGGAACCAGCAAGGGCGACGACCCCATTCCACCGATCGCGGCCCTGATCGCCTCGGAGGCGCGCCTGCTGTGCTTCGATGAGCTTCAGGTGACGGACATCGCCGACGCCATGATCCTGGGCCGGCTGTTCGAGGCCCTGTTCGAGAAGAAGGTGGTGCTGGCCGTCACCTCGAACCGCGCGCCCGAAGACCTCTACAAGAACGGCATCAACCGCCAGCTCTTCCTGCCCTTCATCGACATCATCCGCCAGCGTTGCGACGTGGTCGAGACGGCGGGCGCCCGCGACTTCCGCCTGGACCGCATGGCCGGGGCCAAGGTGTGGTTCTCACCTCTGGCCGCGGAGGCGCGGCAAGGCTTCGAGACCCTGTGGTCGGACCTCAAGGGCGGCGAGCCGGAGGAGCCCATCGCCCTGCCGGTGCTGGGCCGCGAGGTGAAGCTAAAGCGCACGGTCGGCGGCATGGCGCGCGCGACCTTCAACGAGCTGTGCGGCCGCCCTTTGGGGCCGCAGGACTATCTCGCCATCGCCCGGCGCTTCCACACCCTGTTCCTGGCCGACGTCCCCCTGCTCAGCCCGGCCAACCACCACGAGGCGCGCCGCTTGGTGACGCTGGTCGACGCCCTCTACGAGGCCAAGACCCGTCTGGTCGTCCTGGCCGAGGCCGCGCCCGAGGCCCTCTACACCGAAGGCGTCGGCGCCTTCGAGTTCGAACGGACGGTCTCGCGCTTCAACGAGATGCAGAGCGAAGATTGGCTGGAACAGCGCGAAGAGGCCGAGGCGGCTTGAGCTTTTCCTTGCCCGCTCATCCCGGCGGACGCCGGGATCCAGTCCGAACCTCGCGCACCGCATTTCAAAGCGCCTAAGCGTGCGCTGGCGGCCAAAGCACTGGTTCCCGGCGTCCGCCGGGATGAGCGGTTGCTAGGAATGGCGCATGAAAAAGGGCCACATCTGAAGATGCGGCCCTTATCCAATTTAAACACCTAAGCGCTCAAGCAGCGAGCCGCCGCGCGGCTCGCGTTAGCGCCCGCTGGCCTTAGGCCAGCGAGGAGTCGATATCCTTACAGGCCTGGATCAGGCCCTGGACCGAGGCGACCGACTTGGCGAACATCGCCTTTTCATCGTCGTTGGTGGTGAACTCAATGACCTTTTCAACGCCGTTCGCGCCGATCAGGGCCGGGACGCCGACGTAGAGGTCCGACAGGCCGTATTCGCCCGACAGCCACACGGCGCACGGCAGGACGCGCTTCTGGTCCAGCAGGTAGGACTTGGCCATGGCGATGGCGCTCTCGGCCGGGGCGTAAAAGGCCGAGCCGGTCTTCAGCAGGGCGACGATCTCGCCGCCGCCCTTGCGGGTGCGCTCGACGATGGCGTCCAGGTCGGCTTGCGACAGGAAGCCTGCGGCGACCGCGTCCGGCAGCGGCAGGCCGCCGACCGTCGAGTGGCGCACCATCGGCACCATGTCGTCGCCGTGACCGCCCAGGGTCCAGGCGTGGATGTCCTGCACCGAGACGCCGGTCTTTTCAGCCAGGAAGTAGGCGAAGCGGGCCGAGTCCAGCACGCCGGCCATGCCGATGACCTTCTCCTTGGGCAGGCCCGAGAACTTCTGCAGGGCCCAGACCATGGCGTCGAGCGGGTTGGTGATGCAGATGACGAAGGCGTTGGGGGCGTGCTGCTTGATGCCCTCGCCGACGGCCTTCATGACTTTCAGATTGATGCCGATCAGGTCGTCGCGGCTCATGCCCGGCTTGCGCGGCACGCCGGCGGTGACGATGCAGACGTCGGCGCCCGCGATGTCGGCGTAGTCGTTGGCGCCCTTCAGGGCCACGTCCTGACCGAAGACGGCCGAGGCTTCGGCGATGTCCAGAGCCTTGCCCTGGGGGGTGCCTTCGGCGATGTCGAACAGGATGACGTCGCCCAGCGCTTCGCGCGCGGCCACGTGGGCCAGGGTTCCGCCGATCATTCCGGCGCCGATAAGGGCGATCTTCGCGCGAGCCATTCAGGTCTCTCCAGTCGATGTTGCGTGTGCGAAACGGTACTCGATGGGACGGCGGTCTAGACCTGTCGGCGGGTCGCGGCAAGCGTTCCGCGTTGCGCCTTTCGTCGGGGCCTGCGAGGCTGCGGCCATGGCCAAACCCACGGATGCTCCCCCGATGACGGACGCCGCCTATGAGGCGCGCGCCCTGGCCGAGGCCCTGGCCTGGCGCGACCGCCAGCTGAAACGGCCCGGCCTGTGGGACAAGACCACCCGCGCGACCCAGGACCACATCAACCGCGTCATCCCCGAGCGCGTGCACGAGATCGTGACCGGCGCCGTGCAGCAGATGACGCGCGGCCTGCTGGCCGGGTCGGAGTGGACCACCGCCCGCCCCTTGACCGAAGGCGCCCTGCAGGAGCGTGAAACCAGGGTCCGCGCCCGCGTCGAGCTGTATCGCACCACCGCCAGCGTCGAGGGCGGGGTGGCGGGGGCCGGGGGCTTCCTGATGGCGGCGGCGGACTTTCCGGCCCTGATGGCCATCAAGGTCAAGATGCTGTTCGAGATCGCCGCCCTGTACGGCTATTCCGGCCGCGACCTGAAGGAGCGGATGATCGTCCTGCGCATCTTCCAGCTGGCCTTCTCCAGCGCCCGGCATCGCCCCGAGGCCCTGGCCGCGCTGGAGGCCGCCATGCGCGCCCCGCACGATCCCGACGCCCTGAAGGCCTTCGACTGGCGCAAGTTCCAGCTGGAGTACCGCGACTACATCGACGTGGCCAAGCTGGCCCAGCTGCTGCCGCTGGTCGGCGCGCCGATTGGGGCCGTAGTCAACTGGCGCCTGACCCAGCGCCTGGCCGAAACGGCGATGAACGCCTATCGCCTGCGCCTTCTCGCCGATCAGGACGCCGAATGAGCTTCACCGCCGATCCCGCCTTCGAGGCCGCCTCCGTCTTCGCCGCCGACTGGCCCCTGTGCCAGGTGCGGCTTCAGGACGACGGCCGCTTTCCCTGGCTGATCCTGCTGCCGCGCGTCCCCGGCGCGGTCGAGCTGGAAGACCTGACGCCCGAGCAGCGCGCCCTTCTGAGCGAGGAGATCGTCCGCGCCGGCGCCCTGGTGCGTGAACTGGGCGCCCTGCGCGATGCGCCCGTCGACAAGCTGAACGTCGCCGCACTGGGCAATGTCACGGCCCAGCTTCACGTCCATGTCGTCGGCCGTCGCCGCGACGACCCCCTGTGGCCCGATCCGGTCTGGGGGCGCCCCGGGGCGGTTCCTTGCACAACCGAAACGCGCGATGCGGCCCTGACGCACGTCGCTTCCTTCTGATCCGGCGCTTGGGGGCCGACTTTCGTTCGGAATCGCCCCCCTTCGTTGACACCGGCCCGTCTGCGTCACTAAAGCCTGTTGCACTGCAATCCGGCCCTGAATTTCCTCGGGTTTTTTGAGAATCATTCGCATGTCGAACACTCCCCCGGCTGCGGGCGAAACTGGCGACCGGACGGGCCGCTACGTCCGTCACCCCAACGGGCACGTCGCACCGATGTCGCCCTTCACCGATATCTGGCGCTGGCACATGACCATGGTCGCGTCGATCCTGTTCCGCGTCACCATCGGCGCGGCCAGCGTGGGCGCCGTCCTGCTGCTGGGCTGGGTCGCGATCGTCGCCTGCGGCCCGGACGCCTTTGCCTCGCTCGCCGCCTTCTCGGGCTCGCCGTTCGGCCTGTTCATCTGGTTCGGCCTGACGTGGGTGCTGTTCTCCTTCCTGCTGAACGGCGCGCGCCACCTGATCAACGACGCGGGCAAGGGGCTGGACCTGAAGTCCGCCAACCTGATGGCCCAGATCGCCGTCTGGGGTCCGATCGTCCTGGCCGTCCTGTTCTGGGTCGTGCTGTTCGCTGCTGGAAAGGTTTCGCTGTGAGCGCCGCGCCCAAGTTCAAGAACAATGTGAAAATCTCCGAGCGCCACGGCGCCGGGGAATGGAAGCTCGAAAAGTTGGCCCTGCTGGCCCTGATGCCGCTGGGCCTGTGGGTTCTGTCGACCGGCTTCACCCTGGCCGGCGCCGACTACGGCGCGGTCGTCGCCTGGTTCGGCAGCACCCTGAACGCCGGCCTGCTGGCCGTGACGGCGGTGGTCTTCTGCCTGTTCGCCAGCCTGGCCTGGAAGGTGATCCTCGAGGACTACGTCCCCGGCTCCTCCCGCCCGGCCTTGATCATGGTCTCCAACCTGATCTTCCTCGTGCTGGCCGCCGCCAGCGTCTTCTTCATCGTGCGTCTGGCGCTGGGCTCGGCCCCGCTGCCGGCCGGAGTCTGATCCCGCCATGGCTGCATACGAGCTTATCGATCACGAATACGACGTCGTCGTCGTCGGCGCCGGGGGCTCCGGCCTGCGCGCCGCCCTCGGCGCCGCCCAGCAGGGCCTGAAGGTCGCCTGCGTCACCAAGGTCTTCCCGACCCGCTCCCACACCGTGGCGGCCCAGGGCGGCATCTCCGCCTCGCTCGGCAACATGGGCGAGGACAGCTGGCAGTGGCACATGTACGACACCGTCAAGGGGTCGGACTGGCTGGGCGACCAGGACGCCATCGAATACCTGGTCCGTAACGCGCCGCAGGCCGTCTATGAGCTGGAGCACTGGGGCGTGCCCTTCAGCCGCACCGACGAAGGCAAGATCTATCAGCGCGCCTTCGGCGGCATGACCCGCAACTTCGGCGAAGGCCCGGTGCAGCGCACCTGCGCCGCCGCCGACCGCACCGGCCATGCCATCCTGCACACCCTGTACGGCCAGTCGGTCCGTCGCGAGGTGAAGTTCTTCATCGAGTATTTCGCGCTGGACCTGATCATGCAGGACGGCGCCTGCACCGGCGTCACCGCGCTTCAGCTCGACACCGGCCAGTTGCACCAGTTCCGCGCCAAGATGGTGGTGCTGGCGACCGGCGGCTACGGCCGCGCCTATTTCTCGGCCACCTCGGCCCACACCTGCACCGGCGACGGCAACGCCATGGTGCTGCGCGCCGGCCTGCCCCTGCAGGACATGGAGTTCGTGCAGTTCCACCCGACCGGCATCTACGGCGCCGGCTGCCTCATCACCGAGGGCGCCCGCGGCGAGGGCGGCTATCTGACCAACTCGGAAGGCGAGCGCTTCATGGAACGCTATGCGCCGACCGTGAAGGATCTGGCTCCGCGCGACATGGTCAGCCGCTCCATGACCATCGAGATCCGCGAAGGCCGCGGCGTGGGCCCGAACAAGGATCACATCTTCCTGCATCTGGATCACCTGGATCCCAAGATCCTGCACGCGCGCCTGCCGGGCATCTCGGAAAGCGCCAAAATCTTCGCCGGCGTCGATGTGACCAAGGAGCCGATCCCGGTCCTGCCGACCGTCCACTACAACATGGGCGGCATCCCGACGAACTATCACGGCGAGGTGCTGACGCTGCGCGACGGCAACCCCGACAGCGTGGTTCCAGGCCTGATGGCCGTGGGCGAAGCCGCCTGCGTCTCGGTGCACGGCGCCAACCGTCTGGGCTCCAACTCCCTGACCGACCTGGTGGTGTTCGGCCGCGCCGTCGGCCTGCGCTGCGGCGAAGTCGTCGACAAGGCCTCGGCCGTGCCGTCGGCCTCCAAGGCCCAGACGGACGAGCACCTGGCGCGCCTGGACCGCTTCCGCAACGCCTCGGGCTCGACCCCCACGGCGCACCTGCGTCTGGAGATGCAGCGCGCCATGCAGGCCGACGCCGCCGTGTTCCGCACCGGCAAGACCCTGGACGAAGGCGTCCAGAAGCTGCGCTCGATCGACGCCGCCGGCTCGGACATCAAGACCACGGACCGCGGCCTGATCTGGAACACGGACCTGGTGGAGACGCTGGAGTACGACAACCTGATCGCCCAGGCCCTGGTCACCATCGAAGGCGCGGCCAACCGCACGGAATCGCGCGGCGCCCACGCCCGCGAGGACTATCCGGACCGCGACGACGTCAACTGGATGAAGCACACCCTGGCGTGGAAGCGTCCGGGCGAAGGCGTCCAGATCGACTACCGTCCGGTGCACAAATACACGATGACCGACGAGGTCTCGTACATCGAGCCCAAGGCTCGGGTTTACTAAGGGGGATCGCAGATGGTTCAGCTCAACCTCCCGCGCGGCTCCAAGCCCACGACCGGCAAGGTCCACAAGGCTCCGGCCGGCGCCAAGAACGTCAAGACCTACAAGGTCTATCGCTACGACCCGGAGACGGACGCCGATCCGCGCTGGGACTCGTACGAGGTCTCGACCGACGATCACGGCCCCATGCTTCTGGACGCCCTGATCCACATCAAGAACGAGATCGACCCCACCCTGTCGTTCCGTCGCTCGTGCCGTGAAGGCATCTGCGGCTCGTGCTCGATGAACATCGACGGCCGCAACACCCTGGCCTGCACCAAGGGCTGGGACGAGTGCTCGTCGCACAACATCACCATCGCCCCCCTGCCCCACCAGCCGGTGGTCAAGGATCTGGTGACGGACCTGTCGCTGTTCTACGCCCAGTACGACTCGATCCAGCCCTACCTCCAGTCCGACCTGCCGGACCCGGAAAAGGAGCGCCTGCAGTCGCCCGCCGACCGCGAGAAGCTGGACGGCCTGTACGAGTGCATCCTGTGCGCCTGCTGCTCGACCTCGTGCCCGAGCTACTGGTGGAACCAGGAGGAATACCTCGGCCCGGCGGCCCTGCTGCAGTCCTACCGCTGGATCTCGGACAGCCGCGACGACGCCACCCAGAAGCGTCTCGACGACCTGGAAGACCCGTTCAAGCTGTATCGCTGCCACACGATCATGAACTGCGCCCAGGTCTGCCCCAAGGGGCTGAACCCGGCCAAGGCGATCGCCGAGACCAAGAAGCTGATGGTTTCGCCGTCCCGCAAAAAGACGGCCGCCTGATCCAGCCGGTCCGAACGAAAAGAAAAGCCCCCGGCGCCGCCTGGTTCCGGGGGTTTTCCTTGGCCGGCGCGTAGCAAGGCTTGCCAACCCCGCATCCAGAGTTAAGACCGCTTCCATGCCCAAGATCACCTACATCGAGCACGACGGAACCGAGCACACGGTCGAGGTCAAGAAAGGCCTGTCCGTGATGGAGGGCGCGATCCGCAACAATGTGCCGGGCATCGACGCCGATTGCGGCGGCGCCTGCGCCTGCGCCACCTGCCATGTCTATGTCGACGAGAATTTCGCCGCCGAGACGGGCCGCCCCTCGGCCATGGAAGAGTCCATGCTGGACTTCGCCGAGAACGTCGAGCCGAACAGCCGCCTGTCCTGCCAGATCCGCGTCACCGATGATCTGGACGGCCTGATCGTGCGCCTGCCGGAAAGCCAGCACTGAGATGATCGACGCCCGACTGCTGGACGCGGTCGGGTCTCTGGCCGCCCTCCATGCCCGGCCGGACCACATTCCTCTGATCGGGATCGCCGGCGCGCAAGGCTCGGGCAAGACCACCCTGGCCCGCGCGGCGGCCGAACGGCTGGGGACCGCGTATCTGTCGCTAGACGACGTCTATCTGACCGGGGCCGAGCGCCAGGCCCTGGCCCGCGAGGTCCATCCCCTGTTCGCCGTACGCGGCCCGCCGGGGACGCATGATCTGGGCCTGCTGGAGCGAACCCTGGCCGCCCTGCGCGCCGCCGGCGCCGACAGCCGCACGCCGCTTCCCGCCTTCGACAAGCTGGCCGATGATCGCGCGCCCAAAACGGACTGGCCTGTGTTTGCGGGCCGCCCGTCGGCGGTGCTGGTCGACGGCTGGTGCCTGGGCGCGACGCCGCAGGCCGAGGCTGACCTCGCCGCGCCCGTCAACGCCCTGGAGGCCGAACGAGACGGGCAGGGGACATGGCGACGCGCCGCCAACGCCGCCCTGGCCGGCCCTTATGCTGAAGCCTTCTCCCGCTTCGACGCGGTGCTGTTCCTCAAGGCGCCGTCCTTCGACGCCGTACTGGACTGGCGCTGTGAACAGGAGGCGAGGCTGATGGGCCTGCCGCCCGCCGACTTGCCGTCCGCGCGGCGCGCCGAACTGGCCGTCTTCATCCAGCATTTCGAGCGGATCACCCGCCATATGCTGGCGGGCGGGGTTCGCGCCGACCTCGTGTTTCAGCTGGACGCCGACCGGCGCCTCAGTCCGCCGGCATCCGGCCGTAGTTGACGGCGATGCGGCCGATCAGGCCCTTGACGATCAGATCGACCGGCGAGCCTTCGCGATAGTCGCCCGCCGCGACGAAGTTGACCCGGTCCTCCGAGATCAGGCGATGAATCTTGTCGTGGTCGCGCGGGGTGCTGTCAGGGTCGTAGACGGCGATGGAGAAGCCGCCCTTGGTGTGCATCATCTTCATGGTCGGCACATCGGTGTCGCCGTCGCCCAGGAAGATCATCCGGTCGAAGGGGATGGGGCGCTCCTCGTCCGGGATGAAGCGGTTGATGCGTTCATCCTCCCAGTGGTTGTGCACCCCCTTGTTGATGCGGAACAGATACTGGGTCTTGGTCGTGTAGTTGACCCCCACGGCGGGCCAGACCGCCACGTCGTCCTCGTCATAGGCGTATTTCGAGGCGAAGACGTGGGTGAAGGCCTCGGCGATGGGGCAGCCCTCGATCATCTCGGTCAGGCCCGCCGAGATGATGTAGTGCTCGATCTCCAACCCGAACTGGGCGCCGAAGGCGTTCATCCGGTCGAACCAGGAGCGATCGCGCAGGCCCTCGAACAGAGCCACGTCGCGCCCGTGGTCGCGCAGCGTCTGCCGCGTCACCGGCGCGCCCTGTTCGCGCGCGGCCAGCAGCATCATCTGCATGTACATCAGGATGCCGTCGCCGTCCGAAGCGATGGTCCGTGGGCGGACGGTCTCGTTCCAGAACTGGGCCGGCGTCATCCCGATCGAGGGGATGAAGCTGACCTCCTGCATGTTTCCCCGGGCGAGGGTGCCGTCGAAATCATAGATGACGGCGGTCTTGAGCAGGGGGCGGGTCGTGTCGGCCATGAGGACGTCCTGGAGGGCTTGGACACGCCCTCTAGCACGACTGGGCGGTTCAGATCAGCCCAGCAGCAATTCCGGCGCGGCGGTCGGCGCCGTCGCCTCGACCGGCAGGTGCAGGATGAAGGCCGCCCCCTTGCCCGGTTCCGACTGAACCTCGGCCCAGCCGCCGTGCAGTTCGACCAGGGCCTTAACCAGAGCCAGGGCCACGCCCGGCCCGCCGCGCTCGCGCCGCACGAAGCGATCGAAGACGTGGGCCTGCAGGTGATAGGGGATGCCTCGGCCGGTGTCCTCGACGCGGATGCGGACCTCGCCCGGCCCCGCCTCGGCGGTCAGGCTGACCGCGCCGCCTTCGGACACCGCGCGGCAGGCGTTCTCCAGCAGGTGATCGACCGCCTGGGCGATGCGGCGGGCGTCGGCGCGGATCGGCTTCAGCCCCGTCGGACAGGCCAGGTGCAGCGTCGCGCCGCGGCCCTCGACCTTGGCCCTGATCTTTTCCGCCGCCTCGTCCAGCAGGTCGCAGACCCGCACGTCGCCCAGGGTCAGCTCCATCTCGCCGGCGTCGATCTGCGCCATGTCCAGCACGTCGTCGATGGAGCGCGCCAGATGGCTGGCCGCCACGCGGATGGCGCCCGCGTGCTGGCGGCTGCGCTCGGGCAGGTCGCCCATCGCCTCCAGCAGTTCCGAATAGCCGACGATGGTCGTCAGCGGGGTGCGCAGTTCATAGGAGACGCTGCCGACGAACTCGCGCTTCAGGGCCTGGCTTTCGGCCAGGGCGGCCTCCTTGGCGGCCAGGGCCTGTTCCAGCTCGCGCCGGGCGGTCACGTCGAAGAAGGCGACCAGGGTGGCGCCGTCGGGCAGGGGGCGCGTCTGCCAGGCGGCGATGCGGCCGTCCTCGGTGCGGCCCTCGCCGGAGATGGCCACGCGGCTTTCGGGATCAGGATCGGCCACCCGCGCCTTCAGCCCCAGCCACAGGGCGGCGTCGGGCAGGACCGGACGGCACAGGGCGGCCACGGCGTCGAAGTCGCCCGCCTCCATCAGTCGCTCGCCCGCCACGCCCCAGAAGGTCTCGAAGGCTTCGTTGTGCAGCCGCAGTCGTCCGTCCGAGCCGAACACGGCCACGGCGTCGTTCAGCTTGTCCAGCGTCGCGCGCTGGACCTGAATCTGGGCGTTGTAGCGGCTGCGAAGCTGCAGCTCGCCGGTGATGTCCGAGAAGATCAGCAGAATGCCGCCCAGCGGGTGCGGCTGGCGCACCACCCGCAGCGTCCGCCCGTCGGGCAGGGACCAGCTGTCGTCCGGCGAGGCCTGGGCGGCGCCGTAGAAGTCCAGCTCCTCGGCCTTCCACGCCGCATAGTCGACGACTTCGGGCAGCAGACGCTTCTGGCGCAGGCGATCCAGCAGTTCGGCGTGGGTCGGGCGCTCGTCCAGCCAGGCCGAATCGACCCCAAACAACGACTGGAAGGCGGTGTTGTGGAAGGCCAGCCGCTTGGACGGGCCGAAGATGGCCACGGCGTCGGCCAGGTGGTTCAGCGTCTCGTCATGGGCCTCGACATGGCGGCGCAAGGTGTCGCGCGTCTCTTCGGCCTCAGTCATCTCGATGGCGAAGGCGATGACGGCGCCGCGCCCGCCGGCCAGCGGCTCGGCCAGGATCTTCCACGCCCGGCGACGCCCGCCCGCCGTGGTCCAGCGGAAGCCTTCCTGACGCGCGTTCAGGCGCAGGGCCTCGGCCACCACGGCGTCTGCCCCTCGGTCGAAGCTCAAGGTCCGGCTGCGCGCCTCGTCCAGCGTCTCGGCGCCCGTCTCCAGCAGCCAGGCGCTGTTGGCCCAGATCAGATGGCCCGCCCCGTCGACCACCCAGGTCGGCGCAGGGGATTGCTCGGCTAGGGCGCCCGGCCCGGCTTCGCCGCCCGTATCGGGACCGCCCAGGCGCGACAGCCGCAGCCAGGCCCCGCCGCCGTGCGGCCGCCCTTCGACGGCCCAGGTTCCGTCAGAAGTCTCCAGCAGGGTCTCGAACGCCTCTCCGGCGCCGATCAGGGCCTCCATACGGCCGGTGTGCGATTGTTTGAGCGCAGACAGGACGGCTTCGGCGGCCCCCGCCGCGTCCTGGCCCGGAGCCAAGGCCGCCAGCACGTCCGACGCGCCGAAGACGGTCTCGATCTCGCCGTCAGGCCCCAGGCCCAGGCGCACGTCGTCGAACGCCATAAGGGCGGTCGCTCCCGCCTCCGCCTGCATCCGGGCGCCCGCAAGGCCGTCCTCGACCTCGACCGCGCGCGCGACCAGCCGGGCGCGCAGGCGCCAGGCCCAGACGCTGACCGCCAGCGCCAGCCCCGCCGCCCCCGCCGTGGCCGCAAAGGCGATGTCGGCCGCGAGATCCGCCTCGGCCATGCCTTCCCCAGAAAATCGATCCATGTCCGGCCGCCCTTCAGGACAGGCCGATTCGCCGTTTACCATACTCTGATTGGGCGAATTACGATGCGGCCCATGCACGCGCGGCCGCCTCTGCGATTGCGGCCCGACGCGGCGCGGGCGATATCCCCGACATGACCACGCCCTGGACCGACCAGCTCGCCCCCTCGCTCGACGATTTCGCCCGCCTGGCCGAACAGGCCTTCGCTGGCCTGCCCGACCTGTTTCGCCAGGCGGCCGGAGACGTCGTCATCCGCGTCGACGACTTCGCCGACGAAGAGATCCTGCGTGATCTGGAGATCGAAGACCCCTTCGAGCTGACCGGCCTCTATTCCGGCGTCCACATCGGCGAACGCGACGCCATGGGTCCGGCGCCGGAGCCGTCGCGCGTCTTCCTCTACCGCCGCCCCATCCTCGACGAATGGTGCGAGCGCGGCGACGTCGGCCTGGCCGAGATCATCGCCCACGTCCTGATCCATGAGATCGGCCACCACCTGGGCCTGGACGACGACCAGATCCACGCCATCGAGGACGACGAGGACTGAGGACGACGTCAGTCCGATTTGCGATGTTACAAAGGGCGCCGCGCCTCGAAGGTGATGACGTCATCCTCGCGTCGCGGGAGCCGCCCGTGCTCGTAGCCCCCGGAGACGATGACATCGACGAAACCCGCCGCACCCAACGCCAGCCGCATCTCCTCGACGCTCCACCAGCGTAGGGCGAACAGCTCCAGCTCCGATGCGCTCAGACGACCGTCCGTCCAAAGATCATAGCGAAGATGCGAGACGACCGTCTGGTTCAGCAGATCGGAATCGATGCGTTCCTCGGCGAGGGTCAGTAGGTCGCCGTTCGCATCGGTCCAGCGCCGCGTCGGTCCCAGCGGCGCCAAGACAGCGGAGACGGGATCAAGGTCGAGGATCAGACGGCCGCCCGGCTGCAGATGGTCATGGAAGCGCTTCAGCGCCGCCAGACCTTCCTGGGCCGTGGCGATCAGCTGGAATGAGCCGGCGGGAAGAACGACCGCGCCAAAGCGCGTCGCATAGGAGAAGTCGTCAAAGCGGGCCACAGACAGCTCCGCCCTCAGACCTCGCGCCTCGCATGCCGCCCGACACAGGTCCAACATGGCCGCAGAGGCGTCGAAACCCGTGACGTCGAACCCGGCCTCGAGCAGAGGGACCAGCACGCGACCGGAACCGACCGCCGGCTCCAGCACGGGTCCGTCGCGGATTTCCAACCGGCGCGTATAGAATTCCACGTCGCCGAAGGATCGGCCGATCGGCTTGTCCAGATCATAGACCCGCGCCGCCAGACCGGCGTAGCGATTGCAAAGATTCGCGCTCATCGGCCTAGTCCGCGATCCGCTCCAGCTTGGCGGCGAAGAAGCCGTCCAGCCCGCCCCTCTCGGCCCACTGCGAGGGCAGAATGCGCAGCCAGCCCTCGGGCGTCAGCGCCTCGTCCGGAGCGCCGACTTCGGCGGGAACAGCGGCAACGGTGCGGAAGGCCGGGTTGCGGCGCAGGAAGGCGATGACCTGCGTCTCGCCCTCTTCGCGTTCCAGCGAGCAGACGCAATAGACCAGACGGCCGCCCGGCTTCACCTTCTGGGCGGCCGCGTCCAGCAGGCGATGCTGCACATCGGCCAGCTTGGCCACGTCAGCGGGGCGGGTGGCGCGCAGAACTTCGGGGTTGCGGCGATAGGTGCCGGTGGCCGTGCAGGGCGCGTCCAACAGAACCGCATCGAACGTGCGGTCGTCTTCCCAGTCCTCAGCCGGGACGGCGACGACCTCGGCCTTGAGCTTCATGCGCTCGAAATTCTGGCGCAGACGTTTCAGGCGCGTTTCGGAGCGGTCCAGAGCGACGACCTCCGCCCCGGCGGCGGCCAGTTGCAGCGTCTTTCCGCCCGGCGCGGCGCACAGGTCCAGCGCCGTCTCGCCCGCCTTGACCGCCAGCAGGCGGGCGGGGACGGCCGCGGCCGCGTCCTGAACCCACCAGTCGCCGGCCTCGAAACCTGGCCAGGCGGCGACGTCGCCGCGCTTGCCCGTGCGGACCGTGCCGCCAGGCAGGGCTTCGCCCTCGACCGACGCCGCCAGTTCGGCCGGATCGACGCCCGGCTTGGCCGTCAAATCGGTCGCGGGCTCCTCGCGCGTGGCCAGGGCCAAGCCGATCAGAGCCGCCTCACCATAGGTCGCCTTCCAACGCTGAGCCAGCCAGTCGGGCAGGTTGGATTCGGCCGTAGTCAGGCCGGGGCCGTCACGGCCGACGCCGCGCAGCACGGCGTTGACCAGATTCTTGTACGGCCGCGTCTTGGCGTCGCGCTCGGCCAGCTTCACCGCAGTAGACACTGCGGCGAAAGCGGGCGTCTCCAGCACCAGGGTCTGGGCCAGGGCGACGCGCAGGATGGTCATGACCGCCAGCGGCGTCGCCTTCTGCAGACGACGCTCGAGGATCTGGTCGATCTCGCCCAGACGGCGAAGGGCCGCCATGGCCACGGCGCGGGCGAAGGCCCGGTCCTGAGGCGGCAGGTCGCGCGCGGGCGATTGCGACAGGGCCTCGTCCAGACCCGTGCGCTTCTCCAGCGCCGCGTTCAGAAGGATGCCCGCCACCAGCCGCGCCTCGACGCCGATGTCGGCGTGCGGATCGTCCGCGACGGGCTGCCGGGTCGATTCACGACGCGGCCCGCGCGCCTTTTCGGCGATGCGGCGACCGCGCGCGGCGGAGCTTCTGCCCTTGGGCGCGCTCCCGCTCACACCGACACCTGGGTGCCGAGCTCGACCACGCGGCCGGGCGGAATGCGGAAGAAGTCGGTCGGATTGGCGGCGTTACGCATCAGGAAGATAAACAGCTTGTCCTGCCACAGAGGCATGCCCTGGCGGGCGGAAGGAACGACCGAGCGACGGCCCAGGAAGAAGCTGGTCGACATGATGTCGAACTTCAGCCCCTGCTTGCGACACAGACCCAGGGCGCGCGGCACGTTCGGCGTCTCCATATAGCCGAAGGTCAGGGTCAGACGCTTGAAATCATCGCTGATCGGCTCGACCGCCACCCTTTGCAGGTCCGGCACGCGCGGCCGGTCGGACGTATGCACGGTCAGGATGATATTCTTCTCGTGCAGCACCTTATTGTGCTTGAGGTTGTGCATCAGGGCCACGGGCGCCACGTCCGGGTCCGAGGTCAGGAAGATGGCCGTGCCCGGCGCCCGGTGCGGCGGACGGGCGCGCAGCATCTCGATCAGATCATTCAGCGGCAGGCTGTCCTTGCGCGTCTTGTCGGCCAGGATCTGGGAGCCGCGCACCCAGGTCCACATCAGCATGACCAAGCCCCCGCCCAGCACCAGCGGCATCCACGCGCCCGCCGGGATTTTCAGCAGGTTGGAAGTCAGGAAGACCGCGTCGATGAAGCCGAACGGCACCAGGGTCAGCAGGATGGCCCACCACGACCACTTCCACTTGTGACGCACGACGGTGAAGGCCATCAGGGTGTTGACCATCATGGTCCCCGTCACCGCCACGCCATAGGCCGCCGTCAGATTGTGCGACGACTGGAAGCTGACCAGGACGAACAGCACCCCGACGAGCAGCAGGCTGTTGATCGCCGGGACATAGATCTGACCGGCCTGGGTCTCGGAGGTGTTGCGGATGTCGATACGCGGCAACAGGCCCAGCTGGACCGCCTGCTGCGTGACCGAGAAGGCGCCCGTGATCATCGCCTGGCTGGCGATCACCGTGGCCGCCGTGGCCAGGATCAGCATGGGCCAATAGGCCAGCTGCGGCACCATGTTCCAGAAGGGATTGTCCGCCGCGCCGGGGTGCGACAGCAGGAAGGCGCCCTGGCCGAGATAGCAGAGCGTCAGGCACGGCAGGACGATGAACAGCCAGCTCTGGCGGATCGGCGCCTTGCCGAAATGGCCCATGTCCGCATACAGCGCCTCGGCCCCGGTGACGGCCAGGAAGACGCTGCCCAGGATGACGAAACCGAGGAAGCCGTCGGCGATCAGCAGCTTGATCCCATAGTAGGGCGACAGGGCCTTCAGGATCGACAGGTCGTCGAAGATATGGACCACGCCCAGCAGGCCCAGCGACAGGAACCAGATCAGGGTGATGGGGCCGAAGAATTTGGCCAGCCCTGCCGTGCCGCGCGACTGCACCAGGAAGAGGGCGATCAGGATGCCCGCCGCCAGCGGCAGGATGAAGGGGTCCAACCGCCCGTTCAGGCCGGGCGCCTCCTGCAGGCCTTCGACGGCCGACAGGACCGAGATGGCGGGCGTGATGACGCCGTCGGAGTAGAACAGGGCCGCGCCGCAGACGCCCAGGACGAACAGCCAGGCGCTGCGTCGACCGATGGCGTGCTGGGCCAGGGCCATCAGCGACAGGGTGCCGCCCTCGCCCTTGTTGTCGGCCCGCATCAGGAACATGACGTATTTGAACGTCACGACGACCATCAGCGCCCAGAAGGCCAGCGACACCACGCCGATGATCGCCAGGTCGCCGCCGACGCCCTTCTGGGCGTGGGCCGTCGCCTCGCGCAGGGCGTAGATCGGGCTGGTGCCGATGTCGCCGAAGACCACGCCGATGGCGCCCAGGATCAGGGCGCGGTGACTGGCCTTGCCTCCGCCATGGCCGTGCGCCCCGCCGGAAGGCGGAGTCTGGGCGTTCGCAGAAGAGGAGGCGTTGGCGGTTGGCGCGGCGTCGCCGCGGGGCGTATCCCCGACCATGCAATGTTCTCCGGGTCGCGCGAGGAGGCGCGCGCCCATCAAGAGCGGCGGGCCTTTAGACCTTTTCCGTCAGCGGTTCAATCGCGCCCCGTTTCCGGACGCGCAGCGGACGACAGGATGCGACGATCGTCCTTGGCCTGCAACAGCACCACCACCCCTTCATCGATCCCTGCGTCCTGGGGCAGGGGGAACAGCACGGGCCGGCCGTTCCAGTCGCCCAGACGGCGCACCTCGCGCACCACATTGACGTGGGTCACGGCCCGGCCGCGATTGTCGCCGCCCTTGACCTCGACCGTCTGCTGGCCCGGCCGATAGACGACGGCGACGACTTCAGCCCCGCCACGCGGCGGGCGGCCCGAACCGATGCCGACCCGGTCGCCGGTTTCGCGGAACTCGATCTCGGGCGGCCAGCCCCGGCCCTGCGCCTCGGCCTCGACCGCCGCCTTCAGCTCCGGCGAGCGCGCGCCCGAGACATGACGACGTCCGTCGATCACCACCTGCGGCGTCGAGACGTTCCGCAACTTCAAGGCCTGACGATAGGCGCGCTGGCGCTCGGCGAACTCGGGCCGGGCGAAGGTGTCGGACCAGCCCAAATAGTCCCAGTAGTCGACGCCGTAGGTCAGGACGATCACGCCCGGATCCTGGGCCACCGTCTCGACCGTGCGGTTGGCGTCGGGACAGCCCGAGCAGCCCTGGGCGGTGAACAGTTCGACCACCACCGGCTGGACCGGGGCGTCGCGCTCGCGCGACGGCGCGGCGGCGACGGCCAGCAGACCCACGCCCGCGGCCGCCGCCGTCATCCCGTACCTGAACAGGCCCCGTGCCATCATGACGGCGATCCTATCCCCTCGGCCCGATAACGCCGCTCATAAATGCGTGAGCGGCGTTCCACGCCATCGATCGGCCTTCGCGCTCAAGCAGACCGAAGGCCGGTAAAGCCCGTCAGTCCATCAACTGCTGAGCCAGATAGACATAGTGCCGCGCCCAGCGTCGGGCGTTGGCGACCGGATCCGCGTCGTTGGAGTGACCGCCCGCCGTGTCCTCGAAATAGAGGTGGTCGTGGCCCAGGTCGCCCAGGCGCGCCGCGAACTTGCGGGCGTGGCCGGGGTGGACCCGATCGTCGCGCGTGTTGGTGGTGATGTAGACGCGCGGATACTTCACCTCGGGCCGCAGCTGCTGATAGGCTGAATAGCGGGCGATGAATTCGGCGTCGCCCGGAATGCGCGGATCGCCGTATTCGCCCATCCACGAGGCGCCCGCCGGCAGCTCCTGATAGCGCAGCATGTCGATCAGCGGGCTTTCGATGACCGCCGCATTGAACAGCTCCGGGTGCTGGGTGATGGACACCGAGGTCAGCACCCCGCCGTTCGAGCGGCCGTAGATGCCCAGATGGCGCGGGCTGGTGATGCGCCGCTGCTCCAGATCGCGGGCCACGGCGGCGAAGTCGTCGAAGGCGCGCTGGCGGTTCTCGCGCAGGGCCGCCTGGTGCCAGCCGGGGCCGAACTCTCCGCCGCCGCGGATGTTGGCCTGGACGAAGACGCCGCCGTTCTCGAGCCACAGCTTGCCCATCTCGGGCTTGTAGGCGGGCGGGAAGCTGGCCTGGAAGCCGCCATAGCCGAACAGGATGGTCGGGCCGGTCCCGTCCATCGCCAGATTCTTGGGCCGGGTGACGAAATAGGGAATCTTCGTCCCGTCGGTCGAGGTCGCCTCGAACTGCTCGACCACATGGGTCGAGGCGTCGAACTTGGCCGGGGCCGATTTCAGCTCGCTCAGGACGCCGGTGGCGACATCGGCCAGGCTGAGGGTCGGCGGCGTCAGGAAGCCTTGCGTCGAGACGAAGACCTGGCCCTTGGCCTTGGAGCTGTCGCCCAGGCCCACGGCGCTGTTGGCGGGCACTGCGATGTCGGTCGCGGTCCAGCCGTCAGCCGTCGGGACGAAGCGCTTCAGCGTGCCGACGACATTGTCGGCGATGACGGCGACGATGCTGTCCTCGAACACGCTGACGTTCTGCAGGGACTGACGCGCGCCCGGGGCGAAGATGGTCGCCGTCTTCGCGTCGATGCGGATGCTCTGGCGCACGTCGCCCAGCACGCCCATCGGCATGGCGACCAGAGACCCGGCGGCATAATCCTGACCGTCGAAGCTCCACGCCTGTTCGGGCGAGAAGATCAGCTTGCCGCCCAGCACGCCCTGAACCGCCACGCGCTCTGGCAGGTTGAGCCTGTAGGGCTTGCCGTCGGAGCCCAAAGCCCAGATTTCCGACCGGAAGGTGTCCAGCGGGCGGCTGAACAGCACGGCCTCGACCGCGCCCGCCTTGTCGCGGAACACCATGGGAGAGACGCCGTAGCCGCCGTCGCCCTGCTGGCCGCGATAGACCTCGGTCGCGTGGGCCAGCGGATGGCCGCGCGTCAGAGATTTGACGATGAAGGGATAGCCCGACTCCGTCAGGCTGCCGGGACCGAAGTCGGTGGCGATCAGCAGGGTGTCGCGGTCCAGCCAGCTGATGCGGTGCTTGCCCTCGGGGATGACGAAGCCGCCGTCCACGAACCGCTTGGTCGTCAGGTCGAACTCGCGCACCGTCACGGCGTCCTTGCCGCCGTCCGACAGGTTGATCAGGCAGCGGGTCTCGTCCGGCGCCAGGCAGTTGGCGCCCTTGAACACCCAGTCCTTGCCCTCGGCCTTGGCCAGGGCGTCGATGTCCAGCAGGGTCTCCCACTGGGGCTGGGCCGTGCGATAGGAGTCCAGCGTCGTGCGGCGCCAGACGCCCTTGGGATTGGCCGCGTCCTGCCAGAAATTCCCCAGGCCTTCGCCCAGGAAGCTGACGCCGGGGATGCGGTCGGTCGCGGTCAGGATGGCCTCGGCCTGCTGGCGGAAGGGCTCATAGCGGCGGTCGCCGGTCAGGGCCGCCAGGGCCTTTTCATTCGAGGCGGCGACGAAGGCGCGGGCCTCGGCGCCGTCCACCTCTTCCAGCGCCAGATGATCGTCGGCGGCCTTGACCCCCTCGGGCGACAGGTCGCGCGGGAAGTGCGGCGGCAGGGTCGTCGCCGAGGCGGCGGCGGGATCGGACGCGACGCTCTCAGCTAGAGCGGGCGCGGCGGCCAGCATCAGGGCGGGCAGGGCGACGGACAGAAACAGGGACTTCATCATGATCTCGGGCTCCGTCGATTACCGCTGGGCCGGCTGATCCATCAGCCGACGGGTCAGATAGGTGTATTCCAGCGCGATGCGGCGGGCCGTTTCGCGCAGGTTGGCGCCGGCCGCGTGACCGCCGTCGACGTTTTCATAGAAGAGCACCGGATAGCCCAACTCCTCCATCCGCGCCGCCGCCTTGCGGGCGTGGCCGGGGTGGACGCGGTCGTCCTTGGTCGAGGTGTGGATGAAGACTTCCGGATAAGGCTGGCCCGCCGCCAGACGCTGATAGGGCGAGTATTCCTCGATCCAGGCGCGCTGTTCCGGGATGTCCGGGTTGCCGTACTCGCCGATCCACGAGGCGCCGGCCAGCAGCTTGTGGAAGCGCAGCATGTCGAACAGGGGCACCTGGATGACCGCCGCATTGATCAGGTCCGGGCGCTGGGTCAGCATGGCGCCCATGAACAGGCCGCCTTGCGAGCCGCCCATGATCCCGAGGTGCGGCTGCGAGGTGACGCCGCGCGTGATCAGATCCTGGGCCACGGCCTGGAAGTCCTCGTGCGCGCGCTGGCGGTTTTCCTGCTGGGCCGCTTGGTGCCACTTGGGTCCGAACTCGCCGCCGCCGCGGGTGTTGGCGATGACATAGACGCCGCCGCGCTCCAGCCACAGCTTGCCGACCGTCGGCGAATAGCCGGGCAGCAACGACGACTGGAAACCGCCGTAGCCGTACAGCAGCGTCGGATTCGAGCCGTCCAACGCCATGGCGTCCTTGTGGACGACGAAATAGGGGATCATCGTCCCGTCGGCGCTGCGCGCCTCGAACTGATCGACGCGCATGCCGCTGGCGTCGAACTTGTCCGGCAGAGCCTTGGTCAGGGCGACCGCGCCGGTCGCCGCATCGGCCAGATAGAGGCTGGACGGGTTCAGATAGCCGGTGACGCTGACGAAGATCTTGTCGTCGCGCTCCGAGGCCGAGCCGACGCCGACCGAGACGTTCTGCGGCAAGTCCAGGCGCGTGCGGCTCCAGTCGGCCGGGTCATAGACATAGACCGAGCCGCGCACGTTCTCGTACAGGGCGACGACCAGCTTGTTGCGGGTGGCGTTGATCCCCTCGATCGCCTCGCGCTCGCCGGGACGGATCACCAGTTGCGCCGGGGTCTTGGGATCGGCCAGCCAGGCCTGCAGGTTCCAGGCGATCACGTCGCCGGTCTTGAAGTCCTGGCCCGACGGCGCGGTCCAGTCCTGGTCCGTCGTCACCACCAGCTGGCCGGCGACCAGAGCGTTGATGTTGGACTTGAGCGGCAGCTCCAGCTTGGTCGTCGAGCCGTCGGCGTTCAGGCGCCAGGTCTCGCTCTCATAGAAGTTGATCCCCCGGTTCAGCAGCACCGCCTGCACCACGCCGTCGGCGTCGCGCAGGGTGTAGCCCGAAACCGAGACGTCGGTCTGCTGACCGGCGAAGACCTCGACCGCCTGATCGACGCTCTGGCCGCGCTTCATCAGACGCACCGTGCGCGGATAGCCCGAGTCCGTTAGCGAGCCCTCGCCGAAGTCGCGCGAGATCAGCAGGGTGTCCTTGTCGATCCAGCTGGCGCCGCCCTTGGATTCCGGCAGGCTGACGCCGCCCTCCACAAAGGTTTTCGTGACGCTGTCGAACTCGCGGACCGTCACCGCGTCCTTGCCGCCGTTCGACAGGGAGATCAGGCAGTAACGCTCGTCCGGCGGCAGGCAGGACGCGCCTTTATAGACCCAGTTAGCGCCCTCGGCCGCCGACAGGGCGTCGATGTCCAGGATGGTCTCCCACTGCGGCGCGTCGGTGCGGTAGGAATCCAACGTCGTGCGGCGCCAGATGCCGCGCACATGCTCGGCGTCCTGCCAGAAGTTGTCGACGTGGCCGTCGTGGGTGAAGCCGGGCGAGGGGATGCGGTCGCGCGACTGCACCAGGTCCAGCGCCTGCTGGTGCAGGCCCTCATAGCGCGGATCGCCCTGCAGCACGCCCAGAGAGGTCTCGTTGTGCGCTTTGACCCACTCCATGGCGCGATCGCCCTCGACCTCCTCCAGCCAGATGTAGGGGTCGGTCGCGTCGCTGGCGGCGAAGCCCGGAGCCGTCGAGGCGGCGCTTGCGGAAACGGTGGCTTGGGCCATGGCGACGGGTGCGGCTCCGGCGGCGAGAAGAAGGGCGGCGACGGACGCCAGCGAGCGGATGGTCATATGTGTCCCCCAACGGACGAATGTTTTCGCGCGGCACCTTGGCGAGAGCGAGGGCAGGGGGCAAGCGTCTGTAATCTTACAGGCTTGTAATCTTTCGCCGCAGGGCGCGCCTCAGTCGCCGTCGTCGGGGATGCACAGGATCTGGCCGCAGGCCTTGCAGTGAACGGCGTCGGGATCGTGCTTCTGAAGCCCGCAGGTGGGGCAGGGGAACTTGACCTTGTGCGGCCGGATCAGGGTCTGGGCCAGGCGGATGAACAGGGTGATGCCCACCAGCATGACGACGATGGAGATGACCCGCCCCCAATTGCCCGGCAGGGTGATGTCACCAAAGCCTGTCGTCGTCAGGGTGGCGACGGTGAAATAGAGGGCGTCCAGATAGCCGTTGATGTGCTCGGCCTTGCCCCTGAAATAGGCGTAGACGAAGCCGGTCACGACGAAGACGAAGGTGACCAGGGCGGTCAGGGCCCGTGTGACCTCCTCGACCCGCGTGTCGTCGAAGCGGCGGCCGATGGTGCGCCAGAACAGGTCGCTGTTCAGCAGGCTCCAGAACCGCAGCAACCGCAGGAAGCCCAGATTGGCCAGCCAGGCCGGGAACAACAGCGTCGCCAGAACGAACAGATCGACCCAGACGATCGGCCGCTTCAACCACGACCGGATGTCGGAATAGGCATAGGCCCGCGCCGCCAGATCCAGCCCCAGAACGGCGGCGATCAGATAGTCCAAGACATAGAAGGCCCAGCCCGCCTCCTTCAGGATCGGCGTGGCCAGGAAGAAGCCGATGATGGCCAGGTCGATGACGATGACCATTAGGCGGAACTTCACCGCCGCCGGCTGGGAGCCGTGATAGAGGTAGCGCAGGCGCGCCCTCAGCCGCAGCCCGTCGGATTTGGCGGTTTGGCTCTGGTCAGACGTCATCGCCGCCACCGATACATGAACCGGCGAAAAATCCTATATGAAGGCGATCATGAGCCAGCCCGCCCGACCCTACATCCGCATGAACGGCGCCGGAAACGCCTTCATCGTCGTCCAGGCCTTCGAAGAACCCTTCCACCCGACCGAGGATCAGGTGCGCGCCCTGGCCGATCCGGCGGCGGGTCTGGGCGGCTTCGACCAGTTGATCGGCGTCGAACCGTCCGAGACGGCCGACGCCTTCATGCGGGTCTGGAACGCCGACGGCTCCATGGTCGAGACCTGCGGCAACGCCCTGCGCTGCGTCGGCTGGCTGCTGCTGCAGGCGACCGACAAGGAAGAGGTGGTCATCGACACCCTGGGCGGACCGACCACGGCGCGCCGGGCGGCGGGCCGCGTCGGCTCTGGAGACCCCGAAGGATCGACGGCCGCGACCCATCAAGTCACCGTGGACATGGGCGCGCCGCGCCTCGACTGGTCCCAGGTGCCGCTGTCGGAAGACATGGACACGCGCGGCATCGAGCTTCAGGTCGGACCGATCGACGCCCCCGTGCTGCACACGCCGGGCGCGGTGTCGATGGGCAATCCCCACGTCGTCTTCTTCACCGACCGGCTGGACGACGCCTTCGTGCGCGGCTCCGGCTCCCTGGTCGAGCACCACCCCCTGTTCCCCGAAGGGGTCAACGTCGGCTTCGCTGACGTGCTGGCCCGCGATCACATTCGGTTGCGGGTGTGGGAGCGTGGAGCAGGCCTGACCCTGGCCTGCGGCACCGGCGCCTGCGCGGCCCTGGTCGCCTCGGCGCGGCGCGGCCTGACCGACCGAAAGGCCGCCGTGACGGTCGACGGCGGCGAACTGACCATCGACTGGGACGAGGCGTCCGGCCACGTTTTCATGACGGGCCCGGTCGAGGTCGAAGGGACCGGCTTCCTGCCTGCCGCGTGACGGAGAAACCACGCAATCGGCCTTGACCCAGCGTCAGCGGTTGTCCCCGCCCATCCCACGATCTAGGAACGAAATGCGCCCGCCCCTTCCCGAGATCGAAATGCCCGAATTGACCGATAAACAGACCTTCTCCGACGACGACGCTCTGGAGTTCCACAGCGATCCGACGCCGGGCAAGATCTCCATGGCCCCGACCAAGCCGATGGCGACCCAGCGCGACCTGTCGCTGGCCTATTCGCCGGGCGTGGCCGTGCCGGTCCTGGCCATCGCCGCCGATGCGGACAAGGCCTACGACTACACCGCCAAGGGCAACATGGTCGCCGTCATCTCGAACGGCACCGCCATCCTGGGCCTGGGCAACCTGGGCCACATGGCGTCCAAGCCGGTGATGGAAGGCAAGTCGGTGCTGTTCAAGCGCTTCGCCGACGTCGACAGCTTCGATGTCGAGGTGAAGACCACCGATCCGGATGAATTCGTCACCGTGGTTAAGAACATCGGCGACACCTGGGGCGGCATCAACCTGGAGGACATCAAGTCCCCCGAATGCTTCGAGATCGAAGCCCAGCTGCAGGATCTGCTGGACATCCCCGTCTTCCACGATGACCAGCACGGCACGGCCATCATCTCGACCGCCGGCCTGATCAACGCGGCCCATATCGTCGGCAAGAAGCTGGAAGACCTCAAGGTCGTCCTGTCGGGCGCCGGCGCAGCGGGCCTGTCGTCCATCGCCCTGATGAAAGCCGCCGGCGTCAAGGCCGAGAACACCGTCATCTGCGACCGTCAGGGCGTGATCTACAAGGGCCGCGACAACGTCTCCCAATGGCAGGCGGCGCACGCCACCGACACGCCGCTGCGCACCCTGGCCGAGGCCATGGTCGGCGCCGACGTGGTGCTGGGCCTGTCGGCCAAGGGCGCGATCTCCAAGGAGATGGTCGCCTCCATGGCGCCCAATCCGATCATCTTCGCCATGGCCAACCCGGACCCCGAGATCACGCCGGAAGACGTCAAGTCGGTGCGCTCGGACGCCATCATCGCCACCGGCCGCTCGGACTATGTGAACCAGGTCAACAACGTCCTGGCCTTCCCCTATCTGTTCCGCGGGGCGCTGGACGTGCGCGCGCGTCAGATCAACCACGAAATGAAGATCGCCTGCGCCCACGCCCTGGCGGCGCTGGCCCGCGAAGACGTGCCGGACGAGGTCGCCGCCGCCTATCGCGGCCGCAAGCTGAAGTTCGGCCCTGAATACATCATCCCCACCCCGTTCGACCCGCGCCTGATCTGGTACATCCCACCCTTCATCGCCCAGACGGCGATGGACACCGGCGTGGCGCGCAAGCCGATCAAGGACATGGAGGCCTATCGCATCGCCCTGCGCCAGCGGGTCGATCCGTCCGCCGCCCTGATGCAGAAGATCCAGGCCAGCGTGCGCTCGGGTCCGAAGCAGCGCGTCGTCTTCGCCGAGGGCGAGGAACAGGTCGTCATCCGCGCCGCATGGGCCTTCAAGCAGGCGGATCTGGGCACGCCGATCCTGGTCGGCCGCGAGGAGTTGATCCGCCACAACGCCGCCGAAGCCGGTCTGAACTTCGACGAATTGGGCATTCAGATCATGAACGCCCGCGTGTCGGATCGAAACGCCGAATACGTCGACTGGCTGTACGCCCGCCTGCAGCGTCGCGGCTATCTGCGCCGCGACGTCCAGCGCATGATCAACCAGGACCGCAACTACTTCGCCGCCGCCATGGTCGCTCGCGGCGAGGCGGACTGCATGGTCACCGGCGTGACCCGCAACTTCAACATGGCCCTGAAGGAGGTCCGCCGCGTCCTGGACGTCACGGACCGGATGATCGGCCTGTCGATCCTGCTGGCCAAGGGCCGCACCCTGTTCGTGGCCGACACCTCTATCCACGAACTGCCCAACGCCGCCGAACTGGCCGAGATCGCGGTCAAGGCCGCCGCCACGGTCAAGAAGCTCGGCCGCAAAGCGCGCGTGGCCTTCCTCAGCTACTCGACCTTCGGCGACCCGCCCGGCGATCGCGGCGAAAAGGTGCGCGAGGCCATCCGCATCCTGGACTCGATGGACGTCGACTTCGAGTACGAGGGCGAGATGCCGCCGGCTCTGGCGCTGAATTCCGAGGCCCGCGCCAACTATCCCTTCATGCGCCTGACCGGCGACGCCAACGTCCTGGTCATGCCGGCCATCCATTCGGCGGCCATCTCGACCCGCCTGGTCCAGTCTCTGGGCGGCGCCACGGTGATCGGCCCCCTGCTGGTCGGCCTGGAGAAGTCGGTGCAGATCGTGCCCCTGGGCGCCTCGGTCGGCGAGATCATCACCGCCGCCACCTTCGCCGCCTACGCCGAGGGCGTGGAAGTCGAGGACTGATCCTCCGCTTGATCACGACGACCTCGAGAGGCGGCCTTCGGGCCGCCTCTTTGCATTTCCGCCCCCCTAGGCGTCGAGGTTGAGGCGGCGGCGCTCCATCGTCTGGCGGCCCCATTCCATCGCACAGAAGACCACCGCCACCACGCCCAGCCATGCGGCGATGACGAACATGGCGGCATAACCCTGGCGTTCGATCAGTTCGCCCAGGGCCCCGCGCCCCAGGGTGCCGATCAGCAGGGCCAGGGAGGTGAAGACGGCGAACTGCACCGCCCCGAACATCTTGTTCGACAGGGCCGACAGATAGGCGACGAAGGCCGCGCCCGCGAAGCCGCCGGCGATGTTCTCGCCCGCGATGGCCAACATCAGCCGCGCCAGGGGCTCGCCTACCCCGAAGGCGCCGAACAGCTTGTAGAGGCCGGTCGCGCTCATGAAGCCGCCGATCACCGGCGCCCCCAGAGCCAGGTCCATCATCAGCAGATTGGTCGCCGCCGACAGGGCTGCGCCCAGCAGAAGACTGGCCATCCGGCCGATGACCAGCAGCGCCCATCCGCCCAGGGCGATGCCGACGATGGTCATGACCACGCCGAAGGTCTTGGACGCCAGGGCGATCTCGGTCTTGGTGTGGCCCAGCGCCCCGCCCGTGTCCCCCATGTAGAAGGGGAAGGCGAACGGGCCCCAGACGCCGTCCGTGATGCGGTAGGTCAGGATCAGCCCCAACACGATCACCGCGCCCCAGCCCAGACGTCCCATCAGCTCGACCAGCGGCGCCAGGATGGCGTCATACAGGGTGTTGGCGAGCGCCGGCCCCTGATCGGCCTCGGACGCCGCCCCCGCCTTGCCCCCGCGCCAGACGATGATCCCGGCCAGCACGGCGGGCAGGATCACCGCCATGCCGACGATCCACGGCCCCCAGACGGCGGTGAACTCTCCGGCGCTGGGCGCAGGCTTGACGGTCAGAGCCGTGACCATGAAGCGCACCAGCATGAAGGCCGCCCAGGCCCAGGCGGCCAGGGTGACGAACAGGGCGGTCATCCGCAGACGCGTCGAGCCGATGCGTTCGCGCGCGATGGCGGCGCGCGGCGCCGCCTTGGGCTCGGGTGCGATCAGCGTGCCCAGAACGCCCAGACCCATCAGCCCCGCGCCGATGACGAAGGTCGTCGACCAGCCCAGTTGATCGGCCAGCACCAGGGCGCCCGCACCGCCGACCAGGGCCGCCGTGCGGAAGCCCAGCTGATAGACCGTCGACAGCAGGTCCACCGGCGTCCGCTCGTCCGCCACCTCGATCCGCCAGGTGTCGATGACGATATCCTGGGTCGCCGAGGCGAAGGCGCCCAGGGCCGCGGCGCCCGCCAGCACCACGATGGCCCCCGTTCCCGGATGCGACAGGGAGATGGTCAAAAGCGCGCCCGCCAGCACGATCTGGCACAGGATCAGCCACGACCGACGTCGGCCCATCCGGCCGATCACCGGCGGCGTCAGTCCGACCGCGGGCGACCACAGGAATTTGAAGGCGCCGAACAGCCCGACCCACGACAGGACGCCGATCGTCGCCACCGATACGCCCGCGTCGGACAGCCAGGCGTTCAGGGTGCCGAACAGCATGGCGAAGGGCAGACCGGCCGAGAAGCCGAGCAGCAACATGGCCAGGGTGCGCCGCTCGCGGAACGCCGCCTTGAGCACGCCCAGCCCTTTGGGCGACGGCTGCAGCGCCGCGACCTCGGAAGCGGGCGTCTTGGAATCGGTCATGCGTGGCTCCGGCGGGGCGCCGCCGGGCGATACGGACGACGGACTACTGGCAGATCAGGAAACGGCGACCTTGGCGCGGTTGGCGGCGTTCGTCCAGCGGGCCAGGACGACGCGCAGGGCGTCCGCCTCCAACGGCTTGGCCAGATGATCATCCATTCCCGCCTCGAGACAGGCGACGCGATCCTCGGCGAAGGCGTTGGCGGTCAGGGCGATGATCGGCGTCTGATCCCCGCGCGCCCGCAGCGCCCGCGCCGCGCTCGGTCCGTCCAGGCGCGGCATCCGCATGTCCATGAACACCAGATCGAAGCGCGCCGCCTTCAAGGCGTCCAGCGCCTCCTGGCCGTCAGCGGCGGTCTGGACCACGCAGCCCTCGCGCCGCAGCAGGGTCTTGGCCAAAAGAGCGCCAACCGGATTGTCCTCGACCAGCAGCACCCGCACGCCCTTGAAGGCCACATGGGCCACGCGATCATCGTCGCCAGATCGGACCGGCGGCGTGGGCAGACCCCGGCGCGGCGCGGCGGCCGCCCTGACGCGCTCGGCCAGAGACTCGCGGCGCAAGGGCTTGATCAGATAGCCGCAGAAGCCCGCCGCCCGATAGCGGCTGATCAGTTCGCGTTCGGATGGGCGCAGCAGGATGATGGCTTGACCCTGGCCCGGTCGAACGGCCAGGGCTCCGCCTTCGGCGCCTGCATGATCGATCAGGGTCACCCCGGCCTGGCGAGCCACACGGCCGCCCGAGGCCTCGATCTGATCGGTCGCCGCCCGGCGCACGAAGGGATTCGGCGTGCGGACCGCCACCACCAGCCCGTCCAGAAGTCGCGCACGCGCCTCGGTGCCGACCACGACCGGAAACTCGGCTTCAAAGCGAAAGCGGGCGCCGGGGCCGTCCGGCCGATCTTCGACCACGGCTTCGCCGTCCATGGCGCGGGCCAGCCGCCGCACCACCGCCAGACCCAGACCCGCCCCGTCGAACCGGGCGGCGTCCGAGACGTCGGCGTGACCGAATTCTTCAAAGATGCGGCCGCGCGCCTCTTCGGGCACGCCGGGGCCGGTGTCGTCGACGATGAAGGCCAGGCGCGCAGGCGCCCCTTCCATGCGTTCGCCGACCGCCTCAACCGCCAGGCGCACCCCGCCCCGGTCGGTGAACTTCACGGCGTTTCCCGCCAAGTTGAACAGGATCTGCCGCAGGCGGCCCTCGTCGGCGACGACGTCCGGGGCTTCGGCGGCCACCGACCAGACGATCTCCAGCCCCTTGTCGTGCGCGCGCGGGCTCAGCAATTCGGCCACGCCGCGCACCAGACCCTCCAGCTCGACCGGCGCCGGATCGAACTCCAGCGCCTCAGCCTCCAGCCGGGCGTAGTCCAGCAGGTCGTTGACCAGGCCCAACAGATGCTCGGCCGACTTCTGCGCGGCCTCCGCATAGGCGCGCTGGGCGCCGTCCAGACGGGTCCGCGACAACAGCCCCAGCATGCCGATCACCCCGTTCAGGGGCGTGCGCATCTCATGGCTCATCAGCCGCAGGAACTGGTGCTCGGGCGAGGCGCCGTCTTCAGGCGTCGACGTCGCAGCCTGCCCCGCTTCGGGCGCGGCAGGGAAAAGGTCGCTCTGCGGCGACGGCTTGCGACGGGTCTGTCCCATAAGGCCACGCTAGGGCCGAGGGGTTAATTCCAGACGAACGGCGTTTGTCCCGCCCCGCTTTCCTGCACGGGAAATAAAGCGCGGCGACTGGCCTGGCGGTCGAAGTCCTCATGGGCGCCGACCGTGCTGCGTCGATACATCAGCGCCTCGGCCACATGGCGGCGCAGCGCGCCGTCCGCGCCGTCCAGATCGGCGATGGTGCGCGCCAGACGCAGGGTGCGGGTCCAGCCGCGCGCGGTCAGCCCCCCGGCCTCGCCCGCCTTCATCAACAGCGCGCGCCCCGCCTGATCCGGGGCGGCGAACCGCTCCAACGCCTCGCCCGAAGACCTGGCGTTGAGCGCCTGCATTCCCGTCAGCCCCGCCTCCACCATGCGGGCCTCCTGCATCTGCATGGCGGCGGCGACGCGGGCGGCGGCTTCGGCCGTGCCCTCGGCCGGGGCGGACAGGATCATGTCGGCGGCCGTCACCGCCGGCGTCTCCACCGTCAGGTCGATACGGTCGAACATCGGGCCGGAGATGCGGTTCTGGTAATCCTTCTGGCAGCGCGGAGCCTTGCCGCAGGCGCCGCGCCCCGGCCCGCCCACGCCGCAGCGACAGGGGTTCATCGCCGCCACCAGTTGGAACCGCGCCGGATAGCGCACATGGGCGTTGGCCCGCGCCACGACGATCTCGCCCGTCTCCAGCGGCTGGCGCAGGCTGTCCAGCGCCTGGGGCGAGTACTCGGGCAGTTCATCAAGGAACAGCACGCCGTTGTGCGCCAGGGAGGCCTCGCCCGGCTTGGCCTTCAGCCCGCCACCGGTCAGGGCCGCCATCGACGCCGAATGATGCGGCGCTCTGAACGGCCGCTCGCGCGTCAGCCCTCCGCGCTCGATCAGCCCCGCCACCGACCAGACCATCGACGTCTCCAGCCGTTCCATCGGCGTCAACGGCGGCAGCAGGCCCGGCAGACGCGCCGCCATCATCGACTTGCCCGAGCCCGGCGGGCCGACGAACAGCAAGCCGTAGTCGAATGGCTACGTCCGGTTCAGGCGTGCACTACGCTCTCCTGACGGTCTGTCTGGACCGTCTTCAGCGTGCGCGAGATCGCCGTCACAGTGGTCGTGGAGGCACGATGTAGGCG
>NZ_MTHE01000030.1:0-5958 GCF_001956865.1 Brevundimonas sp. ZS04
GCGCCGCCCCCGCCGCCGCCCCCTGCCCTGGCGCTGAACCAGAGCGTGGCCGAGGCCGCCTCGGTCTATGTCGCCTTCGTGCGCGAAGTCGGGTCGATCCAGGCCGGCTTCCCTGACGCCGAATCCATCCAGGCCGCCGTCCGCAAGGGCGCCGCCGTCGAGGCCGGCCAGCTGTCGCGCGGCATGATCGCCTACGGCGCCATCCTGGCCCTGCAATCCCCTGAATACGTCGCCGGCGTGCGCCAGTTCGCCTCCGACCCGGCCCAGCGTCAGCAGATGGTGTCGCGAATCGTCGCCGACCCGGCCTACGCCGCCACCCTGCCCGGCGCGGAAGCCGCCGCCGGCCTGATCGCCAGCACCATGGGCCAGGACGCGGCGACCATGACCGCCCTTGCCGAAGCGGTGGAGACGGACGCCTACACCATCCAGGGACGCAGCGACCCGCGCCGCCGCTGGGCCACCCAGCCCGTCGCCGACCGCAACGGCCGCCTGGAAGGCGCCAAATCCCTGTCGGCCGTGCCGCGCCTGCCCTCGGCCGAGGACAGCGCCCGCCTGTTCGCCGCCGCCAACAGCGGCTCGGGCCTGAACCTGACCGCCGCCCAGCGCGGCGCGCCCTTCACGCCCGCCATCGTCAACTCCCTGGCCATCGCGGCCCTGGCGGCCCTGGGCGCGGCGGGCGAGGACGCCAAGGCGAACACCGACGCCCTGACGACCGAATCGAACAATGAGTTCTGCCTCAGCATGTCGAAGCTGATGCTGTTCCAGTGCCTGGCGGCGGCCAAGCCGAACTATGAGGACATCTTCTGCGCCGGTCGTCACGTCGTTCGCGACCTGGCCCAGTGCACCTCGCAGTACACGGGACCGATGCCCACCATCACCGTGGCCGTGCCGCCTGCAGGCGCGCCCACGCCGATGGCCCAGGCGCAGAACCAGTCTTCGCCGACCGCGTCCCCGCACGGCTGAGGCTGATTATCGCTGTGGGCTGAGCCGGGGCGGTTGCGTCCGCCCCGTGTTCCGTGTAATAGCCCGCGCTCTTGAATTCGAAGGGTTCATGACCCCGCCGCGCGGGACACGGTTCTGCGCAGGCGTTTACTTGTATTGAAGGCGAGCCCGATGGCTGAGATCATTCTGAACGTTGATGTCCGCGAAAACGTGGGCACCGGCGGCGCCCGCGCCGCGCGCCGCGAAGGCGCCGTCCCCGGCGTGCTGTACGGCGGCGACAAGGCTCCGGTGGCCATCTCCGTGAACGAGCGTGAGTTCCGCAAGTCGCTGTACACCGGCAAGCTGATCGGTCACCTGGTGACCCTGAAGTACGGCAAGGAAACCCAGCCGGTCATCGCCAAGGACATCCAGTTCGATCCGGTTTCCGACCGTCCGCTGCACTTCGACCTGATGCGCGTCGGCGCCAAGGAAGAGATCAAGATCGAAATCCCGGTCGCCTTCGTCAACGCCGACGAAGCACCCTACACCCGTCAGGGCGGCATGCTGGAAGTGGTTCGCCACACCGTCGAGATCATGGTCCGCGCCGACCGTATCCCGGCTGAACTGGTCGTCGACCTGAAGGGCCGCGAGATCGGCGAGAACATCCGCATCTCGGACATTCAACTGCCGGAAGGCGCTGCGCCGACCATCACCGACCGCGACTTCATGATCGCTGCGATCAAGAACTCGGCCGCCGCTCAGTCGGACGCCGGCGACACCACCGCCGAAGGCGAAGCCGAAGAAGCCTAAGGTTTCCTCCCCTATCGCCCTGCGCGCGGCGCAGGGCTGCCTGAGGGGATCAGAAATCAGCCCCGCCCGGTTCGCCTGGCGGGGCTTTTCTTTGCCCGAAGCACGAGGCATGAGGATCGCATGATCATCATCGCCGGCCTGGGCAATCCCGGCCCCAAATACGAAAAGAACCGCCACAACATCGGCTTCATGGCCGTGGACGAGATCGCTAGCCGCTGGCGCTTCGGTCCCTCGCGCGCCAAGTTCCAGTCGATCGTCGCCGACGGCGAGGTCGAGGGGACCAAGGTTCTGCTGATGAAGCCCCAGACCTATATGAACGAGAGCGGCCGCGCCGTGGGCGAGGCGGCGCGCTTCTACAAGGTGAAGCCCGAACACGTCATCGTCTTCCACGACGAGATCGACCTGGCTCCCGGCCGCTTCCGCATGAAGAAGGGCGGCGGCGCAGCAGGCCAGAACGGGATTCGCAGCCTGATCAGCCACCTGGGCGCCGACTTCCGCCGCGCCCGCATGGGCATCGGCCACCCTGGCGAGCCCCAGTTGGTTCACGCCCACGTCCTGGGCGACTTCCACAAGGCCGACAAGCCGTGGCTGGACGCCATGCTGCAAGCCTGCGCCGACGCCCTGCCTTTCGCGGTGGCGGGCGACGACGAGCGTTATCAGGGCGAAGTCATGCGCCTGGCTCCTGCTCCCAAGTTCAGTCCGAGGCAGGCGGCGAAGGGGGAGTAACCCTCTCCCGCTGGGAGAGGGTCGATCAATCCGTCGTTGTCCACGCCGCCTTCAGGGTCGCCGCGCCATTCGCCGGCACGCTCAGCGTCCAGACCGGATAGCCCGTGTCGTCCACCCGACTGCGCACCGACTGGCTGCGGATACGGAAACCGCGCTGCATAGCGGCCGAGGCCACCAGCTCGACCGTCACCGGCTCAGAGCGGGCGTTGGTGACTGTGGTCTCAACCTCGGTGCGCTCGGTCGTGACGGCGCCGCGCGTCGAACTGCCGGACTTCACCAGCCGCGTCTGCACCCGCACGTCCGGCGATTCGCCGAAGGCCAACCGCACCGGCAGCCCCACACCCTTGTCCTCGAACCGATCCTGACCGGCCAGCAGCACGCCGCCCGCCCCGTCCGGCTGCATCACCGCCATTGAACCGCCCGGCAGGGCCACGCCCAGTCCGGCGCGCTCTTCATTGCGCAGTTTCATGACGATGGCTGTGGGTTGCGGTTCGTCATCCGGGTTCAGCACCCCGCCACGATAGACCCGCTCATAGGCCACGCCCTCGCGCTCCAGAAAGCGCACCTGCTTGGTCTGCCGCGCCGCGACGGTCGTGGGCTCAGGCAGGGTGTAGATCTTGTAGTCGCCCAGTTCGCCTTGTTCAGCCAGCTTCGGAGCGCGCGCCATGCGGCTGCCGGTGACGACGACGTCAGCCGCCTCCATCGCCATCGGCCTCGGCGGAGCCGGAGGCGGCGGAGGAGGCGGCGCGCCGCCATAGCCCGCGAACTGCCCTGAACCGAACGTCGTCGTTCCCTGCGGCCAGCACTGGTTCTGCGGATAGCGGACCAACGGCTCGACCGGCACGGTGCCTGCGTCCTTCCTCAGCGTGCCCGCCACCACCTGCACCGGGGCGTCAGGGAACCCCGTGCCGCCGAAATTGGCCAGCGTGAGCCAGCCGGTCAGGTCCAGCGTCCCGTCCGTCGGGTTAAGGCGGGCCACATAGTCGGCCGACCACTGCAGCCCCGTGGTCAGATAGGCCAGCGTCACCGTATGCCGCCCCGCCCGCTCGGCCCGCGTGCGCACCGACAGGGTCGGCTGGTCGCCCAGTCCCTCCGGGATACGGTCGAACACGACCCGTTCGGTCTGGCCCGAGCAATCCAGCGCCTCGAACCGGCCGTCGATCTCCAGCACAGTCCCTTGAGCGCCCGCGCGGATGACCGCCGCTTTCTCGACCTGTTCGCCGGTCGCCGGATTGGTGCGAACGACGCGCACCACCTCGCCCACCGACTTCTCCATCAGACTGGCCGGCGACAGCAGGTCGAAGTCGGCGTTGCGCTCGACCACATGGGCGGGCAGGCCCTCCAGCACCGCGCTCTGCGGCATCACGCCGGTGGCCAGTCCGCGAAAACGGATGATCCCCTCGCCCGCCGGAAGATCGACCGTGCGCGTCTCCACGATCAGGGCCAGCCCCTGACGATCCAGCCGGCTCCACGGCTGGCGCGACTGTTCCATCAGGGCGACCGTATCGACCGGGCGGTCGCGATAGATCACCACAGTCGCCCCGTCAGGACGCGCGGACACGCTCTCCGTCTGGGCCCAGACCGCAGGCGCCAGAAGGCTCAGCGCAGTGGTGATCGCCAGAAGGCGGCGCATGAGATCAACCGCCCGTGGTGATGGTCGCGGTCAGCTTGGTCTCGCCGTTGGCGGGCACGGGCACGCGCCAGACGACGGTGCGGGCGTCGCGCATCTCGCCCGTGATGCTCTGATCCGTCAGTTCGGTGTCGCGGCCCAGACCGCGCTGGCGCACCTCGACCGTCACCGGCTCGGGCCGAGCGTTGCGGACGGTGTATTCCATCGCATAACGGGTGCGGAAATAGTCGACCAGGCGCTTCGACACCCGCTCGGACGACACCAGACGCGGTTGCACCGTCACGTCAAAGGCGTCGCCCGTCGTCACCACGATCTCTGACCCGGCGGGCGAGTGGTCGACCTGACTTTCGCCGATGAAGCGCGGCTCGCCCGCCTCATCCTTCACATAAACGCGGATCACGCCCGCAGGCAGGGCGCGCGCCGCGTCGCCCGATCCATTGGCGAAGATGACCCCGACTTCGGCCGCGATCGGCTCTTCGGCGCTGTAGAAGCCGTCGACCACCCGCAGATAGCGCTTGGTCGCGGGCACGCCCGCCGCGTCGATCAGGCCGACCTGCTTGGTCTGGTTGTTGGCGACCGTCACGGCCTCGGGCAGAGGATAGACATAGACGTCGGCCAGCGCGCCCTCACCGCCCGACTGGGTTCCATTGCCGCGCGTATTGGACACACGGACCGGCGGGCGCGAATTATAGCCGCCCTGATTGATCAGATTGACGTCGCCCGCCACCACGCGCGTCTGGGCGTTGCTGAAGGTCGCGCCCGAGTTGTTGGTCAGCGTCACCCAGCCGGTCAGGTCCAGCTTGCCCGCCTTCTCGTCGAAACGGGCGACATAGTCCGCCTTCCACGTCAGACCGCTGGTCAGATAGGACAGCGTCGTCTCGCGACGGCCAGCCCCCTCGGCGTCCAGCGTCACGCTGAGCGTCGGGCGCGGGCGCAGGTTCTGCGGCACCCGGTCGAAGATGACGCGCGTCGGCACGCCGTCGTCGCGCAGCACCTCGATGCGGTCGCCGATCTGCAGAACCACGCCCTGATTCGCCGCCAGCACGCGCGCGCGCTCGGTCGACTGGGCGCCCGATCCGGGGTTGGTGCGGACGATGCCGATCTCATTGCCGACGGCGCTTTCCATCAGCTTGCCCGGCGTCAGCAGGTCATAGTCGAAATTCTGCTCGACCACCGACAGGCCGCGCCCCGACAGGCCCACCGTCTCGGGCCGGATGCTTGCCGAAACGCCCGGAAACTCCTGACGCGAGCGCCCGGCGGGCACGTTCAGGTTCCGCACGTCCTCCACCAGGGCGATGTTCTGGTTGTAGACCGTCAGGGAGACGCGATCGGGACCGCCCGGCCCCTCCTCCACCTGTTGCGCGGCCGCAGGCGCGGCAAGAAGCAGGGCGAGAGCGAAGGGTCCGATGGCGCGGATCATGCGTGTCCTCGATGACTGTCCAAGCGTCACGCTGCACTGCGAAGGCGATCTTGTCGAGGCCGCGCGCGACGCCGCGTCGCCCCTCGCCGGTCTAGCTTCCCCGTCTGGGAAGGTTTAAGCCCTGCCCCGTGACCCGCTCCCAGGCAGAAAACTGGTCGACCTGGCGCTCGCTGGCCTTCCTGGCCGCGACGTTCGCCATCGTGATCGGCAGCCTGATGCCCTTCGCGGCGCTGGCGGCCTCCACGCCCGGCCACCCCATCGTCATCTGCTCGGCCGACGGTCCTCAGACCATCCAGTCCGGCGGCGTCGACGGCCCGGCCAAGGAGCATATGGGGGCCAAGTGCGCCGCCTGCGTCATGCCGCTGCTGGCCGCCCTGCCTGCGCCCGCCGCGCCGGAACCGGCGCCGGTCGTGCGCCTGACGCAGGCCGTCGTCTACGCCCCCTTCATCGC
>NZ_MTHE01000031.1:2500-5920 GCF_001956865.1 Brevundimonas sp. ZS04
TTTGCAAGCAGGATGTCATCGGTTCGAATCCGTTAGGCTCCACCAGGCGCTTCAAGTTCGATGCTTGAGCACTTCGCGATCATATCAAGTTTGCATCCGGTCGCATGATCGGCTGCATTGACATTGTAAAGGAAGAATTTGACCGGCTCCTCATAAGCTTTCAGGTCAGGTTCGAGAAGATATTGTCTGACAAAGTAAAATCAGGCGTAGGTCCGGCGGATACCTCTTTCCATCCCTCGGATAAACCTATGCATGAGTTTTGCTGAGAAACGATCAAGCGTTGAAGGGCTTCTGACGGATGCCTTGGCGTAGAGAGGCGATGAAAGACGTGGCAAGCTGCGATAAGAACCGGGGAGGCGCTAGCACCCTTTGATCCGGTTATCTCTGAATGGGGAAACCCACCTTTGCGGTCTTCCAACTCTGCTTTTCGGAGCAGCGATTGGATGATCGCTTAAAGGTACAATGACCTGAATACATAGGGTTCATTGAGCGAACCCGGGGAACTGAAACATCTCAGTACCCGGAGGAAAGGACATCAACCGAGACTCCCGTAGTAGTGGCGAGCGAACCGGGACCAGGCCAGTGCTCTTGTGAAATAAAGTCGAACGGAATGGAAAGTCCGGCCATAGCGGGTGACAGCCCCGTAGACGTCAAACAGCAAGAGACTCGAGTAGGGCGGGACACGTGAAATCCTGTCTGAACATGGGGGGACCACCCTCCAAGCCTAAGTACTCCTCTACGACCGATAGTGAACAAGTACCGTGAGGGAAAGGTGAAAAGCACCCCGACAAGGGGAGTGAAACAGATCCTGAAATCGGAAGCCTACAAGCAGTCGGAGCCGCCAAGCGCGGTGACGGCGTACCTTTTGTATAATGGGTCAGCGACTTCATGTGTCGAGCAAGCTTAAGCCGTTAGGTGTAGGCGCAGCGAAAGCGAGTCTGAATAGGGCGCTAAGTTCGACGTATGACGACCCGAAACCAGGTGATCTATCCATGAGCAGGATGAAGGTAAGGTAACACTTACTGGAGGTCCGAACCCGTGAATGTTGAAAAATTCTGGGATGACTTGTGGATAGGGGTGAAAGGCCAATCAAACCTGGACATAGCTGGTTCTCCGCGAAATCTATTTAGGTAGAGCGTCCGACGAATACCCTGGGGGGTAGAGCACTGGATGGTTGCGGGCTGCGCGAGCGGTACCAATACTAACCAAACTCCGAATACCCAGGAGTACTATCGGGCAGACACACGGCGGGTGCTAACGTCCGTCGTGAAAAGGGAAACAACCCTAACCATCATCTAAGGCCCCCAAGTCATGGCTAAGTGGGAAACGATGTGGGATTGCTTTGACAATCAGGAGGTTGGCTTAGAAGCAGCCATCCTTTAAAGAAAGCGTAACAGCTCACTGATCAAGCGATCCTGCGCGGAAAATGTAACGGGGCTAAAGCCATGCGCCGAAGATATGGGTTTGCAGTTTACTGCAAGCGGTAGCGGAGCGTTCCGTAAGCCTGTGAAGGTCAACTGTGAGGTTGGCTGGAGGTATCGGAAGTGAGAATGCTGACATGAGTAACGATAAACAGTGTGAGAAACACTGTCGCCGAAAGACCAAGGGTTCCTGCGTAAAGCTAATCTGCGCAGGGTTAGTCGGCCCCTAAGGCGAGGCTGAAAAGCGTAGTCGATGGGAAGCAGGTAAATATTCCTGCACCAGCTGGAAGTGACGGATGGCATAAGTCGTCGGGGCTTATTGGATTGTTCCCGGCGGTGGCGTTGTCCCTGGAAATAACTCCAGCAGAGACCGTACCCGAAACCGACACAGGTGGTCAGGTAGAGTATACCAAGGCGCTTGAGAGAACTGTGCTGAAGGAACTCGGCAAATTGCACGCGTAACTTCGGAATAAGCGTGACTCACCCTGGGCAACCAGGACTGAGTGGCACAAGCCAGGGGGTAGCGACTGTTTAGCAAAAACATAGGGCTCTGCGAAGCATCAATGCGACGTATAGGGTCTGACGCCTGCCCGGTGCCTGAAGGTTAAAGGGAGGAGTGAAAGCTCCGAACTGAAGCCCAGGTAAACGGCGGCCGTAACTATAACGGTCCTAAGGTAGCGAAATTCCTTGTCGGGTAAGTTCCGACCTGCACGAATGGCGTAACGACTTCCCCACTGTCTCCAGCACAGGCTCAGTGAAATTGAATTCCCCGTGAAGATGCGGGGTTCCCGCGGTCAGACGGAAAGACCCTATGAACCTTTACTATAGCTTCGCCTTGGCGTTAGCGACCGTATGTGTAGGATAGGTGGGAGGCTATGAAGCCGGGGCGCCAGCTCTGGTGGAGCCATCCTTGAAATACCACCCTTACTGTCGTTGACGTCTAACCGAGGGCCGTTATCCGGTCCCGGGACATGGCGTGGTGGGTAGTTTGACTGGGGCGGTCGCCTCCCAAAGTGTAACGGAGGCGCGCGATGGTTAGCTCAGACCGGTCGGAAATCGGTCGTCGAGTGCAATGGCATAAGCTAGCCTGACTGCGAGACTGACAAGTCGAGCAGAGACGAAAGTCGGCCATAGTGATCCGGTGGTCCCGCGTGGAAGGGCCATCGCTCAACGGATAAAAGGTACTCTAGGGATAACAGGCTGATTTTGCCCAAGAGTCCATATCGACGGCAAAGTTTGGCACCTCGATGTCGGCTCATCACATCCTGGGGCTGGAGCAGGTCCCAAGGGTATGGCTGTTCGCCATTTAAAGTGGTACGTGAGCTGGGTTCAGAACGTCGTGAGACAGTTTGGTCCCTATCTGCCGTGGGTGTTCGAAGCTTGAGAGGATCTGTCCCTAGTACGAGAGGACCGGGATGGACATACCTCTGGTGGACCTGTCATGGCGCCAGCCGTGCAGCAGGGTAGCTAAGTATGGAATAGATAACCGCTGAAAGCATCTAAGCGGGAAACTAACCTCAAAACAAGGCTTCGCTGAGGATCGTGGAAGACTACCACGTTGATAGGCCAGGTGTGGAAGCGCGGTGACGTGTGAAGCTTACTGGTACTAATAATCCGATCGGCTTGATCGTTTCTCAGCAAAACTCATTCGATCTTACTTGTCGAAGTCATAGACAATATCTTCTCATTCATGTGTGTCGGGTTGACCTGGTGGCTCTGTCGGAGGTTCCCCACCCGATCCCATTCCGAACTCGGTCGTTAAGACCTCCAGAGCCGATGGTACTTCGTCTTAAGGCGCGGGAGAGTAGGTCGCCGCCGGGTCTACCCGACACACATGAATGACTTCTCGAACCTTCTTCCTTTACTCACCGCCTTGCCGCGGGATGGAGCAGCCCGGTAGCTCGTCAGGCTCATAACCTGAAGGTCGCAGGTTCAAATCCTGCTCCCGCACCCAAGCTTACAAAGCCCCGTAGCCAAAAGCTCCGGGGCTTTCTGCTGT
>NZ_MTHE01000032.1:0-5411 GCF_001956865.1 Brevundimonas sp. ZS04
CGTCGTTGACTTCCCAGTTCCAGCTGTGGCCGGTCGCCGACGCTTCCGTGTTGATGTCGTCGATGATGTGGTAGCCGGCGTCGATCGCGCCGTACCAGCCATCGGGCTCAGCCGATGCAGCGCCGGCCGACAGGGCCAGGGCGGCCGCTGCGCTCGACGCCAGGATCAAACTCTTGACACGCATAGGATGCGGCCCTCCGAGGTTTGTTGAAAAGTGGGCGACAATTAGATCACCGCCTGCGGCGACCTTTATCAGCGTCACCATAGGCGGTCGAGCACGAAACGCTCACTTACAGCTTCATGCAACACAAGCGTGTTCCAAAAGCTACAAAAGGTTAAGTCTCTGTTTAGCTCAGAGCAAGTGAGGGAGCGCCGCTTCCCAAGGTTCTCGCTTCAGCGACCTGCGTAAAGGCGGAAACAATGTGATACAATGAACTGGCAGGAGACGCTTCTTCAATGAAACGACCGCTTTCAAGCCTTTTATCCCGCCAAAGACCGTCATCCGTCAGATATGTCCAAACGGCGCGCTGAGCGCGAGCCGCCTCTGAGAGAAAATGAGTTTCATCAGACGGGCACAGATCAGCAAGAAGCAGGGAGGCTTTCAGCCATTCAGTCTGAGGCCACAGACGAGCGCGCCGTATACGGATACCACCATCCTCATCTAAAGCATCCACAGCGACTTGACCGCGCGCGTCCACTCCCTCCGCCCCGCGGCCGAACAAAGTTCTGGCGGCCCTCAGCCACTTCTGATCTCCGCCGCGACGGTGCAAGCGCGCCAACAACCAGGCCCATTCGAATTGATGAGCCGGCTCGACGAGACGACCTTTCTCGCCAGAAGCAGGCGTCCAGTCAGCCTCAAAGAACTCTCTCAATCGGCCGGTCTTTGAATCCATAAAAACAGTCGCGGCCAAGCTCGCAACCTGTTCTGCGAGCGCACTCCATGCCGGATCATCGCTGACCTCGGACCAAGCCAAGGCCGACTCCAGCAGGTGCATGTGGGCGTTTGACTGGTACGGTTGGTCTCCGGCTTCGACGATGGCTCCAACGTCATCCGCCCTTTCCAGTAACCGCTTTCTCACCGCATGAGCGATCGCTTCAGCACGCCCGTCCCAGTCAACACCCGCTTTCTTGGCCGTCGCTAGCGCGAGCAGAAGAAAAGCCTGATCATAGACACGGAAATCCTCGTCCAAAGGCGTGCCGTCATGCGCCACCAACGTTCGCATCAAACCATCCGGACGCAGGAACGTTCGCTCCAGATATGCGAACCCATCCATGATGTTCTGACGCCAAGGCCCTTGCCATCCAAGCAAGGCTGCCTGCGCAAAAACATAAATCTGTCGAGCCTGAACGCGCGCACGTCGCTCCGCCGCTACACTTCGCCCATCAAGATTAAGCAGTTCGGCGAATGCTCCATTTTCGGCCTGGCCCACTGACGACCAAAGCGGCAATGCGCGTAAGCGCAACCACTCCCGGAATCGGCGCGCACCAACTTCAAGCGCCTCCATTTCAGGTTTGACGAAGTCTATATGCTGCGGAGAAGACTTTCGCAGTCGCTCCACCACCTTCTTCACGTCTTGAGCGCGAGACAGATCGCACACCAAGACGGCATCGCCTTCAACCACAATGGCCAGATTTCGAACCCCAAGGGCCGCGACTACTACGCCTTCCGGTGCACGCGCCATGCAGCCTTCAGCGTCCTCAAAAATATGCCCGCCGAATTCTCCTTCGCCCGTCGCGGCGACGGCGTCCCAGGCTCCCAAATCCGACCATTGGAAATCAACTGGCAAGACCCAGGCCCGCTGCGTGCGCTCCATCAAGGCATAGTCGATCGAAATCTTAGGCGCAGAACGGAAAGCTGCGCCAAGCTCAAAGACATCCCCAGCACAACCGTCAACCGACGCTCGCGCCGAGTGAAGGACATCGGGAGCACAATGCGCGAGTTCAGAAAGCAGCGTTCTGGAAGAAAGTATGAAATTGCCGCTATTCCAAAGGAATCCTTTTTCAATGTACTCTCGAGCTACATCTCGATCGGGCTTTTCAACAAACTGCTGCACCGGAGCAAGATTACTTGCAGCCGGTTGGATATACCCATAAGCGGTCGAGGGCTCAGTCGGCTTGACGCCTAGGGTAACGATATGGCCCTGCAACGCGGCTTCGCCCGCCTTTCGTACAGCTTCGCAGAAAGCGCCATGATCCGGAATATGGTGATCTGACGCGACAAAAACGTTCACCCCGTCCGCGTCGTGTTGTTCCGTCCACGCAGCAGCAGCCGCCATGGCGGCTGCCGAATCCCGCGCCTCGGGCTCAAGCAAGACTTGAGCAACGACGCCGATTTCATGAAGCTGATCCAGAATGGCGCTGCGATGCGTCTGGCCGCCAATAACAATAATGCGCCCGCCACCGGAAACCAGCGGCTGCGTCCGTAAAACGGCTTCCTGAAAGAGAGAGCGGTTACCTGAAAGCGGGATGAACTGCTTAGGCCTTGAAGGGCGAGAAGCCGGCCAAAGCCTGGTTCCCGCACCGCCGCACATAATGACAGGATATAATCTCATGCGAGGATGCCTAATCTGAATCGCGCAGAAAGGAAGTACCCGACCATAGAATTACGAAAGAATGACAACCCCGCTAACTTCAACAGCACCTTCGCCCGTGACTCCCGCCCCCCTTGGGGCTATCGAGCGCGCACGATGATAGAGACTGATCGGCAATCCGAGGAACGCGGCTGGGAAACGGCGAAGACGCTCGCCGAAGCCCTGCCCTATATCCAAGTTTATGACCGCGAGACCGTGGTCATCAAATACGGCGGCCACGCCATGGGCGAGGGCGCTGTGGCGAAGCAGTTCGCCGCGGACGTGGTGCTGCTGAAGCTGATGGGCGTGAACCCCGTGGTGGTCCACGGCGGCGGGCCGCAGATCAGCGCCATGCTGGACAAGGCGGGCGTGAAGTCGGCCTTCGTCGACGGCCTGCGCGTGACGGACAAGGACACCATGTCGGTAGCCGAGATGGTCCTGTCCGGCGCGGTCAACAAAGAGATCGCCCACTGGATCACCGTCGCCGGCAAGGAAGCCGACGTGCGCGGCGTCGGCCTGTCGGGCAAGGACGCCGGCTTGCTGACGGTCGAGAAGACCAAGCGCACCAAGCGCGATCCCGACAGCATGATCGAGCACGAAGTCGACCTGGGCTTCGTCGGCGAACCGACCAAGGTCGATCCCAAGCTGATCAAGGGCCTGATCGCCTCGGAGACCGAGGACTGGGTGCCGGTCATCGCCCCCATCGGCGTGGCCGAGGACGGCCAGACCTACAACGTCAACGCCGACACCGTGGCCGGGGCCGTTGCGGGCGCCCTGCACGCCAAGCGGATGCTGCTGCTGACCGACGTGCCGGGGGTCAAGGGCGCCGACGGCGAGATCATTCGCCAGATGACGCTGGACGAGGCGCAGGGCCTGATCAACGACGGCGTCGCCACCGGCGGCATGATCCCCAAGCTGGAGACGGCCATGGCCGCCATCCGCGCGGGCGTCGAGGCCGTGGTCATCCTGGACGGGCGCCGCCCGCACGCCATGCTGGTCGAGCTGTTCACCGAGCACGGCGCCGGCACCCTGGTCCGACGGAAGTGACGGGTTCGGCGTCGAGCACGGCGCCTGAAACCGCGCCTGCCGAGATCGGCGCGGACCTGCGCCATGTGCGGTCCTGGGTCTTCGACCTGGACAACACCCTTTACCCGCCGGAGACGCAGTTCCTGCGTCAGGTGGAGCAGCGCATCAACCAGTACGTCGTGCGGACGTCCGGCCTGGAATCGGCCGAGGCCCTGTCGGTGCAGCGCGGCTATCTGCACGACTACGGCACCTCCCTGGCCGGGCTGATGATGCACTATGAGATCGACCCGCATCACTTCCTGGCCGAGGTGCATGACGTGCCGCTGGACGTGCTGGCGCCCGATCCCGGCCTGCACGCGGCGCTGGAGCGGCTGCAGGGCCCGCGCCTGATCTTCACCAACGGCTCGGCCGGCCACGCCCAGCGGGTGATGGAACGGCTGGAGCTAACGCCCTTCTTCGACGGGGTGTTCGCGTTGGAGGACGCCGACCTGATCCCCAAGCCGGACCCGCGCACCTTCCACAAGATGCTGGCGCGCTTCGGCGTCGATCCGGCGACCGCCTGCTTCTTCGAGGACACGCCCAAGAATCTGGAGCCGGCGCGTGACCTGGGCATGACCACCGTGCTGGTCGGAACCAAGGCCTTCACCGCCGAGGGCGACCACATCCAACACCGGGCCGCCTCACTCGGCCCCTTCCTGACCACCGCCATGCTGGACGGAGATCCGCAATGACCGACCTGACCCATCTGGAATCCGTCATCGAGGCCGCCTGGGAAGCCCGCGTCGAGGTTTCGGCCGCCACGCGCGGCGAGGTGCGCGACGCCGTCGACACCGCCCTGGCCCTGCTGGACTCCGGCCAGGCGCGCGTCGCCTCGCGCGGCGCCGACGGCGTGTGGAGCACGCACCAGTGGCTGAAGAAGGCGGTGCTGCTGTCCTTCCGCCTGAACGACAACATCATCATGCGCGCGGGCCACGCCCCGACCCTGCCGCTGTCGGCGGATCATCCGGTCGCCGTCGGCCCCTTCTGGGACAAGGTGCCCAACAAGTTCGGCGACTGGAGCGCCGCCGACTATCAGGACGCGGGCTTCCGCTCAGTGCCCGGCGCCATCGTCCGCCGCGGCGCCTATGTCGGCAAGAACGTGGTGCTGATGCCGTCCTTCGTGAACATCGGCGCCTATGTCGATGAAGGCTCGATGGTCGACGCCTGGGCCACGGTCGGCTCGTGCGCCCAGATCGGCAAGAACGTCCACCTGTCGGGCGGCGCAGGCATCGGCGGCGTGCTGGAGCCGCTGCAGGCCAATCCGACCATCATCGAGGACGGCTGCTTCATCGGCGCCCGCGCCGAGGTGGCCGAAGGCGTCATCGTGCGCGAGGGCGCGGTCCTGGCCATGGGCGTCTATCTGTCCGGCTCGACCAAGATCGTCGACCGGGCCACAGGCGAGATCTTCCGCGGCGAGGTGCCGGCCTATTCCGTCGTGGTGCCGGGCGCCCTGCCTGACCCGAACGGCGGCCCGAGCCTCTATTGCGCCGTCATCGTCAAGCGCGTCGACGCCCAGACCCGCGCCAAGACCGGCGTGAACGAACTGCTGCGCGACTGATCGTCCGTCACCGGATCGGACGGACTCGTCAATCTCTCTGAAACCAGCCTAATGGCTGGATAGGTTTCGGGAGAGGGAACCATGTCCGTTCAGCGTCTGCGGCGATACGCCGTCTCTATCAGCGTTCTGGGCCTGCTGGCCCTGCCCTTGGCGGCCTGCGGCGGCGGGGGCGGCGGAACGGGAGGCGGCATCGTCACGCCTCCACCTCCACCTCCGCC
>NZ_MTHE01000033.1:0-4524 GCF_001956865.1 Brevundimonas sp. ZS04
CGTCCAGGGAGCGTGGCCAGGCGCCGGAGCGCGCTCTATCGGCTGAGGCTGGGGCTGGGGCTGAGCCTCGGGGACGTAGGGCGCGGGGGCCTCGCCCGAAGGCGGCGGCGCGACGGGCTGGGGCGGGACCGAGAGAGGCTGACGCGTCCAGGGCGGCGGCTGGTAGGTCGGCTGATACGGCGCCGGGGGCGTGTAGGCCGGCGCGGGCTGCTGGGCCGGAGGCGAGACGTAGGGGCCCCAGGTCGCATCGGGATGGCTGGTCACGGGCCGGAAGTCGGGGGCGGGCGTCAGGGCGTTGGCCGACGACGGCGGAGCCGGGATCGGCGACGGCGCGCCCCAGGCCTGGGCGGGCGTCAGCTGACGGTTGTAGCCCGGCGCTCCGGCGCGCCACGGATAGCCGCCGTGCGGGATGACGGCCGGGCGGGCGACTGTCTGAGCCGCGGGCGGCGCGAAGTAGGCCGCTTCCTGCGGCGGGGCGAAACCGTCGGCGGGCGCGGCCGGATAGGCGGGGGCCGTCTGGCTGGACGGATGGGCCTGGGCGCGGCCCGGCCAGGACAGCTGGCGATCATAGGCGGCGGGCGGGTAGGGCGTCTGAGCCTGGGGCGGCGCCCACGGCGCGGCCTGCGCCAGGGCGGCCGTCGAGGCGCCGAGCGCGGGCAGAAGGACGGCAATGGTCAGGATGCGCGGCACCGGCGCCTCGTGCAAGGTGAAGACGTTCAGCCAGACAGCCTAGGCTGCGCGGCTTAATCCGCGCCTAACGCCGGACAGGCTTAGCCGCGCGAGGGCAGATACTGGCTGGTGAAGGCCTCGCGCCAGTCGGGGGCGGCGGGATAGGCGTCCTGGGTCTGTTCGGCGAAGGCCTGCCAGCGTTCGGGGGTCATGGCCCCCAGGCCGTAGAGGGCCGCATCGCCGCCGTCGACCATGGCCTGGGCGCGCAGCGAGGCGCGGGCGGCGTCCAGCACGCGCTGGGGCAGGTCAGGATGGGCGCGGCGGATCAGGGCGTCGCCCTTGGCGCCGTCGCCGTGGACATAGTCGCGCCAGCCCTCGACCGAGGCGGCGATGAAGTCGCGCAGGGCCTGGGCGTTGTCGCGGGCGAAGGCGTTGGGCGCCAGCACCAGGCCGGAATAGGAGGGATAGCCGTCCTCGGCCGGGGTCAGGACCAGGGGCTGGAAGCCGACCTCGCGCGTGATCAGGCTGGGCGCGCCGTCGGTCAGGCGGGCGATCAGCACGCTTTGGCGATCCTCGCGGAAGGCTTTCAGATTGTCCTCGGGGGCGCCGGTCTGCGCCTGGTCGGGCGTCAGGTCGAAGCGGGCGCGCAGCCAGGTCCAGAAGCCGGTCTGGTCGCCCGGCTCCATCAGGATGCGGCGGCCGCGCAGGACGGTCAGATCCTCCAGCTCCTGACCGGGATGGGCCAGCAGGACGACGGGGTCTTTCTGCAGGAAGGCGGCCACGGCCTTGACCGGCGCCCGGTCGGCGATCAGCCGCAGGGGCAGGAAGCTGTCGCGGCCGACGGCCAGTTCGACCGCGCTGGCGGCCAGCAGGGCGGGGATGTCGGCGCCTGACGGCCCGGCCAGAATCTCGACGTTGAGGCCGCGCCGTTCATAGGCCCCGGTCGCGACGGCCTGGTAGAAGCCGCCGTGCAGGGCGCCGGCTGGGCCGCCCGCCGCGACCCGCAGGCGCACCCGGCCGGATTCGTCGGTTTGGGCCGGGCGTCGGCCGCACGCGGACAGGACGCCCAGGGCGGTCAAGCCGAGGGCGCCGGCCATCAGGCCGCGTCGGTGCAGGCGGGCGCGAGTCATCACGTCTAGGGTGTAGGGGGACGGGCCGCGCTTGGAAAGGCGGCGGGGCGTCGCCGGGCGGGATTTCAGCCCGGAAATCATGCGCCGGAATTGAGCGAGGGGACGTAACCCTTTGAGCCAGACCGTCGCCGGTCGGATCGCGGATCGCGTCCCCTCGCCAAGTCCGGGTTGGACTTGGCCGCTATCGGGTCGGAAGTCGGCCTCTGCGTCGGCGGGCGGACCCGGCGTCGTTCGACTGTCATTCCATCGGCCCCTGGTCTTCGGCGTTCCGCAAGGCGAACCTCGCGCCGTCCGTCGATCCCGGCCTGGTTCTCGGTGATCCCGGCGCCGAAGCGCTAGAGGATCGGGAGCCTGGGCCCTGCTTCGGTGTTTCCGCGTCCTCCGAAGAGGCTTGGAACCCTGGGTCAGAGAGCCGGACCGGTCCGCTTGATCTCCGGGTCTCCCCGGATTTCCGCGCCGCCGTGTCCCTCGGCCTGTTGACGTTCCCGCGAAATCCGTTATTGGGCAAGCGCCCAAATCGGCGCGTCTGTGCGGAATTCTCCCGGACCCGGTGGGCAAGTCTGTGGATATCTGTGGACGGACGAAATTCGCGAAAGCGGATCAGCGTCTTGCGTTGTCCACAGGAAAGCGACCGCCATCCGCTCGCAGGAGCGGATGGCGGCGGATCATCAGCGTGCGCGGATGAAGGTGCGGATGTCGTTCGACAGCTTCTTCAGGTCGTCGTCGCGGACGTACATCATGTGGCCCGAGTGGTAGTAGTGCCACTCGATGCGGCCGTCGGTCGGGAAGCCCGGACGGTTCAGCGAGTATTCGGCGCCGAAGAAGGGCGTGGCGAAGTCGTAGTAGCCCTGACCCACCCAGACGCGCAGGCCGCTGTTCTCACGCAGGGCGCGGCCGATGTAGGGGGCCACGTTCAGATACTCCGCTCCGCCGCGTCCGGCGGTCGGCAGGTTCCAGTCCCAGTTCCGGGTGCCGCCGATCGAGGAGTAGACCACGTCGGGCGAATACTTCAGGCCTTCGCGCGCCCAGGCGTTGATGGCGGCGGTATAGGCGCCGTCGATGCCGTAGAAGCTGGGGTCGTTGTCCGGGCGGTCGCCGGCGTTGTCGTAGTCGACGCCGGTGTAGCGGGCGTCCAGGCGGCCGATGGTCAGGCCGCGATCCCGCAGCAGCTCCTTGTAGAAGCGGCCGGGCGACAGGCGCAGGTTGGCGTTGCTCAGATAGGTCTGCGAGATGCCGGTGTAGCGCGACAGCTGCTGCAGGATCGTGGCGCGTTCGTCGGCCGGCAGGGCGTTGCCCTTCAGCAGGGCCGAGGCGTAGGGGCCGATGGCCCAGGCGCGGGCCTCGGCGACGAATTCCTCGACCGTGGCGGGCTTGTTCGGCACCTTGTCGTGATACCAGGCGGCGGCCGCCATCGAGGGCAGGGTGGTGACGAAGCCCAGCTCATTGCCCTGGGCGTCGGCGGCCAGGCTGAAGTCGAGGATCGACGAGATCAGCAGGATGCCGTTGATCGATACGTCGGTGTAGCTGCCTTCCAGCTCGTTGATCACCGCCGCCGAACGGGTGGTGCCGTAGCTCTCGCCGCCGATGAATTTCGGCGCGTTCCAGCGGCCGTGCTCGTTCAGCCACAGACGGATGAACTCGGCGATCGACTTGGCGTCCTTGGTCACGCCCCAGTAGTCGGCCGGGTCGGTCTTGCCCAGGGCGCGGCTGAAGCCGGTGCCGATCGGGTCGATGAAGACGATGTCGGTGACGTCTAGCAGGGAGTCGACGTTGTCGATGATGGGGAAGGGCGCGGCGCCGTCGTCACGCGCGTCCGACGGCACGACCACGCGCTTGGGCCCGAAGGCGCCCATGTGCAGCCACAGGGAGCCAGAGCCGGGGCCGCCGTTCCACAGGAAGGTCACGGGACGGTTCGGGTCCGTCGGGCCTTCCTTGATGTAGCTGTAGGAGACCATGGCCGCGAGCGGCTTGCCTTCCTTGTCCTTCAGATAGGTTTCGCCGGCGATGGCGCGGTAGGCGATGCGCTGGCCGCCGAAGACGCCGGTGTGGCGGGTCTCGGACATGACGGGCGGCGGGATGGCGGCTTCGGTGCGGTTCGCGGCGGCGGCGACATCGACGCGCGGCGCGCCTTGAGGCCCGCTCTGGCCCCCGCTTTGCGCCATGGCCGGCCCGGCCAGGGCCAGCGCCGAAGCGGCGACGACAAGCAGTCTCTTCATGGATAAACCCCCAGTTTGTCTACGCGGCTCCCCCTCGAGAGCCGGGCGCGCGAACGACGCCGCCCAGCTTGGAATGAGGCGGCAAGCGGGGGCGAATGTAAACCGTGGGTTCCGCCCTTATCGCGGAAGGGTTGGCTGGATACGGAGGGATTTGGCGAAGAATGTGCGGCGTGTCGCAGCGTGTTTCTCAGCCCGCCAGATCGGCCTTCTTCTCTTCCAGCTCCAGCCAGTCCAGTTCGGCGGCCTCTAGCTCGGCGCGGGCCTTTTCGGCGGCCTTCATGGCGCGGTCGAAGGCGGCGGGATCGCGCGCGTAGAGGTCGGGGTCGGCCAGGATGGCGTCCTGACGGGCGATTTCGACCGGCAGTGTCTCCATCAGCTTTTCGACCTCTTCCAGACGGCGGGCGTCCTTGTAGGAGAGCTTGGCCTGTTTCTTCGGGGCGCGGTCAGAAGGCTCCGCCTTCTCGACCCGACGCGCCCCGGAGGGGGCGGCGTCGGCGTGGGTCGGGGGC
>NZ_MTHE01000034.1:0-4077 GCF_001956865.1 Brevundimonas sp. ZS04
CCGTCCGTCCCCGTGATCCGCCCTCGCCACGGATAGCCGGCGCAGTCCATGAAGACGAAGGGATACAGCGTCACCTCCAGCCCGCGCGCCTTCAGCGCCCGGATCGCCTGCCGCACGCTCTCGTCCGACGGCGTCCCGCCATAGGCCGGGCCTTCGCCGCCCTCTCCGTCGTCGACCCGGCTGATCAGATGCGCGTCCGCGCGCGTCACCCCCGCAACGCCCCAGACCAGAGGCTGTGTCGGCTTGTCCCGCCGCTCCACCCCCGGCCGGATGCGGCAATGCCCCATCCGCACGTCATCGCCGAACCAGCCGAGCACCAGACTGACCCGCTTCAACCGCGGAGCCTGGGCCATCAGCTGATCCAACGAGGCCTCCAGGTCCGTCTGACCCGCCGTCAGATGCACGTTCTCCGGCGTGGACTTCGCCAGCCCCTCGCGCCGCATCACCGGCTCGGTCGCCAGGCAGAACTCTCCCGCGCCGGGGATCAGGCACACGCCCTCCAGCCGGTCTTCCAGCTGCGGCGCCGCCCCCTGCGGCCGCCGGAACACCTCGAACGCCAACTGCGGCGGCCGGTCGCCATAGGCGTCCAGCGGCAGATCCTCGAACACCACATAGGCCGTCCCGCGATAGGCGGGCGCCCGCCCCTCCACCGCCTCGATCAGCGGATCGGGCGTCTGATCTTCCGTCCCGCGATGCAGACGCATCGTCACGCCCGCCATATCCATCGGCTGGCCGTCAGCCCAGACCCGGCCGATCCCGTCGATCGGCCCCTCGCACAGGGCCACGGCGAAGCTCAGCGAATAGGCGTAGTCGACCGTCTTCTGGCCGCCCTTGCCGCCCGACCGCTTCTCCTTCCTCTCCAGAAAGCGCGTGGCCCAGATCACCTGGCCGACCACCCGCGCCCTTCCGAAGACGCAGGCCATCGGCGCCCCCTCGGCCGAGGACTGCAGTTTCAGCCCCTCCAGCCTCGGCCCGACCTGCCGCGCAGGCGACAGCCCGGCGACCAGCCAGCTATCCGTCGCCCGCCCCAGCACCCCGCCGATAAAGCCCCCGATCGGTCCGCCCAGCGCCGACCCGATCCCGCCCAGAACGACCTGCGCCATGCCTGCTCCTTCTTAGAAATTCGGCCAGCGAAACGCCGCGACCAAACGCCTGCGCCACCACGCCCCCATCCAGCTTTCGACCACTGACCGCCCCCAATAGGCGTGGATCATCCGCCGCTCCGGCCCTTCGACCGCGCTCAACACGGCGCAATGCTTGGCCGGACAGCCTGCCGCCATGCGGAACAGCAACACGTCGCCCAGCCCCGCCTGCTCCGGCGCGATCTCCACCAGCCGCCGCCGCGCCGCGCCCCACAGCGTCTCCTCGCCCCCGACCTCGGCCCAGTCGGGACGATAGGGCGGCGGCGCCTCCGGCTCCTCGCCGACTGCCTCGCGCCACACCCCGCGCACCAGGCCCAGACAGTCCGCCCCCTCGCCTTTCACGCTGGCCTGATGCCGATAGGGCGTCCCCAGCCACCCCCGCGCCGCCGCCACGACCCGCGCGCGCCGTTCGGCATCCCTCATCGCCTGCGGCTCCCGCCGTCATTGCGTCCCGCCACAGGCCGCGCCGTCAGGAAATCCTCGCCCGGGATGTCCGGAAAGCCCTGAAAATTGACCCCGTTCCCGAACACCCCGACACAGGTCGCCCACCGCTTGTCGCAGTTGCGCCCAGCCACCAACGCCGCATCCAGCCCGCACCGTCCATCGCCCAATACCGCATCGCAGCCCCGGCCATAGGTCCGCCCGACCACCCGCTCCAGCGCCGCCATCGGCCCGTCCAGATCGGCGACGAACCGCCCGTTCTCACGCCGTATCCGCGCCAGCCGCCCCTTCCACAGCCGCACCCTCAGGTCCGGCCGCATCCAGTCCACGCGCCACAGCTCGACCTCGGCGGCGTCATACCGCCCCGCCGCTATGTCCTCTTCGGTGATCGCCGCATCATCCAGCCCGCCGGACGCCGACAGCGCACCCGCCGCCAGCCCGACCTCGCCGTCGCCCGCCCCGCCGGTCCAGCCGCTGGCCGCCCGGCACGCTGCGCCCTCGACCTCCAGATCGCGGTCATGGTCGGTGAAGCCCATCGCCCGCCCGTCGGCCCGCCTCAGCAGCCAGACATGACACAGCGTCGCCGCCCCGCTCTCGATGCGGGCGGCCAGTTCGTCCGGAACATTGCGCATGGCTCAGACCCGCACCTCGATCAGAGGCATGGCCACCATCCGCCCGGCGCCGAAACTCTCCAGCGTCACCTCCATCCGGTCCGCGTCGAACCGCACCGGCACGTCGAAGGCGAAGCCCGCCGTCACCGCCGCGCCATCCGGCGGCGCCGTCGCCAGCGTCACCCGCCCCCTCGTCGCCTCCAGCGAGAAGGCCGCCGTCTCCACGCCCGCCACCGCCACCCGCACCGATCCCTCGACCGGCTTGGCGATCAGGCGTCGGTGATCGCCGTAAGCCTTGCTCAACTGAAAGACGCGCGCCTGCCCGTCTCCCGTCCCGATCACCTGATCCAACGGCGTCACGGCCGCCCCCGGCGCTCCGCTCCTGAAGTCCGCAAAGTCGCGAAACCGGAACCCGTGCAGCCGCCCGCGCCGCGCTTCGAAAAACGCCGTCAGCGCCGCCATATCGTCCAGCGACCGCAAACCCGCCCCGATCAGATAGCGCCTGCGCCCGTCCGCCCAGGGCGTCGAGCGGCGCTCGAACCCTGACGCCAGCGTCGTGATCTCCGTCCTCCGCTCGACCCCGCCGGTCGAGCCGAACGCCAGCCGCGCAGGCAGGCGCACCTCATGAAAGGCCATGCGTCCTCGCTACTTGATGTGGATTGCGTCCCGTCGCGGGACAGATTGCGAACGTTTCGCGAAAAACTTCACCCGACGGCAGTCTTCGGGTTGTCCGAACGGCCAGGCTCAGCCATGCTTTCGCCACACCACGGCGAAGCCGTTCAACAACAGGAGATCCGCGTGCGCGGCGAAATTCTCAGCTATGACGACACTTCGGGCACGGGCCTGATCAGCGGCGACGACAGCATCCGCTACGGCTTCACCCGCGCGGACGTCCAGGCTGGCGGAACCGTCGCCGTCGGCGCTCGCGTCGACTTCGTGCCGGAAGGCATGGAGGCGACCCAGATCATGATCCTGGCCTCCACCGCTCCCGCCGCCGCCTTCGGTCAGGCCGCCGCCTCTTCGACGGGCGGCGCCCCGCTCGGCGCCTATGACTTCGCCACGGCCATGCTGTCCTTCAACGGCCGCCTGCGTCGCCAGCACTTCTGGATCAGCTGGCTGATCCTGCTCGGCGCCGGCGTGGTGCTGGGCTGGATTCCGATCCTCGGCGCCCTGCTGTCCATCGCCATGATCTGGCCGAACCTGGCCATCACGGTGAAGCGTCTGCACGACATGGGCAAATCAGGCTGGTTCGCCGTCATCCCCTGGGTCGCCAACATCGTCGGCTTCATCATGATCATCGGCGCCGTCGGCACGGCCGTCATCACCAACCCGCAGGCCTTCGAGAGCGAAGATCCCTCCGTGGCCCTGTCCATGCTGGGCTCCATGATGGGCGGCCTCAGCATCATGCTGCTCGTCGGCCTGGGCTTCCTGCTCTGGATCGGCATCTCCGACAGCCAGAAGGGCGACAACAAGTTCGGCCCCAATCCAAAGGGCGAATAATCGACCCATCGGTCTGCAAAGGGACGCCTCCGGGCGTCCCTTTTTTGTTGGCGCTGTCGTTCGACGCACAGCCCCTCCCTGCTTAAGCGCCGCTAGCCGCGCGCGCCCAGCGCCGTCGCCCGCGCCAGCATCCGTGCGATCTGCGTCTCTGACCGCAGCAACCCCTCGGCCCCGCCGTCCACCGTGACGTTGACCGTCACTCCGGTCGGGCCGCCCAACGGCTCGATCATCCCCGCGCCCGACGGACGGAACACCTCCGGCCCTCGGTTTTGGAGACCGATGCTCTACCAGCTGAGCTACACTCCTAGTGTCCCGGACAAAGATCAGCGCGCCGTGGATAACCACCCAGCGGCGCGACCCTCGCCAGAGGGGGGCGTATGCCC
>NZ_MTHE01000035.1:0-2914 GCF_001956865.1 Brevundimonas sp. ZS04
GCCGCCGCCCGGCCGCCCGCCCTGCGCCCCGCCGCCGAAGCCGCGAAACTGCTCGCGTCCATCGGCGTCGATCTCGCCGCGATCATATTTGGCGCGCTTCTCGGCGTCGCCCAGCAGGTCGAAGGCGGCGGTGATGCGCTTGAACCGTTCCTCGGCGGCCTTGTCGCCGGGATTTTTGTCGGGGTGCAGTTCCTTGGCCAGCTTGCGGAACGCCTTCTTGATCTCGTCCGCGCTCGCGCCCTTGGAAACGCCCAGTTCCTGATAGGGATCGCCAGCCAATTTTCGCTCCACTCCGGATCAACACAGACCAGAGCGTCAGTTAAGCCATGCGCCCGCCCGCCGAAAGGGGCCGACATGGTTTAGATCGGCGGGATCAACGGAACCATCGCCTCCGCGCCCCAGCCGTACCCGTCGCCCCACTGGGCCACGGCGACCTTGGCTATGGAGCCGACGTCGCCTGGAAAGTCCGCCGCGACCTCGACCGCGCTGTAGACGGCCGCCAGCCCCTCGGCCTCCCAGACCCGGCGCTCGACATCCCCGTCCAGCACCCGCACCCGAAACCGTTTCGGATCGACCTCGACCGGCTCACCCTCCCAGCCGTCGCCGCTCAGACGCACGCGCGGCAGCCAGATCAACCGCCATCCAGCGCCCTCTGGGCTCGCCTTCAGATGCGCCGGTCGCCACGGCGCCGCGTTCCGGTTGCTCCACACAAAGCCGACCTCCGTCGTCCCCGCCCCGCCCGGCGGCGAACCCACAGGCCCCGCCCGCCAGACCCGCGGCAATCCGCGCTCGACCGCATCGACCTGGGCCCGCGCCATGCCGCGCTCCAGCACGACGACCAGCGCCCCCGGCTCCGCCCCGCGCGCCGCCGCCTCTTCCGTCCCCTGCTGCCCGCGCAACAGGCCGCTCAGCCGCCACACGTCGCCGCCGATCAGTTCGGCCCGGCGGAACTGCACCAGCTCCCACCCGTCCGCACTGCGCACCGCCAGCAGATTGGCGCCCGACAGCACCGCCTCGACCGCCCGGCTTTGCGGCGCCTGCCCCTCGATCCGCACGCTCAGCACGCCCGTCTCATCCCAGCGCCCGACCAAGCCGGGCCGCAACGCTGCCGTCAGCGTTCCCACCGTCGCGGGCGTCTCCACCACCGCCCTCTGCGTCAGACTGTCGACCGAGACCCCGCCATGCAGCGCCATCGGCGTCCACGGCTCCGCCGCCGCTGCGACCACCGGCCGCCCGTCCGCCTCCTCGCCCGGCAGCGGCGGCAGGTCCAACAGCATCAGGAACGGGGCCCCAGGCGTTCCCGCGCCGCCGCCGTCTCCACGCCAATCCTCGGGCGCGTCCACAACGACCACCTCAACCATCGGGGTCAAGGTCGCGCTGGGCGTCTCGTCCCAGTCCAGCCGCTCGACGCGCCAGTCGCCCGCACGGCCCTCCACCGCCGTCACATCGCCCGGCTCCAGCCTCAGCGCCTCCAGCGGCCCCAGCTTCAGCGTCAACCGCTCGGCCGCCTCGCCCTGCAACAGCCGCTGCGCCGCCGCCGTCGCCAGCCCGGTCCCGACTACGGCGGGCAGCGCCGCGTCCACGCCGCCGCCCTCGCCGTCGCCGCGCACCGTCACCGCGCCCAGCTGATAGTCCGCCGCCTCGTCGATGAAGCGCAGCCGCGCCGCGCCCGGCCGAGGCGTCAGCCGTCGATCCGCCGCCGCGCTCCCGCCCTTGTCGGGCAGGGCCAGCGCCGCCTCATGCAGCGTCATCTCCCGCGCCGTCTCGCCCAGCACGGCCACCCGACCATCCCGCTCGGCCGTCGTCGCCCCCAGCGCCTGCACCAGCGGCGCCAGCGCATCCTTCGTCGCCATCGGCCGGTCGATGACATAGCCCGTCACCCCGCCGTCCACCGCCCCGACCGTATAGTCCGTCTCGCTCAGCCCGCCCCGCTTCAGGATCGCCTCGATCAGCCCGCGCGCATCGCCGCCCATCCGCCCGTTCAGCCAGTGCCCTGTGCGCCAGGCGCCCGCGTCAGCCCACACCTCATGCAGCGCCGGAAACGCCGGATAGGGCCGCGCGTCCCAGCACCAGACATCCGCACCCTGCAGCATCGGCCCGCCATAGACGCCCGAGACCGGGTTGTTCACCGGCTGCGCATAATGCCCCAGCACCGCCTCGATCAGCCGCCGCTGCATCCGGTCGTCGCGGGCGCCCGTAGAGTACGGCGGCAGAGCGTTCTCGCTGCTCTTCGGATCTTGGAACAGGTTCGGCGCATTCCCCCCGCGATCCACCGCCGCACAGCCGAACTCGGTCAGCCGGATCGGCTTCATCCCCGGAACCCAGGCCGTCGGCGCCGCCTGCCTTGCGCCGCCCACGCGCTCATGATGCCGGTTCGACCACCAGCCCTTCAGATCCTTGTAGCGCCAGATCCAGTCTTCGCCGTGGGCGCCGTCCGTGATCGCCGTGCGCCGCTGCGCCGCCCGATCCGCCGCGCCGGCGTAGAACCAGTCATACCCCTCGCCGCCCGCGACCTGCGCCGCCAGATAGGCCGGGTCCGACGGCCCTTTGAAATCTTCGGCGTCCCGCCCGCCGTCGCCGCCGCGCCAGTCGCCCATCGGCGGATACCAATCGATGCCGACGTAATCGATATTCGGGTCCGCCCACAAAGGATCGAGGTGAAACCGAACCTCTCCGTCCCTCTGCCAGCCGAAATACTCCGACCAGTCGGCGGCGTAGCTCAGCTTGACCCGCGACCCGACCACCGCCCGGCACTCCGCCGCCAGCGCCCGAAACTGCGCCACCGCCGGAAAGCCCCCGTTCGCATCCCGCGTCCAGGTCAGCCCCCGCATCTCCGAGCCGATCAGCAGGCCGTCCGCCCCTTCATCCGCCGCCATGCGGGCATAGTGCAGCGCCAGCCGCCTCAACCCCCAGC
>NZ_MTHE01000036.1:0-1776 GCF_001956865.1 Brevundimonas sp. ZS04
AGCAAGCCGTAGTCGAATGGCTACGTCCGGTTCAGGCGTGCACTACGCTCTCCTGACGGTCTGTCTGGACCGTCTTCAGCGTGCGCGAGATCGCCGTCACAGTGGTCGTGGAGGCACGATGTAGGCGGGCGGTGGCACGGATGCCCAGACCGTCCTGCAACGACCTCCTGATCGCTTCCAGACGGTCTTCAGGCATGGGCTTGCGACCGGACTTCTTGGTCGTCCGCCGAAGGCCGCTCAATACGCGCTCGCGGTGAATGGCTCTTTCGAATTCGGCGAAGACGCCGAGCATCGAGAACATCATCCGACCCGAGGAGGTCGAGGTGTCGAGGCCCTGCGTGTGGACGTAGAGGTCCACATTCTTGGTCTGGATGTCGCCGAGGAAGTGGATCAGGTCGGGCAAGCTTCGTCCGATCCGGCAGACCGAGAAGCACGCGATCAGATCAAAATCTCTGCGCGCCACTCCCTTCAACAGGTTGTCGAAGCCGGGTCGTTTCTCACGGCCCTTGGCGCCCGAGATGCCCTCATCGAGGAAGGTGGCTACGATCTCCCAGTCCTGCCTCTGGGCGACCGCTCGTAGATCGCGAAGCTGGTTTTCCACGGTCTGGTTTTTGTCGGCCGTCGAGACACGACAGTAGAGGGCCACGCGCTTGGTCAGGGTCATCTCCTCCGAGATCGAGGAGATCATCGTCTCATGGATCGGCGAGGTGTCACCCAAAACGGATGGTGTCAAACACATCGACGCACGGTTCTGAAAGCCCGGATTTCCGGGACGCTGAAGGACCGGTTTTCAGGGGTGTTTGGGAGAACGGCTATTCCGGCTCGCCCTCTATGAATTTCCTTCGCCGCTCTGGATCGGTCTCTTTGATTAGGTCGAGAACGAAGATCGCGGCATCTCGCTTCTTCTTGTTGATCCGCTTCTTCGGTGGGGCTGGAACAGCGGACGCCGAAGTCGGCGGCGCAGGAGGCCACGGGTGCGCCCCGAACATCACCTTCCCGGTAGTGGGAGATACCACCTGCCCTGTCCGGGCGAACTCTTTGAGCCAAGACTCGGGATAAAGAGCCGTGCTCCCCGTCTTCTTCTGGAAGTAGGGAGGTCGCTTGTGCGGCTCCGTGTTCATGGTGTCGGGAGTGAACCGAACCATCGGTGCGGCCTCGTCCCGCAAGAAGACCGGCTCCCCCAGCAGGGCGGACAACTGCTCCCGCTGCTTCTCTTTCTCGGACTTCCGGGGTGACGGCATCGGCTGGCTCAAATTTATTTCGTTGCCAAACTCGTCGCAGACCAGCCGTTAAGTTTGCCAGAATCGCACCCATGACCTGCGTGGACTTGCCAAACTTGCCCCGCAGCGTTTTGACCCTTTGCCAGACTCGGTCCTTCGCTCGACCGGCATTGCCAAATCCGCCATCCACGCAAAATGCGAGGACAGATTTGGCAAATTGCCTTTGGTTGTCAATGACATCAGTCCGCGTATTCTATTGATGTCTGGCCAGACCGAGGAGGGTTATCACGCCCTCCCGTAGAGACCTCATCCAAGGTCTCAGCACCACCCGAGGCGAGGGATCGTCCTCACCTCTGACGGGACTTCCATCCCGATACGACGACTACCGCTCCGAACACTGCTTCGGGGCAGCGATGAACTGTGGGCGCCCACCAACCAACCGAATGCGACGTGCGTGAACATCAACAAATCGGCCCCAACGGCCACAAACATGAAGGACGACGAGAATGACGAAGACGAAAGGAGCGGACGGAACAGTCCGCAAAACACTGGAGGA
>NZ_MTHE01000037.1:0-1313 GCF_001956865.1 Brevundimonas sp. ZS04
TACGCTTACGCTACTCTTACTGTGCGGCTCGAAAGCCGCCCGTCGATATTACTCGACGATCTTGGCCCCGGCGGGAGCGAGCTCCCGCCTAGGCTTTAGTCTCGCGTGGCGAGGATCGTCGATTACTCGACGATCTTGGCCACGACGCCGGCGCCGACGGTGCGGCCGCCTTCGCGGATGGCGAAGCGCAGCTTCTCTTCCATCGCGATCGGCGTGATCAGCTCGACGTCCAGCTCGGCGTTGTCGCCCGGCATGATCATCTCGACGCCTTCCTTCAGGCGCACGATGCCGGTCACGTCCGTCGTACGGAAGTAGAACTGCGGGCGGTAGTTCGTGAAGAACGGCGTGTGACGGCCGCCTTCTTCCTTGTTCAGGATGTAGGCTTCAGCCACGAACTTGGTGTGCGGGGTGATCGAACCCGGCTTGCACAGCACCTGACCGCGCTCGACGTCTTCACGCTTGGTGCCGCGCAGCAGCACGCCCACGTTGTCGCCGGCCTGGCCCTGGTCCAGCAGCTTGCGGAACATTTCGACGCCCGTGCAGGTCGTCTTCTGAACCGGACGGATGCCGACGATTTCGACTTCTTCACCGACCTTGACGACGCCGCGCTCGACGCGACCCGTCACCACGGTGCCGCGGCCCGAGATCGAGAACACGTCTTCCACCGGCATCAGGAACGGCATGTCGATCGGACGTTCCGGCTGCGGGATGTAGCTGTCGACCGCCGCCATCAGCTCCAGAACGCGCTCGGCGCCGATGTGCGGGTCGCGATCTTCCACCGCAGCCAGGGCCGAGCCCTTGACCACCGGGATGTCGTCGCCCGGGAACTGGTACGAGCTCAGCAGCTCGCGCACTTCCATCTCGACCAGCTCCAGCAGTTCCTCGTCGTCGACCATGTCGACCTTGTTCAGGAACACCACCAGCGCCGGAACGCCGACCTGACGCGACAGCAGGATGTGCTCGCGGGTCTGCGGCATCGGGCCGTCAGCGGCCGAGCAAACCAGGATCGCGCCGTCCATCTGAGCCGCGCCCGTGATCATGTTCTTCACGTAGTCGGCGTGGCCCGGGCAGTCGACGTGCGCGTAGTGACGGTTGGCCGTCTCATACTCGACGTGCGACGTGTTGATCGTGATGCCGCGCGCTTTTTCTTCCGGCGCGTTGTCGATGTCGGCGTAGTTCATCGCCTTGCCGCCGCCGGCCTTCGCCAGCGTCATCGAGATCGCCGCCGTCAGCGTCGTCTTGCCGTGGTCAACGTGACCGATCGTGCCGATGTTCACGTGCGGCTTCGTGCGTTCGAACTTTTCCTTGGCCAT
>NZ_MTHE01000038.1:0-827 GCF_001956865.1 Brevundimonas sp. ZS04
ACGGCGCGGGACCATGGAGCCGCCGAACACGTCGGCGGGTCGGGCGGCGGGCGCGGCCGGGCGCGAGGCGGCGGGCTGGGCCGCCTGCGGGCGCGCGGGGGCGGGCTTCGGCTGGGCCGGTTTCGGGTGCGGCGGCATGGCGGCCAGGCGCGCCAGGCCCTCGTCGCGCGGCAGGGGGCCGACGTGGAAGGCGGCCTGTGGCGGGCGGCCCCAGGTGATCTGGCCCCGGCGGAAGGGCTCGGGGGCGCGCGGGGCGGACTGCGTTTCAGGCGACTGGGGCTTGTCGTCGGCGTCGGACATTCGGTCTCCGGCGCCCGGCCGGGCGCGCATCAGGTCGAAAAGGCGTTAGAGGGGCAGGACGGTGAGCGCCGAGTTCGGCGCTTTCGTGACCTTCAGTTCTTCAGACGATAGCCGGTCTTGAAGATCCAGCCCACCACCGCCAGACAGGCGAAGAAGAAGCCCAGCGTGGCCGCAAGGCTGATTTCGACGCTGACGTCCCCCACGCCGTAGAAGGCCCAGCGGAAGCCCGAGATCAGATAGACCACCGGGTTGAACAGGGCGACCGTGCGCCAGCCCTCGGGCAGCATCTCGATCGAATAGAAGGCGCCGCCCAGGAAGGTCAGGGGCGTGACGATCAGCATGGGCACGAACTGAAGCTGCTCGAAATTCTGCGCCCAGACCCCGATGATGAAGCCGAACAGGGCGAAGGTGGTCGAGATCAGGATCAGGAAGGCCAGCATCCAGAAGGGGTGCAGGATCTCGAGCGGCACGAAGAAGGCCGCCGTGGCCAGAATGATGAGGCCCAGGATCGCCGACTTGGTCGCCGC
>NZ_MTHE01000039.1:0-1046 GCF_001956865.1 Brevundimonas sp. ZS04
GCCGGCGCTGCATCGGCTGAGCCCGATGGCTGGTACGGCGCGATCGACGCCGGCTACCACATCATCGACGACATCAACACGGAAGCGTCGGCGACCGGCCACAGCTGGAACTGGGAAGTCAACGACGGCTGGGCGGCGTTCGCTCGCCTCGGCTACCGTTTCAACCCGAACTGGCGTGTTGAGCTCGAAGGCGGCTACCGCTCGGGCGACATCGGCAAGGTGCGCGCTGTCTCGGGCCCGAACGGCCTGTGCAACCTGACCCCGGCCACCGGCCCGTGCCACTCGCCGGAAGGCGACATCGAGTCGACGACTCTGATGGCCAACGTCCTGTACGACTTCGGCTCGCCGGACTGGACCATCCGTCCGTTCGTCGGCCTGGGCGTCGGTGTGAACCGCGTCAACGTCGACACCATCGGCCGTCTGCGTCAGAACCCGGGCGTCAGCTTCACGGCTGACGACAGCTCGACCAAGTTCGCCGCTCAGGCGATCGCCGGTCTGGCCTGGGCCGTGGGCGACCGCGCCAACATCGACCTGACCTACCGCTACCTGACGGGCGACATGGAGTTCGACACCACGCAGTCGGCCGCTCCGGCCTTCGGCACCCTGTCGGGCGACTACGACCAGTCGCACACCGTGACGCTGGGCCTGCGCTATGCGTTCGGCGCCGAGCCGGCTGCGCGTCAGTTCGTGGTCTACTTCGACTTCGACCGTTCGGACCTGACGGCGGAAGCCCGCTCGGTGGTGACGCAAGCCGCCAACTACGCCAAGTCGGGCGCTCCGACCCGCGTGCTGGTCGTCGGCCACACCGACACCCAGGGCGCTGCGGCCTACAACCAAGGCCTGTCGAACCGCCGTGCGCGCACCGTAGCTGACGCCCTGGTCGCTCAAGGCGTCAATGGCGGCGTGATCTCCTTGGACGGCAAGGGCGAGACCCAGCCGGCCAAGGCCACCGGCGACGGCGTGCGTGAGCCGCTGAACCGCCGCGCCACCGTCGACATCAACTTCTAAGGCTCAAGGGGGCCGGTCGTGATCGGCCCCCGAAACCT